>JBFMBE010000102.1:0-12327 GCA_040755275.1 Thermodesulfobacteriota bacterium | reverse complement strand
TGAAACAGAAATTGTTTCTTCTCTACGGCCTGTGCGGCTTGTGCGTTTTGAGCACGCTGGTTTTCCTCCTAAGGGCCGAACTCCGTGAATACCATTTGGCGACCATCGAGGCTGGAATCGTCAAGCAACTCGAAAATCTCGATTTTTCGCTGAATATGCTGGTGAACGACGTGAAGCACGGGGTGTCTGTTCTCGCACAAAACGAAACGGTCCGGACCCGAAACGATCTGCAGTTCACCCGCTTTCTAGACGCTGACGAAGAACATTTCGTTTACCATATCGGGGAAGCCGAACAGGCCATCATCGATATCTTTCACTTGTACCGCCTGACCCACCGCCACATCGGCTCGGTCTACATGGGTCGCGAAAACGGCAGCTTCGTGCGCTCTCACAAGCGGTTTCGCCCGACCCGTTACGATCCGAGAACCCGCCCCTGGTATCTGCTCGCCAAGGCCTACCCGGATCAGGTTGTCGTGACCGCGCCGTATCGGGCCGTAACCACTCCGGATGTCAACATCGGTGTCGCAAAGGCACTTGTTGACGACCAGCAATCGGTCTATGGAGTCGTCGGTGCGGATATCACCCTTCAGGACCTGACGCGTTATGTTTCCGGTTATCGCATCGAAGAAAAAGGTACGATGATGTTGACCGATTCGATGGGCAACCTTCTGGCTGCAGAGCAACATTTTTCTGTAGCTACGAACCTGATCGACATACTTCACGATCATAGCCGGACTGTCATCGAGAAAAACCGCGGTAGCTTTCTGCTTTCTGAAGCCAGCGGACAACAGTTCGGGGTGTTTCTGACATCCGCAGAACTTGGATGGAAAATCATCGCCCTGATTCCGATGGACCATATCGAAAGTCGGGTGAACCGAGCCATCTGGGAAACAGTATGTATCGTCTGCATCGGATTGGCCGTTTTCCTTCTCATTGTTTTCTTGGGCATGCAGCACTATGTGCTTCGGCCACTTCGAATGCTTCAGCAAGGCATTCTACAGGTCACCCGGACCGGAGATTATGCGCACCGTCTTCCCGTATCGAGAAGCGACGAAATTGGCACCCTAACATCCTGCTTCAACGAAATGATGGATTCCATTCGAACCTCAGAGCTCGCGCTTCAGCAAACCACCCAGGCCCTCGAAGAACACAGACAACATCTTGAGGAAGTGGTTCAGGAGCGTACAGCGGAGCTGAAAACGGCCAATCAGAACCTGTCGGAAGCCCTTACAGCCAATCAGATCAGTGAACAGCGGTACCGATCCCTCTTCGACAACGCGCCCGAAGGAATCGTCTTGATCGATGAAAAGGATCACGTGGTTCGAGTCAATGAGGAATTCGTTCGCATGTTCGGTTTTCAACCGGAAGAGGTGCTGGGACACTCCCTGGACGATACGATCATTCCGGAACATCTGCGTACGGAAGGACAGCAGCTCAAGCGATCGATCATGGAAAGCCGCCGATCGGTAACCGAAACGCTCCGCAAACGAAAGGACGGTTCTCTGATCCCGGTTTCCGTGACAGGAGCTCCCATTGTCGTCAATCACCGGGTGACCGGGGTTTATGCCATCTATCGGAACATCACGGAATTGAAAGAAGCCGAATCGAAACTCAAACAGGCAAAGGAGGCGGCCGAAGCGGCCAACCGGGCCAAAAGCCTGTTTCTGGCCAACATGAGCCATGAAATTCGCACACCCATGAATGCGATCCTCGGATATACGCAACTGATGCAGCAGGACCCCTCCCTGTCGACCGATCTGCGGCAGCATCTCGACACCATCAGCCGCAGCGGAAACCACCTGTTGTCATTGATCAACGACATCCTCGAAATGTCCAAGATCGAAGCCGGACGGATCGAATTGCACCCTGCGGTCTGCGACCTTCATTCGATGTTGGGAGATATCCGACGGATGTTCGACATGCGGACGCAGGCCAAAGGGCTGTCTCTGGAATTCATTTGTGAAAAGGACGTCCCTCGGTATATGATATTGGATGAAGGAAAACTCCGTCAGGTCATCATCAATCTGCTGGCCAACGGCGTCAAATTTACCGAGCAGGGAAAGATCACGCTTCACGTCGCCGCCGAACCGGTCGACACGGAGGCGGTTTCCGATGAAACATCCCGACACTATCGGTTGCAGTTTTCGGTCGAAGACACGGGACCAGGCATTCAACCGGAAGACTTGGAGCTCATCTTTCGGAGCTTCGAGCAGACGGACATCGGTCGTCACAAGGAAGGGACAGGACTGGGGCTTGCCATCTGCCGGGCGTATGTCAATCGCATGGGCGGAACAATATCGGTTGAAAGCCAGGTCGGGAAGGGCAGCCTTTTTCGGTTTTTCATCCTGGCTCAAACCGCTTCGCAGCAGAACGAACCGAGAAGCCAACCGCTTTCAGCCGTTCGCAAACTTGCCGTCCAGTCCGTTCCCTTACGCATTCTGGTTGCAGATGACAATGCTGCCAACCGGGATATCCTGACCCGAATGTTGGAACGAGTGGGTTTCGAGGTACGACAAGCCCAAAACGGCGAGGAGTGCCTCGAGCTACACGCGCAATGGCACCCACATGTCGTTTTGATGGACATCCGCATGCCGGTTATGGATGGTGTTGAAGCAACCCGAAGAATCAAGGCGTCTGCTATCGGAAAGGGCACCATCGTCATCGCAGTCAGTGCGAGCGCTCTCGAGGAGCAAAAAACAGCCGTTCTCAAGTATGGCGCCGACGCCTTCATTCGAAAGCCCTTCATTCAGGCCGAAGTTCTCTCCGAAATCCAGCGGTTGACTGGAATCGAATATGAACATGAGGGGATTGCCGAACCAGAAAGAGAAACCGCCGAAACGGATACCGTCGTTTCCCGCCTGGATATCACCTCAATCCCCCGGCACGCGATCGAATCCCTACGCCAGGCCATCGAAGCCGGATATCACGACGATCTGTTGTCGGCCATCGACCGACTGGCCGACTCATTTCCGGAAGCCGCGAGGAAGTTTCGTCCGTTGGCCGAGGAATTCCGATATGATGACCTGCTAAACCTCCTAAACCCTCGAGATTCGACAGACAAAGATCCATGAGCAGCAACCACACCATCATGATCGTAGACGACACACCAGCCAATCTCCATCTGCTGAACCGGATGCTGAGGGAGCGGGGATATCGGGTTCGATCCTTTCCTTCCGGAGAAATGGCGTTGAAGTCGGCATGGAACGATCCACCGGACTTAATGCTGTTGGATGTGAATATGCCGGGGATGAACGGATTCGAGGTCTGCCAGCGACTGAAATCGGAGGAGCGAACCCGTGGATTTCCCGTCATCTTCATCAGCGCCTTGACCGAAACACTGGACAAGGTGAAGGCCTTCCAGGCAGGCGGTGTCGATTATATCACCAAACCTTTTCAATTCGAGGAAGTACATGCCCGGGTCGAGGTCCATCTGAAGCTGATCGGCGCCCAGAGAGCCATCGCGGAACAGAACGCCGCACTGGAAAAGGCCATGCGGGAGCTTAAGGCAGCCCAGCAGCAACTCATCCAATCCGAAAAACTGGCCGCAATCGGCATCCTGACGGCGGGCATCGCCCATGAGATCAACAACCCCGTCAATTTCATCAAGACCAGTGCCCTGGCGCTGCAGGCGGACATCGAGGACATTCAGCGACTGCTTTCGCTCTATGCATCCTGTCGATCCGAATGCCCTCGTTCGGAGATGACGGCCCGAATCGAAGCCCTACATCGGGAAATCGAATATGATACGCTTTCGGCCGAAATCCCCTCGCTGCTGTCTCACATCCAGGAAGGAGTTCGGAGAACCGAGGAAATCGTTCAAAGCTTGAGGCTTTACGCCCGAAAGGATTCCTTCGTCAAGGAAAAGACCGATTTGCATCGACTGGTGGACGCAGCCCTGGTCATTCTATCGCCCCGATACAAAAAGGCTCTTTCCATTCGCAAGCAATACGGAGATCTACCCAAAATTGCAGTATATCCGGGCGGAATGATTCAGGTCATCACGAACGTTCTTGGCAATGCGATCGATGCCATCGAGAGCAAACGTGTTCATGAAGAGGAAAGCATCACCCTTACAACCTCTGTGCTCAGACGGAACAGTGAGGTGTATGCAGTTCTATCGGTCCAGGATACCGGTATCGGAATCCCCGATGCCGTCCGAGAGAAAGTCTTTGACCCTTTTTTCACCACCAAAGATGTGGGAAAGGGGACGGGACTGGGCCTGTCCATCAGTCTCGGCATCGTTCAGGAACATGGTGGTTCGATCGAAATCGACAGCGTCGAAGGGAAAGGAACGACGGTTTCCATTCTTCTACCCGTCGGAAAGGAGCCCGTATGATCGGGGATATGCCCATGCAGAAAGCTCGTATCCTGTATGTTGACGACGACATGGAAAACCTCACCAGTTTCAAGGCGATCTTTCGCCGCAGGTATGAGGTATATCTGGCGGAGTCGGCACACCAGGCGCTTGATATTCTGGACACGACCGATATCCAGGTGCTGATCACGGATCAGCGCATGCCGGGTATGACCGGTTCGGATCTGCTGGAAATCGTCGCGGAACGATACCCTCAAATCCTTCGGTACATGCTGACTGGATTCAGCGATTTCGATCCACTGGTCGATGCCATCAACAAGGGCCAGGTACAGGGATATTTCACCAAGCCCATTGATCGGGAATTCATCTTATCCAGAATCGAAGACGGACTGCAACGGTATTATCTTCAATGGAAAAATCAGACCCTTCTCGAGGAGCTTCAACAGCGGGAAATGTTCCTGAACGCCATCTTCGAGCATATTCCGGATCTGATTTTCGTGAAAGACGCCAACTCCCTTCGGTTTGTCCGGTTGAACCGCTCAGTGGAAAGGCTTTTGGGTTATCCAGTGAAAGAGATGGTCGGGAAAACGGATTACGATTTTTTCCCAAAGGAGGAAGCCGATTTTTTTGTAGAAAAAGATCGGGAGGTTTTGCAAAGCGGTAAACTTCTCGATATTCCAGAAGAACCTATTCACAGTGCTCATTCAGGCAAGCGATGGCTGCATACGAAAAAAATCCCCATCTATGATCCGGATGGAACTCCTCGTTATCTGTTGGGGATATCCCGAGACATGACGGAGACCATCACCCTTCGGGAACAGCAGAAGATACTCCAACATCGGCTGAATCATGCACAGAAGATGGAGTCCATCGGTCTTCTGGCCGGAGGAATAGCGCACGATTTCAACAACATTCTGACCGCTATTATCGGATACAGCGAGCTCTCTCTTGCATTGGCAGAAAAGGGTTCCCCCTTCGAAAACTATGTCCGGGAAATATACAACGCCGGAAACCGGGCCAAGGAGCTGGTGCAACAGATTCTGACCGTTGCCAGACGTCAACAGGTCGAACGAATGCCGATCCAGTTGAGCACGATCGCGAAGGAGGCGATTCGTTTTCTGCGCTCCTCCATTCCAACCAGCATCGACATCCAGACGGATTGGCGCAGCATGGCATACGTATTGGCCGATCCCGGCCAAATCCACCAGATCTTCATGAATCTCTTTACGAATGCCGTTCAAGCGATGGAAACCGGAATCGGCACCATCACTGTCACCGTATCGGATCATCGGGTCAATGGACGCCAAACGGAGGATATCGGTCTAGATGCCGGTGATTATGTGCGCATCATAATTTCCGATACTGGAAAAGGCATCCCTCCGGAACATCTCGATAAGATCTTCGAACCGTATTTCACCACCAAGGAAAAGGGAGTGGGCACGGGGTTGGGACTTTCCATCGTTCATGGAATCGTGAAAAGCTACGGAGGCGATATTTCGGTAAAGAGTCAGGTTGGCATCGGCACGACGTTTACGATCGATTTGCCGACCATCGAATATGGATCCTGGCGGTGTTCTCAGATCCAGCAGACCGTCTTGCCGACTGGAATCGAAAGGATTCTTCTGATCGATGACGAAACAACGGTCGTTCAGGTATGCATGGAAATGCTGACGAAGTTGGGATACCAAGTTACCGGCATGACAGATAGTGCTGCAGCCCTGGAACTGTTTCGCAAGATGCCAGGGGATTTCGATCTCATCATCACGGATATGACCATGCCCGGCATGACGGGGGATGTGCTCGCCCGGGAATGCATCAACATCCGCCCCGACATCCCCGTCATTCTGTGTACCGGATATAACCGACAGGTCACCGAATCCCGTGCCGCTGAACTCGGCATCCGATGCTTGATGATGAAACCCATTCCCTTTGAAAACCTGAGCAGAACCGTTCGACAGGTGCTGGATGAAGCCAGAAAACCCCCTGTGCCTTCGGCTTGACAACTGTCGTTTGGATGTTCATCCCCATCGCTGAACCCGAGAGCAGGAACCTCTTCAAAGGGAGAAGTGGATGGAAAGGCCATCAGAAATCGACGGCCGCCATAACGAACGCCGTAAAAGGAGCACCGACGGAATAGCTGGTCGATCCGGAACGGGAGTCATCCGACGCATTGATGGCCGAAACATATTTCCGGTCGAAGACATTGAGCAGTTCCAATGAAAGCTTGAGATTTCCTGACCCGATCACGCGTTTGATCGTATAGCCCATCTTGATATCGAAGACCGCATAGTCTCCAATCTTCTCCTTGTGTTCGGCATCCCCGTACCGTTCTCCCAGGTATCGCATCATGGGAACGATTTCGAGCTGCTCCCAGCGGTGGATCAAACCGGTCTTGACGAGCCAGTTTGGTGTATCCACAACCTGATTGTCTTTGACGAAAAGGGTGTTACCCTGATAGGTCAAGTCCTCGTCGTAAGTCAGCACCGTGTAGCAGGGATTGAAGAAAAACGTCCACGATTTCCCCAGAAAGACGTTTGTCTCCAGATCCAAACCATATCCTGTCGCCTTACCGATGTTCTGCTGATAGCTTAGATTGACTCGGGGATCGTAAACCGTCGTCAACAACTTGTCGTGTTTGGCATAGAAGACGGCAGGCATGATTTCGAACATCTCCTCCCGCCATCGAAGCCCCACTTCGACATTGTCCGAAATTTCCATATCATATCCGCTGAACATGTCCGCCAGCGTAACACCGGCTTTCTGGAACGTCGCCCGATTGGCATTGTAGAGATTGATGATCGGAACATAGCTGTAGGGTCGGATTTGATTTCTGCCATAGCTCGAATACACCTGAAGCGTTTCCGATAGATTGTAGCCAAGCCCCAAAGTCGGAAGCCAATCGTCGTAAGTACGAGAACCCCGATCGAGATCGGGAGCCCGCACCAAAGCGCCGCTCTTGCTGTCCGTGACATACCCGATACTGGAAGGCTCGTCGTAGCGGAAATATTTGATGCCGGCCTGCCAGTCGAATCGGTCATGGGTTGCGGAGAATTTGAGAAACGGGCTGTTCACGATTCCATTGCCATCGTTTTCCGTATAAATCCCGTAGCCCTTGTAGGCAAGGGTGAGCGGATCGTAATTCTGGGTCAGGATGCTCATGTCCAGCGATTCCACCCAATACCCCAGGGTCGTATGGACTGGCCCGAAAGCGTGATCGGCCTGCGAGATCAGGCCATAGCGTTCGATATCCCGAATGCGCTTTTGAATCAGACCGCCGGAGGACGTCACTCCCTGCCAAATTTCGGACTTTTCATCGCTGCCATAGGGTTTGAAGCTCAGCCGCCAGTCTTCCGCGACCGTCACAGGGAGGATCATAAAAGCATCCCGGTTCCGGTAGTTTCCCCGGTTGTAATCGAAATAATAAATATCCTTGCCTTTGTTCCCGGTGAGGGTCGGATTGTAATCTTTGTAAAAATTCTGATCGAGGTTCTGGGCTTCGGTATAGCTCAGGGGTCTATACAAATGCTGTTCGTATCCGTTGTAATTCACCCACAACTTGACTTGTTCCCCCTGCCATGCCGGTTGACGAATCATGGCATTGAAATGGTTCCTGGGACCCATCTGCCCTTCTCCCTTCCATTTATCGGCTTCGGTATAGGACCAGGAAGCGGAAAGTTTCGTGCTTAGATGGGGGAGGGTACCGGAATCCATTCGCAGGAAGGTTCTCGAATAGGCATCCCCCCCAACCCCCTGGCTCACTGTAGCACCGAAAGTGTCTTTGGGCCATTTCGGGCGAAGTTCAATGGCTCCTGCACGGGCTCCCACACCGGTGCCGAGGTCTGCCGGAACGGCCCCTTTGTATACGGCGATACTTTCCAGATCTTCCGTATCATAAATGTATTCCCGGGGACCCATGGGATTGCCGCCGTAATTGGGAACGCCTTCCACAGTCATCGCCCCCAGAAAGCCCCTCACCCCGCGAACACGGATGCTCTGCTGTTCGGCTGCCAGCCCATACGGGTCAGAGCTCTCGAGACTGATGCCTGGAATCGCGTCAATGGCCTGATAGATACTGGTCTGTGCCGGAGCCCCCTGAATGTCGATTCCTTTGGTGGTGACCTCGCTTCCGGTATAGACGGTTTCGTTGGTTTGCTTGGTGGGTGCTATGATTTTTTCACCTGTGACGACGATGGTTTCCAAGCTGGTCGTCTCTGCGGCAACCGCCGTCCTCGCACCCACGATCGACAAATATAGACCCAACAACACCGAAACGATTCGGTTTGCTCTCATGCAGTTGCCTCCTTTCCGGCGCATTCGCGGCAAAAACGCTTTCCACCGAT
Organism: Thermodesulfobacteriota bacterium; assembly: GCA_040755275.1. GTDB lineage: Bacteria > Desulfobacterota > Desulfobacteria > Desulfobacterales > Desulfatirhabdiaceae > Desulfatirhabdium. Next base: position 3,672 of record JBFMBE010000102.1, on the reverse strand, counting down.
CTCGACCAGTTTGCTTTGCATGACCGACTCCTGACAGCCCTCGCAAGGCTTGCCCGGCTCGATACGGGCTCTTTTGGGCACATCGATATCGACGAAACGGACATCGAACAAGGTTTCCGCCTGCGCTTCCAGCACCTGCCGGGAGCGTGCTTCATGTTTTTCCGCAAACACCTTCTCTTCCTCCGCTGTCGCTGTCCCTGCAAGGACTTTCTGGATCAGGGCCATATGGGTCGGATCGGGCGCAAGGGCGTTTGGTTTTGCGACCACCCGAACCGCCTTCCCGCTCTTGCGATCGACCAAGGTAAGGACGTGTTTCCCATAGTCCCGATAGATGAAATTGCCTTTTCCAAACGTACAGCCGGTCAGCACCTGCACGGCATCCGCCGAGCAGGCATCCGTTTCGACGATGGCGACCACCTCTTCGTCTTTGGATCGTCTCAGTCCCAGCTTTTCCATGGCCAGCTTCGCAGCCCGGTATCCAATGGACAAGCCGGGGCAAACATGGCCGTGAAATTCCGCACATCGTTTGAAATCGTTTTCGTTCATGATGGTTTCTGCGTTCATCGTTTCCAGTGTCTCCTTGTTGGTGAATGCAATACAAGATGCGCCGAGCAAAACCATGAAAGTGGGATCAGCCGGCCGATTCAAGATCCCGGCCCTACAACCCAGACGGCAATCCGTCGCTCAAACGATGGCCGAAGATCCCCTCTCAGTCTCACCCGGAGATTCGGGATACAGCATGCCGCACCCCCTTCTTCACGCCCTGACCGTCACTCCCACTTGCTGCCCAGCGCCCCGTAGGTTTTCTTCATCTCGGCATAGATGGGTTTTCCGACCAGAAGCGAATAGATGTCATCGGCCTTTCGCTCCGGATCCACATCTTCGAAAGCCTGCGGATATAGGATCTTTCCGATGGCATAGGCATCCGCCAGAGCCGTATCCACATTTGTCGCATAAGAATTGAATGGCAGCAGCCAGTAAACCTTTCCTTTTCGAAAGGCCCGAAGCGAAGCATAAAAATCGGGATGCCTTCGGGCATCCTCCCGAATCAGCAAAGCCCCTCCACCGTCGAGAAATATGAAGTCCGGATCCAGTCTGAGCAGGATTTCCTTGTCGATGAAGACGTGGCTTCCGATCTTGCTTTCAAGTGTTTCGGCAAGGTTTCGGGCATGAACCCAGTCGAACGGGATGTACCGCTTTTCGGTACTTTCGATGCCGAAGGCCCCCCGATACCCGATGCCGCCCACATACACGCCCGGTTTTTCGCTCAAATGCGCGGTTCTGCGATGCAGATCGGATCGTAGGGCCTCGATCCCGGAGATCACGGTTTCGGCCCGGATCGAGCGGTTCAACACCTTGCCTGCGGTACGAAGGGTGTCGTAGACGACCGTATCGAATGTCGCGAAAGCGCCGTAGTTGAGAATGAAGACCGGAATTCCCAACGTCTTTTGAACGGCATCGGCCAGGGCCGCATCCATGTATGTCACGAATACGGCGTCGGGTGTCGTTGCAAGAATCAGCTCCATATCCGGTTTTTGATTGATGGATGCCGGACCGCCCGGACCGCAAATCGGCAGGTTCAACAATTCCGGATGGGCCAATAGGTAAGGTCGGGATATGGAACCCATCGTTTTTTCCATTTCTTCGATGCCGCACACCAGGGATGCGGCATCGAGATAGACGATGAGCCGAAGGGCTCCGGGACCCAGACATAGGATCCGTTTGGGCACATCCCGAAACGAGACCTTCCTCCCGGCCATGTCCGTGATTTCCAAGGCATGGCCGATTGATGCCTGCCCGACCAGCAACACACCCAACATCCAGAAATACAGCATCCGCATCGATCGCTTCATTCCGTATCCTTCCATGTCACAGAGGCACTACCACGCGATGTCCATCCACTTCATGAACAGCCACTCGTACACCATAGATGGCTTCCAGCATGTCCCCGTCGATGTCTTCCCTGCCGACAATGGAAAAAATGCGATGGTCCTTGAGGAAGATCAGCCTGTCGGCACAGCGAAGGGCCAGATTCAGGTCATGAATGGCGACGACGGCCGAAAGTCGTCCGGAATCCACAATGCGCCAAATGAGCTGTAGTACTTCGAGCTGGTTCCGCAGATCGAGGTTGCTTGTGGGCTCATCCAAGAGCAAGAGCCGGGGTTCCTGAGCCAGGGCTCTGGCAATCACCACTTTCTGAGCTTCCCCTCCACTCAGCTCGTTCACATACCGCAATGCCATCGGTCCCAACCCGGTCTGTTCGATCACCGTCTCGACGATTCGATGGTCTTCCGGACGCATGGAAAAGCGGATGTGGGGTTTTCTTCCCAGCAAAACCGCCTCAAAGACCGTCAACCGCACCTCGGGATGTCGTTGCGGCACATAGCCCACGCGCTTGGCGATCTCGTTGCGTCGAATCGTGAGAATGGATCGCTCATCCAGGTAAACCGTTCCGATCTGGGGAGACAGGATGCGATTGAGGCATTTGAGCAAAGTCGATTTCCCGGCGCCGTTCACTCCGAGGATGCAACAGAACGTTCCTGGTTCAATTTCGAATTGGATGTTCTGCAACACGGATGTTCCGTTGTAGGAAAAGCCGAGCTGCTCCACGGAAACCTTCATCGATAGCCTCGAATCAGCAGGTACAGAAACATGGGCGCCCCCAAGAAGGACGTGATGACACCTACGGGAATGGAGCCGCTTCCAACGACCACCCTCCCGAACGTGTCGGCGCTCAGAAGCAAGAGTGCACCGATTACGGCCGAAAACGCGATCAACAGGCCATGGTCTTCACCGACAAGCCTTCGGGCGATATGAGGGGCGATCAATCCTACAAAGGCGATGACACCATGGAAAGCCGTGGCGAACGCTGCAACCAGGGCAACGACAATCATGCCCGAAAGCCGGATCCGATTCACACGAACACCAAGCCCCAGAGCGGTGTCTTCTCCGGAGGCAACCGCGTTCAGATCCCAGCGCAGGTAAACGAAATAGAGGGTCGAAAGGAGGGTGGCTACGGCCATGACGGCAATCTGCATCCAGTCGGGCCGACCTACGTCCCCGAAGGTCCAGAAGACGACGATGGCCAGTTGAATTTCCGTCGCCACATATTGAATGAGGATGGTAGCCGATGAAAACAAGGCGGAAAGGGCGACACCCGCCAGGATGACGGCTTCAGCTGTAAGCTGTTTGATGCGCGCCAGAAAGAGGATGATGACGGTGGTCGCCATTGCACCCAGAAAGGCAGCCGCGGTTACGGCTTGGATGCCTGCACGAAACACAACGATGGAAAGCGCGGCACCGAAAGCAGCGCCCTGACTGATCCCCAGCGTCGAGGCGGACCCGAGGGGGTTTTTCAGCAGGGTCTGAATCACCAACCCCGAAACGGCAAGCCCCCATCCACAGAAAAGAGCGGCACACACCCGTGGCAGGCGAATGGACGAAAAGACGGTTCTGGCTGCTCCTTCAGCATGGCCGAACAGGACATCCATCAGGGCCATGAACCCGACGGCATATGCTCCTCTGCTCAAGGCAAAACCAGCCACTGCGACGATACACAGCAACAAAACGAGAAAGAGTGTCCATTTTCTGCGAACACCCGCCCGGTAAAGCATCGAGATCGAGTATACACCTTCGCGTTTCACTTCAGCGATCTGCATCGATTCGTCCAAT
>JBFMBE010000101.1:0-12387 GCA_040755275.1 Thermodesulfobacteriota bacterium | reverse complement strand
CGCTGCTTCGCAAAACACCACCCGCCCTCCTGCTGGAGGCCCGGCTTTGAAGGAAAATCGGTGGTCAACGACTTTTTGCGACTCCATCAGATAAAAATCCCATCCGATATTTCCGGATTCAGTCACCCAAACGGAGCTCTATGCATTCGGAAAATGATTCTTGACAGAAAAAAACCGGGATGATATTCATCAAACCTTATAGATTATTCATCGTTTGTCTTTTCCCCCACGGTATTTCCGCATACCATGGCCCATTGAACCATTCAATCTCAATTGGAAGGGAGGTGTGGCGCAACCCGGTCGATCCCATTCACGTCTGTCCAGGCATTTTCGGGATGTATCAATCACAGTCAAGACAACAGGAGGTATCATAAATGCCAAGTTACGTAATTGCTGAAAAGTGCGACGGTTGCAAAGGCGGAGACAAAACCGCATGCATGTACATTTGCCCCAACGATCTCATGGTTCTGGACACCACGGCCATGAAAGCCTACAACCAAGAACCGGATCAGTGCTGGGAATGCTTTTCCTGCGTCAAGATCTGCCCCAACCAGGCCATTGAAGTCCGTGGGTACTCCGATTTCGTCCCGCTGGGCAGCAGCATCATGCCCATGATGAGCTCCGAAGACGTCATGTGGACCTGCAAATTCCGAAACGGCGTCATCAAACGCTTCAAGTTCCCCATCCGGACCACCCCCGAAGGCGAAGCCAATGCCTATCCGAACCTGAAAGGCAAGGATTTGGACAGCCCGCTTCTTTCCACAGAAGAAGCCGACGGCTATCAGATTCCGAAACCTGCCCTGCTCTAATTTTACCGAAATGAATCGTAGACTGTAATTTTCAAGACGATACAATCGCATAGGAGGAAGACATATGGCATTACCGAACAAACCTTTGGGTGAAATTAAGGCCGTCAGGGATCCAGCAGTTGAAGAACGTGAAGTCGACATCCTCATCGTGGGTGGAGGCATGGCAGCCTGCGGTGCGGCATTCGAAGTCAAGAAGTGGGCATCCGACGACATGAAGATCCTCTTGGTCGACAAAGCGGCCATGGAACGAAGCGGTGCCGTCGCTCAGGGTCTTTCCGCCATCAACACCTACATCGGTGAAAACAAGCCGGAAGACTATGTCCGGATGGTTCGAAACGACCTCATGGGTCTGGTCCGTGAAGACCTGATCTTCGACCTGGGCTGCCACGTGGACGACTCCGTCCATCTGTTCGAGGAATGGGGACTTCCGATCTGGAAGAAAGACGAAAACAACAAAAACCTCGACGGAAAGAAGGGTCTCAAGATGGGAACCCTGAAGTCCGGAGCAAAGCCCGTCCGCACCGGCAAATGGCAGATCATGATCAACGGCGAATCCTACAAACGGATCGTCGCTGAAGCCGCCAAGAAGGCCCTGGGTGTCGAAAACATTCTGGAGCGCGTGTTCATCGTCGAATTGCTGCTCGATGCAAACAACGAAAATCAGGTTGCGGGTGCAGTCGGTTTCTCCGTCCGTGAAAACAAGGTTTACATCATCAAGGCCAAAACGATCATGGTAGCCTGCGGCGGCGCAGTCAACATCTATATGCCGCGGTCGGTCGGTGAAGGCAAAGGTCGTGCATGGTATCCGGTATGGAACGCCGGCTCCACCTACACGATGGCCATGAAAGTGGGTGCCGAGCTTTCGATGATGGAAAACCGTTTCACCCCGGCTCGTTTCAAAGACGGTTACGGCCCGGTCGGTGCGTGGTTCCTCCTGTTCAAGGCCAAGACCCTGAACGGCTTGGGCGAAAACTTTGCCGCCAGCGAAGCCGCGAAGGCCGAATTGCAGAAATATGCTCCGTACGGCACGGCTGCGGTTACCCCCACCTGCCTCCGGAACCACCTGATGCTCTTCGAAATGAAAGCCGGTCGTGGCCCCATCATCATGGATACGGTCACCGCTCTGGCTGAAATCGCCAAGACCCTCGACAAGAAGGAACTCAAGCATCTCGAATCCGAAGCCTGGGAAGACTTCCTCGATATGACCTGTGGCCAGGCCAACCTGTGGTGCGCCACCAACACCGAACCCGAAAAGAAGAACTCCGAAGTCATGCCGACCGAACCCTACCTGCTGGGTTCCCACTCCGGCTGCTGCGGTATGTGGGTATCGGGTCCGGACTATGACTGGGTCCCGGATTCATACAAATGGGGCGACAAGGGCAAGATCTACAACCGTATGACCACGGTCATCGGTCTGTTTACTGCAGGCGATGGCGTCGGCTGCTCCGGCCACAAATTCTCCTCCGGCTCCCACGCCGAAGGTCGTATCGCAGCCAAGCAGATGGTCCGCTTCGTTCGTGACCATGCCGACTTCAAACCCACCCTGAAGCAGACCACGAAGGAACTGGTTGACCTTGTATACAAGCCGGTCTATACCTTCCTCGACAACTGCAGCTACACCACGGCCGTCGACATCAACCCCAACTACGTGAAACCGTCCGGCATGGCCCTGCGGCTGATGAAGGCCACCCATGAGTACGGCGGTGGAACGGCCACCTACTACATGACCAGCAGCAAGAACCTGGAAATCGTCATGGATATGTTGGCCACGATGCGGGAAGACTGCGAAAAGCTGGCTGCAGGCGACCTGCACGAACTGATGCGCGCATGGGAAATCTATCACCGCATCTGGACCGTTGAAGCCCACCTGCGCCACATCCAGTTCCGTAAGGAAACCCGGTACCCCGGCTTCTATTATCAGGCCGATTATCCGGGTCAGGACGACGCCAACTGGTTCTGTTTCGTCAATTCCAAGTATGATCCGAAGACCGGTCAATGGTCCGTCTTCAAGAAAGACTACATCAAACTGTTCCCGGATGCATGATCCTCAGCGGAGAACGTCAGTGATGTAGCGTAGAAGCTTCATGTCACGATACCTCCAGGCACCTTGGTTGAGGTGCCTGGAGGTTTTTTTCATCTGATCGGCCATCCGCACACCGCAGGGGCGTCAGACGCAGGCGGTCAAACGCGTTTGACCGTCATCGCTTGCCGCTATGAGCATCCGCGTTTCGGCCGATCGATTGCCTAACAGAAAACCTTTTCAGCACGGAGGGACAGCATGACAGCAGACACAGCAGCACCTGCCGGTGGAAGCATTTTGGTGGTGGGTGGAGGCATCAGCGGAATCACCACCGCCCTCGAAGCCGCAGAAGTTGGATATGATGTGTATCTCATCGAAAAAAATCCTTATCTGGGTGGCCGGGTGGCCCAGCTGAATCAGTATTTTCCGAAGCTTTGTCCGCCGACCTGCGGACTCGAGATCAATTTCCGTAGAATCAAGGACAATCCACGGATCAAGGTCCTGACGATGGCCGAAGTTCAAGCCATCGACGGAAAGCCGGGAGACTATACTGCATCGATCAAGATCAATCCCCGGTATGTCACCGAAGCCTGCACCTGTTGCGGTGCCTGTGCAGAAGCCTGTCAGACGGAAATTCCGAACGAATTCAACTTCGGCATGGACAAGACCAAAGGGGCCTATCTTCCCCATGACATGGCCTTTCCGGCACGGTATGTGCTCTCTTCTCGCATCATCGGTACCGAAGACGCCAAGCGTTGCAAGGAAGCCTGTAAATATGACGCCATCGATCTCGACATGCAGGCCAAGAACGTCAGCCTGAAGGTCGGAGCTGTCGTCTGGGCAACGGGTTGGGTGCCATACGATGCTTATAGGATCGACAATCTCGGTTTCGGTCGCTACAAGAACATCATCACCAACATGATGCTCGAACGGATGGCCTCTACCACCGGTCCTACGGGCGGCAAGATTCTGCGACCCTCCGATCAGAAGGAACCGGCAACCGTAGCCTTCGTTCAGTGCGCCGGCTCTCGCGATGAAAACCACCTGCCCTACTGCTCCTACATCTGCTGCATGGCATCGCTCAAGCATGTCACCTATATCCGGGAGCGGTATCCGAACGCCAAGATCGCCATTTTCTACATCGATCTTCGGGCCCCGGGATACAAATACGAAAAGTTCTACAAGAAGATCAAGGAAGATGCGAACGTCTCCTTCATCAAGGGGAAGGTTGCCGAAGTTTCTGAAGATGCCGCAACGGGCAACATCACGGTCGTCGCCGAAAACGCAGTCACGGGTGAAAAGATCCGCCACACGGCTGAGCTGGTCGTTCTGGCCACAGGCATGCAACCCACCGCAGCCGTTTCGAAGCTGCCAGTCGAACTGAATCTGACAACCGACGGTTTCATTGTGAACGATTTTGCCAAAGGCGGCATGTTCGCCACCGGATGCGCCAACAAGCCGGCGGACGTGATATCGTGCAACCAGAATGCGACGGGCATGGCCCTCAAAGCCATTCAAACCCTGAAGAAACGGTAAGAGGAGGTCATTCATGAGCAAGAAATATGGTGTATATATCTGCACGGGCTGCGGTATCGGAGACGCCCTGAACATTGATCAGTTGTGTGAAGTTGCAGCAGATGAAGGCTTCAAGGCCAAATCCCATCCGTTTCTGTGCGGAAAAGAAGGTGTGGCGTTTTTACAGCAGGAAGTGGCCGATGGCATCAACCACATGGCCATCGCCGCCTGCTCGAGACGGGTCAATTTCGACATCTTTCGGTTCGACGGGTGTTATGTGGATCGGGTCAACCTGCGAGAGCAGGTCGTATGGTCCCATCCGAAGACCCAGGGGGAAGAAATCGACCACCTTCAGATGATGGCCGAAGACTACCTCAAAATGAGCATCGAAAAACTCAAGAAAGTCAAGATGCCCGAAGCCTACAAGCTCGAAAACTTCACCCGGAAGATTCTGGTGATCGGCGGCGGTATCACGGGGATTTCGGCGGCCATCGATGCGGCAAAGGCCGGCTATGATGTAACGATCGTCGAAAAGGAAGCCCAGTTGGGCGGATATGCGGCCAAGGTCCGCAAACAGCTTCCGTTGAACGCCCCCTTTACGGATATGGCCCAGCCGGTGCTTGCCGAAAAATTGGCTGAATTGAAGGCCATGCCGAACATTACGGTGAAAACCGAAACGGTTGTCGCCCGAATCGCCGGACAGCCGGGTGACTTTACGGTCACCCTGAAAAAACCGGGGGAGGCCATCGAATTCGACGTTCCATTCCCGCTTCCTCCGGAAATGCGTGTGGATGAAAACGGAAAAGAACTCGAAAAAGATCAGCTGATCGAGCGGTACAAGGAGTTCAACAAAGGCAAGAACGACATTCTGACCCTGGATCCGAATGGTGAAAAATTCGGGGCCGTAGTGCTGGCTGCCGGATGGCGTCCCTACGAACCCAAGGAAGGGGAGTTCGCCCATCTGGGGTGGGGCGCTTCATCCGATGTGGTCACCAACCATCAATTCGAACAAATGGCTGCCAAAGGAAAGCTTGTCCGACCTTCTGACGGCAAACCGGTCAAGTCGGTCGTCTTTGTCCAGAGCCCCGGCAAGGGGGATGATGCCGATTTCCCCTATACCGGGTCGGTGACGAGTCTTGTAGCCCTGAAGCAGGCCAAATATGTCCGGGAAGACGATCCGGAAGCCAAGGCCTATATCATTTATGAGCACATGCGAACCCCCGGGCTACAGGAATATTTCTATAAGAGCATCCAACAGGATCCGGGTATTTTCCTCACCAAGGGTGAAGTGGTTTCCGTATCGAAAAACGGAAATGGGCTCGTTGTCGAGGCGGACAACACGCTTCTGGGTGAAAAGATCCAGATCGATGCCGACATGGTGGTGCTTGCCACCGGTATGGTGCCCGTTACAGCGGACGATCCAGTCATCAACCTGGCCTATCGTCAAGGACCCGGCTTCCGGGACAATGCTATCTTCGATCAATATGCCGATTCCAACTACATCTGTTTTCCTTACGAAACCCAGCGAACCGGTATCTATGCGGCAGGCGCCATTCGTCGAAGCCTGACCATGGAGGAGTCCATCGAAGACGCTGCCGGTGCGGCACTGAAGGCCATCCAATGTATCGAAAGCGCCAACCGAGGCGTTTCCGTCCATCCGCGTTATGGTGACATGACGTATCCGGATTTCTTCTTTGCCCGTTGTACCCAATGCAAGCGGTGTACGGAGGAATGCCCCTTCGGTGCGCTCGATGACGACGAGCGCGGCACGCCCAAACCGAATCCTACCCGGTGCCGTCGATGCGGGACCTGTATGGGGGCCTGCCCGGAACGGATCATTGGATTTGCCGACTACAACATCGACACGATCGGTTCCATGATCAAGGCCATCGGTGTTCCGACCGCAGACGATTACGACGAGCCGCCGTTGCGCATCCTGGCCCTGGTCTGCGAAAACGACGCCTATCCGGCACTCGACATGGCCGGTCTCCATCGGTGCACGTATTCGCCCAATGTCCGTTTCATCCCGGTCCGCTGCCTGGGTTCCGTGAATGTGGCTTGGATCAAGGAAGCCCTTTCGAAGGGTATGGACGGTGCTTTCCTTCTGGGCTGCAAACACGGAGACGATTACCAGTGCCATTTCGTCAAGGGCAGCGAGTTGGCCAGCATCCGGATGCGGAAAATCGGCGAGGCGCTGGCCTCCTTGGCCCTCGAGGTGGAACGGGTGGCGCAATTCGAGCTGGCTATCGACGAATTCGATAAAGTCCCCCAAATCATAGACGATTTCGCCGCCAAGATCGAGGAATTGGGTCCGAACCCGTTTAAGGGATTCTAATTCGATACCGGCCGGCGTTTGCGATGCGCCGGCCCATCACGCGTGGTTTCGAGGAGGATGATTCATGACGCAAGCCTATCAAGTCAAACCCGATCTGGAATTCATCCAGGAAGTAACCCAGCTGGGCGGCGGTGATGTCAAGAAATGTTTCCAGTGCGCCACCTGCGCCGTGGTCTGCCCCATTTCTCCGGATACCCGACCGTTCCCTAGAAAAGAAATGATCGCTACATCCTGGGGTTTGAAGGATAAAGTGGTTGGTAACGCCGACATCTGGTTATGTCACAATTGCGGCGATTGTTCCACCAAGTGTCCCCGGGGAGCCAAGCCCGGCGACGTTCTGGCAGCCCTTCGGGCCTATGCTGTCACCGAATATGCCATTCCAAAGGCCCTTGGAAAGGCCGTGAACGACCCCAAAAAGCTTCCCATTCTGCTGGCCATTCCTGTCGTTGTGTTTATTGTCCTGGGTCTCATCACCGGATTGCTCAATTTCAACCCGAAAGGGGATGAAATCGTTCACGCCCATTTCTTCTCCACCTGGCTCGTGGACCTGATCATGGTGCCGCTGTCCATCTGGGCGGTAGCCGTCTTCGCTCTGGGGCTCAAACGATTTCTGGCGGATATCCATCAGAATGCACTGATCGAAGGGAAAACGAACCAGCAAACCATCGATCCCAAAGGATTCGTGGATGCCCTTATCCGCGTCATCCCCAAGATTCTGCGTCACGACAAATTCAACGAATGCGGTGAGAACAAGGATCGGGCGACCGCCCACATGATGGTTCTCTTCGGGTTCATCGGGTTGTTCATCGTGACATCGATCTTTTTCGTCGTGCTCTACATTTTCCAGATCCACGGGCCTTACAGCCAGCTCAATCCGGTTAAGTGGCTTGCCAATTTAAGCGGTATCGCACTGGTCATCGGAAGTGGTCTGATGATCAAGACACGACTGGCCAAGAAGGATCAGATCACTACGTATAAAGATTGGCAACTGATCGGGCTGGCCTTCGGCCTCGGCGTTACCGGTCTGCTCACGGAAATGACCCGGCTGGGCGGCCTGGCATGGCTGTCCTATCTTCTGTATTTCATTCATCTCGTGTTCGTCTTCTGTCTCTTCGCCTATGTGCCGTTCACGAAGCTGGCGCATCTGGTCTACCGGACGGTTGCCATGGCCTATGCGGAGTACGCCGGAAGGAAGTAGGCGCTGACGCGATTCGATCTCAGCGTTTGGGGAAAAACACAGAAGGGGAACCCGCATACAGGGTTCCCCTTCTGTGTTTTGAAGAAATGATGGCGTCGCAAAAAGTCGCTAACCACCGATTTTCTTTCAAAGCCGTGCCTCAGGCAGGAGGGCTGCTGAGTGTATTCGCAGCAGCGAAAACGGTTCCCCAGCCACCCCGCGACTCGACAGAGACTTCCTGACTTTTGGCGAGCGCATCAATCAAAAAGCGGGTTATGAATGATTTTCATCCATAACCCGCCGTTTGGGTGTGGTAGGCACGATTGGGTTTGAACCAACGACCCCTACCGTGTCAGGGTAGTGCTCTCCCACTGAGCTACGTGCCTTCAATTGATGAGCGTATATACCACTTCGGAAAAAAGCTTGTCAAGCATTTGCCTACGAAATTTTCGATCCGATTGACAACAGCCGTCGCTTTCCTTAAAAGACCCTTGAACCGTTGAAATGAAGTAACGACATCGTTCATTGCCATCCCATCTCGAATTTCGTTTTGTACCGGAGAAAAACATGAAATCCAAACCGTCCATCCCGATCAAGGGAACCGTCATCGGTTCCTGGATATTTCTCTTTCTGTTGTTCGGCCTGCTGCTGTTCGTCATGCCATACTGGATCGGTAAACAGTTGCCCACTGCCATTCCAAATGATGGTTCAATTCAGGCATTGGAGCAATTCACCGACTGGTTTCTGGGCTTTCAGAAACAGATGTGGTTGTACGGCATCCCGGCCATCGCAATCGTCACGATCCTGTGGGCTCTGTGGTTTCATGGCGCAGTGCAGAAACGCACATTGGCGGTGATACGTCCGGTTTCATCCGATCGAAAAGCGGGCAAAGCGGTCTTTCCATCCAGCGATGGCGATGAAAAAGCGGCTCCAGCTCGTGACCCCAATGTGGACAAGCGCCTCTTTCTGCATTTGATCGGTTTGCTTCAGCGGGAAGGACGGCTTCTCGATTTTCTCCAGGAAAACCTCGAGGACTATGAGGATGCACAGATCGGTGCTGCTGTCCGCAACATCCATGAAAACTGCCGAAAGGTCGTCCTGCGATATCTACCGCTTCAGCCGGTGGTCAACCAGGAGGAAGGAGAAACCATTACGTTGCAAGCCGACTTCGATGCAACGGCCGTCAAGCTGATGGGGCAGGTCGGCGGCAGTCCACCGTTTACGGGTGTCGTCCGTCACAGGGGTTGGAAAGTGAAGAAGGTCGTTCTGCCGGAGCTCTCTGGAACCCAGAATCCCGATATACTTGTACCGGCGGAAGTGGAGATTTCGTAATGGAGTCTGGGATGAACAACCGTTCCCCTTGGATCGTCGGTATCGATCTGGGCACAACCCATACGGTTCTGGCGTATTGCGACAATCGGACCGATGCTGCCATTGAAACCTTCGCTGTTCCTCAGCTGACAGGTCCCGGCACCATCGAACGAAGCGACATTCTGCCCAGCTTCATCCTGATTCCCGACCCTAGCGAAGTGGCAGACGAGGCCATCGTGGTTCCCTGGGAGACGGAAGGACGGATGGTCATCGGGGAGTACGCCCGGGAAAGAGGGGCTGAAATCCCACATCGATTGATTTCATCGGCCAAATCCTGGCTCTGTCATCCGATGGTGGACCGCAATGCTGCGATTCTTCCCTGGCAAGGAAGTCAGCCCAGCATGAAGCGCTCCCCCGTGGAGGCTTCCGCAGCCATACTAAAACACTTGGCCCGGGCATGGAACCATGAACAGGTAGGCAGGGGATTGTCGTCGAACAACGGTTCCACACGACTGGAAGATCAGGAAATTCTCCTGACGGTTCCGGCATCCTTCGATGCCCTGGCCCGAGACCTTACCGTCAAGGCGGCGGCAATGGCCGGATTGCACCATGTGACCCTTCTCGAAGAACCGCAGGCCGCACTCTACGCCTGGATTTCGGGTGAGCAGGAAAACTGGCGAAAATATCTCAGACCTCAGGACCTGATTCTCGTTTGCGATATCGGAGGGGGAACGACCGATTTCAGCCTCATCCAGGTCGGAGAAGAGCGAGGCAATCTGACCCTCGAGCGCATTGCAGTCGGCAACCACCTGATGGTTGGAGGTGACAACATGGACGTGACCCTGGCCTATGCCCTTCAGAGAAAACTGGCTGCCAGGAACATCCGCCTCGATGCCATGCAGATGCGGGCGTTGATCCAAGCGTGTCGCAAAGGAAAGGAACGGCTGCTCTCCGCCGACGCTTCCGACACCTATCGGATTTCCATTCTCGGAAAAGGCAAAGGCCTCATCGCCCAGAGCATATCGACGGAATTGACTGCCGAGGAGGTCAATCGGATCCTGCTCGATGGATTCTTCCCGCTCTGTGAACCAACGGCAGTCGTCCAGACGTCCAAGACCGTTGGGCTTCAGGAAATCGGCATTTCCTACGAAGCCGATCCGGCCATCACCCACCACCTGGCCGCATTCCTCCGTCAGAATGCCCACGGGGAGCCGCTGGTGCCGACAGCCGTACTCTTCAACGGTGGTGTCATGAAGTCGCCGGTGCTTCGCAACCGACTGCTCCAACTGCTGCAATCCTGGAATGGCGGCAGCCCCCTCAAAGAACTTCCTGCATCCGATTTCGACCGATCGGTTGCCCGGGGAGCCGCCTATTATGGACTTACTCGCAACGTGGGCGGTATTCGAATCCGAAGCGGACTGAACAAGACGTATTACATTGGAATTGCAGCATCCATGCCAGCCGTTCCGGGGATTCCGACGCCGGTCAAGGCCCTGTGTGTGGCAGGCTTCGGCATGGAAGAAGGTACGGTCCAGTCGATGCCGGATCGCTCATTTGCGCTCCTGGTTGGGGAGCGGGCCTCCTTTGAGCTGATGTCTTCCAACACCCGGAAGGAAGATGTTCCGGGTGAGGTGGTGGAATCCTGGGATGAAGACATCGTACCCGTGGCGACGATGGAAACGAAGCTCGAAGGGGAAACCGGGCAGCGCGTTCCGGTGAGTCTGGAAACCCGGGCCACCGAAATTGGAACGCTCGAGCTCTGGTGCATCTCCCAAATGGACGATCGGAAATGGAGGCTGGAATTCAACGTGCGGGAGCACGTCTAAATCACCTTGTTCAGCGAATATTCAATGATGCCTTCCGCTCCGTTTTTCATGAGCTTGGGAATGAGCTCCCGCACCACGCCGTTTTGGACCACCGTTTCCACGGAGAACCAGTTCGTCTGATACAACGGAGCGACGGTCGGTGCGTTGAGGCTGGGGAGAAGCCCCACCACCTTCTCCAGGCAGGGCTCGGGCACATTCATCTTGAGACCGACCAGTTTTTCCCCGCGAAGAGCGCCCTTCAGAAGCAGGGCGATCTGCTCGATCTTTTCCCGTTTCTTGGGGTTGTCCCAGGCCTTGTGGTTGGCGATGAGCTGGGTGTTGGTCTGCATCAGCTCGTGAATGATCCGCAGCCCATGGGCCTTGATGGTGCTTCCGGTTTCGGTGACCTCGACGATGGCATCCGCCAGCCCGGATACCACCTTGGCTTCCGTCGCTCCCCAGGAAAACTCCACTTCCACCGGAATGTTGCGCGCGGCGAAATAATCCTTCGTAAACTGCACCAGTTCCGTTGAAATTTTCATCCCGGCACAGTCTTCGATGCGTTTGGCCGGTGAATCGAAAGGAACCGCCAGCACCCAGCGGGCGGGTCGGGCACTGACCTTGGAGTAAACGAGATCACAGACGACATGCACATCGCTATGGTTTTCGGCGATCCAATCCTTTCCCGTCAGCCCGGCATCGAGAGCCCCGGTTTCCACATAACGGCTCATCTCCTGGGCCCGACAGATGGAGCATTCGATTTCTTCGTCATTGATTTCCGGGAAATAACTTCTGCCGTTGATGTCGATTTTCCAACCGGAACGTCGAAACAATTCGACGGTTGCGTTCTGAAGACTCCCCTTGGGAATGCCCAGTTTCAAAATCGGATTCATGAACGATATACCTCCTTGGGGTTGAACACCGGGGTTCCGACAGTTTCCAATCCATCTTTCACCATCCGGCGGTAAAAACAGGAGCGATGACCCGTATGACAGGCGGCCCCACCGACTTGTTCGACTTTCAGAAGAACCGTATCGTTGTCGCAATCGATCCGGATTTCCCTGACCCACTGTACGTTGCCGGACGTCTCCCCCTTGATCCAAAGGCATCGACGGCTGCGGCTGTAGTAAGTCGCCTTTCCGGTTTCCAGAGTATGCTTCCAAGCATCCTCGTTCATAAAAGCCACCATCAATACCTCATTGGTTTCCGCATCCTGTGTGACGACCGGAACAAGACCCCCGAGCTTCGAAAAATCCAAAGAAACCATCATCTGCTCCCATGATAAAGAAAATACAAAAAGGCCTCAAAGAGGCCTTGAAAAATCTTGTATTTTTAACACACCTTCCTATAATGTCAATCCTTTTCAATGCTGGTGAATTCTCAAAGAGTCAGGTATGATGGCCCCGCAAAAAGTC
>JBFMBE010000100.1:0-12499 GCA_040755275.1 Thermodesulfobacteriota bacterium | reverse complement strand
GCATCTCCGCCCGATCCAACGATATCCGGCGGCTTCAAACACGTTTTCGCAGCAATCTCAAAAGGCTTCCCCAGCCACCCCGCTCATGCCCGGCATTTACGAAAAGCATGGGGAAAAGCGACTTTTTGCGAGGCCAACACTCTCCAATCCATGACATACGGAGCCCCCATGACAGGTAACGAAATCCGATCCCGATTCATCACGTATTTTCAGAAGCACAGCCACCAGCACGTACGCAGCTCCTCCCTCGTGCCTCAAGACGATCCAACCCTCCTCTTCACGAACGCCGGCATGGTTCAGTTCAAACGCATTTTTCTCGGCGACGAAAAACGCGATTACGACCGGGCGGTCACATCCCAGAAATGTGTGCGTGCAGGCGGGAAACACAACGACCTCGAAAACGTCGGCTATACGGCGCGGCACCACACCTTCTTCGAGATGCTCGGCAATTTCTCCTTCGGGGACTACTTCAAGGAAAAGGCCATCGAATTCGCCTGGGACCTCTTGACGAACGGATACGGTCTTCCGGCGGACAAACTTTACGCCTCCGTCTTTCTGAACGACGATGAAGCCTACGACCTCTGGCAGAAAATCGTCGGACTTCCGCCGGATCGGATCGTGCGCTTCGGAGAAAAAGACAATTTCTGGGCGATGGGAGATACCGGCCCCTGCGGTCCTTGCTCCGAAATCCTGATCGATCGGGGTCCCCAGTATGGCTGCGGGAAACCCGACTGTGCCGTCGGGTGCGACTGCGACCGATACCTGGAAATCTGGAACCTCGTGTTCATGCAGTTCAACCGGGATGCATCCGGAACGATGACCCCTCTGCCCAAGCCCAGCATCGACACGGGGATGGGACTCGAGCGGATCGTCTCCATCGTCCAGAACGTACCGACCAATTACGACACCGACCTCATCCGACCGATTCTGGAAGAAACCGAGCGGCTGAGCGGGTTGTCGATCGATTCTTCCTTCGAAACCCGGGTTGCCATGAAGGTCATTGCAGACCACAGCCGTGCGGCGGCATTTCTGATCGGCGACGGGGTGCTGCCCTCGAACGAAGGCCGCGGATACGTGCTGCGGCGCATTCTGCGCCGCGCCATCCGATACGGTCGCCACATCGGCCTGACCAAACCCTTCCTGCACCGCACGGCAGCCGTCGTCTTCGACATCATGAAACCCACCTACCCCGAACTGCTGGATGCGTCGGCCTTCATCACCTCGGTCATCGAAAACGAGGAACGACGGTTTTCGGAAACCCTCGACAACGGCATGCGCCTTCTGGAAGACACCCTGGCCGAGATGCAGGTGAAGGGCATGACCACCGTTCCGGGGGACGTGGTGTTCAAGCTCTACGACACCTATGGGTTCCCGACGGATATCGTTCAGGATGTGGTCCGAGACAAGCGCCTGGCCATCGACATGGAAGGATTCAACCGGGCCATGGAGCAGCAGCGCGCCCAATCCCGAACGACGGTGCGCTTCACGGGAACCCAGGAGGCCTTCAAGGAGCTGGCATCCCAGGGGATTCGGCCCGAATTCGTCGGCTACGATTCACTTCGAACCGAATCGGAGGTTCTGGTTCTCGCCATTGACGGAAAACCGGTCGAATCGGCGTCGAGCGGCTGCCAGATCGACATCGTCACCCGCAAAACCCCCTTCTACGGCGAGGCCGGAGGTCAGATGGGGGATCGCGGGTCCATCGAGGCGACGGATGCGGACGGCGAGCCGCTTCGCATCGACATTACCCAGACCATCAAGGATCCGACCGGCATCATCATTCACCAGGGGCTGGTTCAAACCGGCACGGTGCGTGTCGGTCAACGGGTCGAGCTCCGTGTCGACGAAGCCGGCCGAAAGGCCACCGCCTGCAACCACACGGCAACCCACATTTTGCATGCCGCCCTGCGCAACATCCTGGGCGATCACGTCAAGCAGGCCGGCTCTCTGGTCAGCGCCGAGCGGCTTCGCTTCGACTTCACCCATTTTTCGGCCCTGAAACCGGAGGAAATCGAGGCTATCGAGCAGTGGGTGAACAGCGGCATCCGGGCGAACGTCCCCGTTTCCATCGTCGAAATGGCGGCTGAAGAGGCTTTCAAGACCGGGGCCATGGCCTTGTTCGAAGAAAAATACGGGGATCGGGTGCGGGTGATCAGCCTGGCGGATTTCAGCAAGGAGCTTTGCGGCGGCACCCATACGGATCGAACCGGGAACATCGGGCTGTTCAAGATCGTTTCCGAAGGCAGCGTGGCGGCCGGCGTACGGCGGATCGAAGCCCTGACGGGAGAGGCAGCACTCGCCCACGTGCAGCAGACGGAACGCATCCTGCGGCAGTGCGCCGAGGCCTTGAAATGCCGACAGGATGAGGCTGTCGAACGCATCGAAAAATGGACGGCGAAACAGAAGAGCCTCGAACGGGAACTGGAAGCCGTCAAGCTGCAGCTCGCCACCGGTGGCGGCTCCGGCAAGGATCAGGCCGACGTGCAAACGATCGCCGGGGTGTCCGTACTGATCCGGGAGGTGGCGATCGAAGCGCCTGCCGCCCTCCGGGAAGCGGCCGACCGACTTCGGGATCGCATCCGTTCCGGTATCGTGGTGCTTGGAGCCAGGAACGAAGGAAAGGCCATGCTGCTCGTTGCCGTCACCAAAGACTTGACCAGCCGCTTTCATGCCGGAAAACTCGTTCAAGCCCTTGCCGAAGCCGTCGGCGGAAAAGGCGGCGGTCGACCCGATCTGGCCCAGGCCGGCGGCCCGCTTGCGGAAAAGCTTTCCGAAGCCCTGCAGATGGCTCCGGGACTGGTTGAAGAACAGGCGAAGGAAGGCGGTAAGTGAGTGCGCATCGGTATCCTCAGCTACAGAAGCAACCCCTATTGCGGCGGCCAGGGCGTCTATGTCCGGCACCTGGCCGCCGCCCTCTATGATCTCGGACACTCGGTGGAGGTCATCAGCGGGCCGCCCGAGGACTTTCGAATCGATCGCCCCATTCCGATCACCTTTCTGAAAGGCCTCGACCTGTACAACCCCCATGACCCCTTCCGCATGCCGAAAGCGGCCGAGCTCTGCGATCCGGTGAATTTCCTGGAATGGGCCGGGGTTTCGACGATGGGTTTTCCGGAGCCTTTCGTGTTCGGCATCCGGGCTTTTCTTCACCTGAAAGACCGGCTTCACGAATTCGACATCCTTCACGACAACCAGTGCCTGTCTTACGGCACGCTTCTGCTGTCGAAACGCATCCCCTTCGTCACCACCATCCACCACCCCATTACGGTCGACCGGAAGCTCGAGTGGGATGCGGCGCCGAATGCCTGGAAGCGCTTCAAGGTGTTGCGCTGGTATTCCTTCATCGGCATGCAGCTTCGGGTGGCTAGGCGCCTTTCCCACATCGTCACGGTTTCCGAAGCCTCGAAAGCCGATATCCGCTCCGAGTTCGGCATTCCCGAGGAGCGCTTTCATGTCGTCGAAAACGGCATCGACACCGATCGGTTCCGCCCCCTGCCGCACATCCCACGGGAACCGGGCCGCATCATCGTCACCAACAGCGCAGACACCCCGCTGAAGGGGCTGGTCCACCTGCTTTCGGCCGTGAGGCAGTTGACCGACTCGGGGCGATCCGTTCGCCTCATCGTTGTGGGCACACCGAAGGAAAACGGGGATGTGGAACGATTGATCGCCCGTCTGCGGCTGACCAACGTCACCTTCACCGGCCGGATCGACGACGAGGCCTTTGTGGAACAATACGCCCGTGCCGCAGTTGCCGTCGTCCCCAGTCTCTACGAAGGATTCGGCCTTCCGGCAGGAGAAGCCATGGCCTGCGGCGTTCCGGTCGTGAGCACCACGGGAGGCGCCCTGCCCGAGGTGGTCGCAGATGCCGGAATTCTCGTTCCTCCGGGGGATCCGGCCGCTCTGGCCGAAGCCATCGCCCATCTTCTCGACCATCCGGACGCCGCCCGGCAGTTGGGAGAGAAAGGCTACCGGAGAGTCCATGAGCGATTCACCTGGAAGCAGGCGGCCAAACGAACCCTCGACGTCTACGAGCGCATCATCGATGCTGACCATCGACCCCGCTGAGATCCTACACGAAGCACACGCCACGGTCCTGGATATCGGCTGCGGCTCCGGAAGACATCTTGTCGCCGTTCTGGGTCGGCCCGGCACGCGGGTCATCGGGTTGGACCTCTGCCGGAACGATTTGAAACAGGCCGCAGAGCGCATCCGCATTCATGAGGCGTTCGGGTGGGAAGTGTCTGGAAGGTGGCTTCTGGCTCAGGCGAACGGCTGCCTGCTGCCCGTCGCCACGCAAGCCATGGATGCCGTCATTCTCTCGGAAGTGCTCGAACACGTTCCGGATGATTCCGGGCTGCTGCAGGAAGTGAACCGGGTGCTCAAACCCGGCGGATGGTTGGGGGTCAGTGTGCCGCGGTTCGTTCCGGAATGGATTTGCTGGAGGCTTTCGCGGGCGTACCGGACGACTCCCGGCGGCCACATCCGTATCTACCGCAAACGACAGCTCATCGCCCTGCTTCGTCAGGCCGGATTTCAGCCCTTCGGCTTCGGCCATGCCCACAGCCTGCATGTCCCCTTCTGGTGGCTCAAATGCCTTGTCGGCATCGAAAAGAACGACCATCCCCTCGTCCGGATCTACAACCGTTTTCTCACCTGGGACATGATGCAGAAACCACGGTTCACGACCTGGCTCGACCGGCTGCTCAACCCCGTCATGGGCAAGAGCCTCGTCGTCTATTGCCGGAAATAGCCCCCCGCAACAAGTCGCTTTTTCCGTGCTTTTCGGGAATGCCGAGCATCAGCGGGGTGGCACCCGCACCACGGCCGAAACCGGAACGAGCGTCACCGCCTGACGGATGGCGGGAAGCTGCTCCTCGAGGACGGCGATCGTTTCTTCGTGGGGATGCCCGATGGCCAGGGCATGACCGTTTCGCCGGGCCGTCTCGATGAAGCGGACAATCTGGCTGCGGATGGCACCCATTTCCACCACATGGTCCAGAAACACATCCCGCTCGGCATAGGGAACCCGAAGCAGCC
Source organism: Thermodesulfobacteriota bacterium (assembly GCA_040755275.1). Taxonomy (GTDB): domain Bacteria; phylum Desulfobacterota; class Desulfobacteria; order Desulfobacterales; family Desulfatirhabdiaceae; genus Desulfatirhabdium. Next base: position 7,459 of record JBFMBE010000100.1, on the reverse strand, counting down.
TCGCTGCGGAGCGGGCTGCGGACGACGGGATGGTACGGCTGTCGACATAGAACAGGTGCTTCGATTTGACGATCGCCATGATCTGCTCCATGGCACGCGTTTCTGCGGTCAGTCGGCTTCCCATGTGGTTGTTCATACCGACGACCTGGGGCAGACTCTCCAAATCGCTCAGCAGCTGGGCAGCCAGCCGACCTTCGCTCATGCCGCTCATCAAAGCGCCCTGTCCGGGCTGGATATGGGGGTATTCCTTCGGCTCCATGGGGATATGGGCCATGATCTCGATGCCGTTTGCCGAGGCAAGTTCGGCAATCTCCGTCCGATGAGGGCTGAACGGCAGAAGGGAGAAGGTCAGCGGAATTCCCAACTCGACCAGCCTTCCGGCGATCCGAAGATCTCCCCCCATGTCGTCGAAGAGGATGGCAGCCTTGGGAAGCCCGGTCGGCGGAATGGAGGGAAGGGGTGTTTCCGGATGCGCCGGATGAGGTTCCTGGGGATAAATTTCAAACAAGGGTCGGCTTGCCGCAGGGGGCGGAGCAGCCAGGGGTAGATCTACCGGTTTCGGCGGAAACCATTTGGCAACCGCCAACCCGATGACCAGAATCATCGTCAGAAAGACGGCAAACCAGACCCAAAACCGTTTCCACCCACCATTGGCTGCAACAGGGTTCCTGCGCCTTGCAGCGGAGCGTTTGGAGGGAGAAGACGTCCGCTTAACCGAAGAAGGTGGTGCCATGATGCCCGATCAACTCCTCCGGCCCCGATCCATCCTCACTTCCGATGGCCTCGCAAAAAGTCGGGCCCCCTGGATGGACCCGCAGGAAGGCGGGTGAATTTTGCTCAGCAGCGGAAAAACTCAGCAGCCCGAGCTCGTAGGATCGGGCGGATAGCCAAAATGAAAAGAATGGGTTGCTGGTTTCCAACAAGCTGTTTTTCAAACCAATATCAATGAATTGCGTCCGCCCGATCCAACGATCTCCGGCTGCTTCAAACAGTTTCCGCTGCTTCGCAAAACATCACCCGCCCTCCTGCTGGAGGCACGGCTTTGAAGGAAAGTCGCTTTTCCCGTGCTTTTGGGAAATGACGGGCATGAGCGGGGTGGCTGGGGAAGCCTTTTGAGACTGCTGCGAAAAAGGTTCCCCAGTCACCCCGCGACTCGGCAGAAACGCCCTGACTTTTTGCGAGCGCATCACTTCTGAAGCCCCTTGAATATGTCATAACCGACCAGGATTTCAAGCGCCCGAGTCACCTGATTGTCGGATTGAAGCTTTTCGACGTTCAAAGGCCCGTCCTGCACCTTCATGCCGCCCTCCGGTCTCGCCTCCACCACGTCTTCATCCGATTCCTCTTCGGTCGTCGTCTCGGATTTGACGTCGGACTTCTTCGGTTCCTCCTTCAGATGGTTCTGAAGGTCTTTTTCCTTGGGCATCCGCTCCCGGGCAGGCTTCTGAGCGGTCTTGGCAGGCGGGACATACGGCACGACGATATCCGGTTCGATCCCCTTGGCCTGGATGGAGCGACCGTTCGGGGTATAGTATCGGGCGACGGTCAGCTTCAAACCGTAGCCGTCCCGCAGGGGCTCGACATTCTGAACCGATCCCTTCCCGAAGGACGTGGTGCCCAAAATCAAGGCCCGCTTGTGGTCCTGCAGGGCGCCTGCCACGATTTCCGACGCGCTGGCGCTGCCGCCGTTGATCAACACCACCATCGGATACGTGCGCTTGACATCGTTGGCCTTGGCATTGAACACCTTGGCATGTTTGTCCTGCCGGCCCTTGATGGACAGGATGACGCCTTTTTCGAGGAACACATCCGATACGTCCACCGCCTGGTTGAGCAGGCCGCCCGGATTGTTCCGCAGATCCAAAATCAGCCCCTTCAGCGGGGTTTTTCCTTTTTCCATCTTTTCGAGAGCCCGGACCATGTCCTGGGTCGTGTTCTCCCGGAAATTGGTGATCCAGACATAGCCGTATCCCGGCCGCAATTCCACGGCTCGAACGCTTTCGATCGGGATGATGTCCCGCATGATCTCGAATTCCAACGGCTCGCTGGCACCTTCCCGCACGATGGTGATCTTGACCGTTGTCCCTTTGGGCCCCCGAATCCGGTTGACGGCATCCCGCAGATTCTTGACCGGTTCTTTTCCGACCTTGATCAGGACGTCTCCGGCCTTGATACCGGCCTTGTATGCCGGGGTTCCCTCGATGGGAGACACCACGGTCACCGCACCGTCTTTCAAGGTGATGCTGACGCCGATTCCGGTGAATTCTCCTTGGGTATCCACCTGAAGCTCCTTGTAGTCTTCCGGTGTCAGCAGGGAAGAATGGGGATCGAGGCCGTGCACCATACCCTGGATGGCATCTTCGATCAGTTTCTGAGAGTCGACCGACTCAACATAGTTTTTTTCGATCAACTCGATCACTTCCGAAAACAGTTTCAGCCCTTTGTAAATCCGATCGCTTCCGGCCGACAGATCCCGGGTGAAGCCGTCTCCCATGCTGTACAGGGTTACCATCAGGGCCAGAGCAACCCACAGACGAATCTGCTTCCACGTCTTGATGTTCATGAATGTTCCTTTCGACAAGATGGCGATCGCCCCCGAACCTTCCTAGGATGAGGGTATCGAATACCGAAATACGAATCGGGTTTTCAATTGACCCTGTTGGCATGAATTGGTATAGGAGGTGCGAGCCAATGAAAATGCCGTCATCGGTTTTTTCAGCTCAGGGCCTCCACTGACCCCCCCAAACCTGGCTTCTTCCAATCAGTGGAGGCTTTCTCTTTATCGAAATCAACCGGTAAAATCAACATGGAACCCTACACGATACACGATTCCATCGATGCACAGACCATGAAGACGGAATTGATCCGCCTGCTGTGTCAGAAATCCTTCAAAATGACCGACGAACCGAGTTTCAAGCTCGTATCCGGCCGGATGAGCCGATATTACGTCAACTGCAAACCGACAACCCTGAGCCCCAGGGGGATGTTCCTCACAGGACATCTCGTCTTCGACGCCATTCGTTCCGAGCCTGTCTCCGCAGCGGGTGGACTCACCTTCGGTGCTGACCCCATCGCCATGGCAACCGCCTTCGTTTCCGAATTGTATCACCATCCCATCCAGGCCTTTTCCATCCGAAAGACCCAGAAAGACCACGGCATGATCCGATGGGTCGAGGGAGACATTCAGCCGGGGGAACGCGTGGCCGTTCTCGAGGACGTCGTCACCACCGGAGGCTCCACGCTCCAGGCCATCGAGCGGGCAAGACAGAGCGGCCTCGATGTCGTTGTGGTCGTCGTTCTGGTCGATCGGGAAGAAGGAGGGCTCGAAGCCATCCGACGGGAAGTCCCCCACGTCCGGGTGATCGTCACCCGCAGCGAACTCGAGCGGGAAATGAACATTCGGTTGAAATGAAGGCGACGTCCGATGGAAATCGAAGTGCGTCTGTTCGGTTTCGAAACCGCCATCCAACAACCTGTCCACCTCCGATGGGATGATCCTCCCCGTCTTGCGGAAGCCCTTGCCATGTTGCCACTCCCACTGGATGCCGAAACGATCGTTCTGGTCAACGGCCGAACGGCAACGCCGGACCTTCGCCTTTGCGATGGAGACAGGATCGCTGTCTTTCCCCCGATGACGGGAGGGTGATATTATCCGATGAACGAGCCGATCATTCGATTCAACAACGTGTTCAAGGCGTTCGGCAACACACGGGTCCTCAACGGGATCGATCTGACGATCCACAAAGGCGAGATCACCACCATCATCGGCAAGAGCGGTGAAGGAAAGAGCGTTCTGCTGAAACACATCGTCGGGCTTCTCGAACCCGATTCCGGAGAGGTCCTCTATGAAGGCAGGGCCATTCACAGCCTCAAGGCCAAGGAACGAAAGGCCATCAAGTCCAAGATCAGCTACATGTTTCAGGGTACCGCCCTTTTCGATTCGATGACGGTTTACGAAAACATCGCCCTGCCGCTCGTCGAAACGACCCAACTGAAGGAAACCGACATCCGAAACCGCGTCGGAAGACAGATGGAGCAGTTCGATCTGACGGAATCCGCAGACAAATACCCGTCTCAGCTCTCCGGGGGCATGAAGAAACGTGTGGCCCTGGCCCGCGCCATGGTCACGGAGCCGGAAATCATCCTTTTCGATGAGCCGACCACCGGGCTCGACCCCGTACGGAAAAACACGGTTCACAGCATGATTTCGGGATATCAGAAGAAATACGGCTTCACGGCCGTTTTGGTCAGTCACGAAATCCCCGATGTGTTCTACATTTCACAGCGAATCGCCATGCTCGATCAAGGGAAGATCATCTTTCAGGGAACACCTGCAGAGATTCGAAGCGTCGGCTCGCCGGAAATCCGCAACTTCATTCAGGGAATCGAGAATCCGAAAGACGCACTGACGGGAATGGAAACCCGCACGACCGTCGAAAGGCGCTTCGAGCAGGAAATGGCCCGGATGGCCAGCCACAACATCGAATTTTCCCTGGTGCTGTTCACGTTCGAAAATCTGGCGGAGATTCACCGCCATATCGGCTTTTTGGCCGGTCAGACGGTCTTGATGAATTTCGCCGGTTTTCTCCGACAACAGATGGGCGTCGGCGATACCTCGTCCCGATTGGGCCTGAATCGAATCCTGGTCTTGCTGGCAAACACCGATCGGAACCGAGCCAGGCTTTTCTGCGAACGAATCGCTCGGGAAATTCATGGAGAAAACCTGCTCAGTATCCAGCCCTATCCGGGGTTCTGCCTGTCCATCCAAGCGGGCTTCGCCCAAGCCACCCCGGGAAAAGGCATGGAACAACTGATTCAGCTGGCCGAGTCGGAAATGAATACCCTGCTGGAATTCAAGATCTGCTGATTGAAGAAAGGTCTGTCATGTTGAAGAAAACGGTAATCGAAACGGCTGTCGGTGTCTTCGTTTTGATCGGACTGATCTGTGTCGGATATCTGACCATCAAACTGGGAAAGATGGAGCTGATCGGAGACAACTATTATTACCTGCAGGCCCGGTTTCAGAACGCCACCGGTGTCAAGAAGGGCGCACAGGTCGAAATCGCAGGTGTCCAGGTGGGCCAGGTCGACACCATCACGCTGGACCCGAAGCGCCAGGTCGCCCTGCTGCGTCTGAAAATCCAGAAAAGCGTCCAGTTGAGCGATGACGTGATTGCTTCGGTAAAGACGGCAGGCCTGATCGGAGACCGCTACATCAAGCTTTCGCCCGGTGGCAGCGATTCCATGCTGAAAAACGGAGATACCATCACCGAAACCGAGTCCGCCCTCGACATCGAGGAGCTGGTCAGCAAGTATGTTTTCGGCGGGGTGAAGTAGGACGAACCATGGCACATCTGACCGAATCGGAAAGAGGGCTACGGTTCGAGGTCTTCCGAAATCAGAATGGCCTCGGCAATCTGCCGCATGGACATACGGGTGCTCATACTCCGTTTCTGCATCCAGCGGTAAGCCTCCTCACCCGTCTTGTTGCGACGAGCCATCAGGATTTCCTTTGCCCGCTCCACCAGCTTCCGTGTTTCGAGCTCCTCCTGAATCACCCGGGTCTGGACCATCAATTGCGTGTTGAGAATGGCAACTGCCGCCTGATTGGCGATGGTCTGGATCAAATAGACTTCCGTTTCCGAAAACGTGTGGGGTTCTGCCGTAAAACAGTTGAACACGCCGATCAGCTGTTCCCCACGGACCTGCATGGGCACACTCAGCATCGAGACGAGCCTCAGGTTTTCGGCCATCTTCTTTTCCTTGAACAGGGGCTCCTGCAGCACGTCGGCAATGATCATCGGCTGTTTGGTGGTAGCCACATAGCCGACGATTCCTTCATTCATCCTTAAAACCCGATCCTTCAGGTATTCGGGCTCGATCGTCTGGGAGGCTTTCATCTTCAAGACCGGCGGGTTGGCGTTCTCGTCCAGAAGCCACAGCGAGCAGATTTCCACGCCCGTGACCCGGGCCGTCACCAAAACGATCAGCTTGAGAATGTCTTCGATGTATAGATCGGAGGTGATGGCCCGGCTGATGTCCATCAACCCTTTGATGTATTTGTCGTAAACGGATATTTCAAGCCGTTCCATAATCCTTTCCTACCGGCGAATTGTTTGCGTCAATCGACGTCCTGCATGCTCTCCACCCGAATCCATGTGCCCTCACCCGTGGTGAGCTCGCAACAAGTCAGGAAGTCTCTGTCGAGTCGCGGGGTGACTGGGGAACCTTTTTCGATGCTGCGAAAAAACTCAGCCGCCCGATCTCGTAGGATCGGGCGGATAGCCAAACTTGGAATACAGAATTGCTGAGTTGCAACAGGATGTTTTTCAAACAAATATGGATGAAGCATCTCCGCCCGATCCAACGATATCCGGCGGCTTCAAACACGTTTTCGCAGCAGTCTCAAAAGGCTTCCCCAGCCACCCCGCTGATGCCCGGCATTTACGAAAAGCACGGGAAAATCGACTTTTTGCGGGGCCATCATCCGTGAGCGTTGTATTTACAGGAGGCCGAAGCTTCTCAGAACACTGGCGAGTTTGGCATCTTCCGCAGCAACCTGCCGCAGGGCCTGTATCAAATGCACCAGCTTGCCTTCCCGCTCAATGGTCTGAATGGTTTCTTCCTTCGCTCGCCGAACGTAGGTCTGGCGATCCCAATAGGCAAAACCGATGTTGACAGCCGTCAAGGTCGTAAAGATGCCGACCAGCATCCAGAGAAAGGTCATCAACTGCTCGAAGCGTTTGTCCACCTGTTCAAAACGCTTGTCGATCTGCTCGAAGCGCTTGTCCAATTCCGCAAAACGCTTGTCGATTTGTTCGAAGCGCTTGTCAATCTGTTCAAAGCGCTTGTCGACCTCCCGTATGAAGGCACTCAGTGTGACTTCGAGCCGAATCAGGCGATCACGATCTTCTTGGGTGAATGTCGGATCCGCCGCCGCTCCGAGAGCCGGATGGAAGAACAACACCACCCCCATCATGAGGTATGCAAGACATATCGAAGCGATGGATCGCATCAGCCCCCCCTTGTCTCAAGTCGGACACCATCCAACCGCATGAATCATGCGGACACACTACCCAGTGATATTATGCCATTAAACGAAATGATTTGGCAAAAGAATTTCCATTGGGCCCATCCGGATGGATGAACTCGCAAACACTCAGGCACTCTTTCTTGATGGCCCCGCAAAGAGTCCATCATATGGACGGCTTCGAAAAAAGGCCGCAGGCAAGGAGTGCAAATCCCGAGGAATGAGGCGTACTTAACGTACGCCGCAATGACGAGCGATGCAGGACGACACTGCATCCGGCCTTTTTGCGACTCCATCAGGATTGATGGAGTCGCAAAAAGTCGCTTTTCCCGTGCTTTTGGGAAATGCCGGGCATAAGCGGGGTGGCTGGGGAAGCCTTTTGAGACTGCTGCGAAAACGTGTTTGAAGCCGCCGGATATCGTTGGATCG
>JBFMBE010000099.1:0-13237 GCA_040755275.1 Thermodesulfobacteriota bacterium | reverse complement strand
TCATATATCACCCTCAATGCAACCCTGGAGAAACCCTATGGAAATGGTCATCACCTTCCCGGGCGGGAAAAAAGTGGATTCGCATTACAAAGGCTTTACGGTGCACACCGACCAACCCATTGAAGAGGGAGGAACCCATACGGCTCCGGAACCCTTCGACCTCTTTCTGGCATCGATCGGCACCTGTGCAGGCATTTATGTCGCCTCATTCTGCTCCGGAAGAAACATCGACCCCAGCAATATTCGGCTGGTGTTGTCCTTCGATCGGAACGAAACCACTCATATGGTGACCACCATACACCTGGATATCCGGGTCCCCCCGGACTTCCCGGAAAAGTACAAGTCGGCCGTCATGCGTGCAGCCCAATTGTGTTTCGTCAAGAAACATCTCGAATCCCCACCGCAATTTCAAATTTCCTGCAGTGTCGAAGGAGATTGACCATCCCGAGGGCCAGCCGATGAAACTGCCGAATGTCCTCATCGTCGACGATGAAGCGTCCCTGTTGCTCACTTTCCAGAAAGCCTTCGAACGGTTGAAGGATCGCTACAAGCTGTTTACGGCTGAAAACGGAAAAAAGGCCGTTGAAATCCTCGAGACGCACCCCATCGACATCTGCGTGACGGACATCCGGATGCCCGTCATGGATGGCTTCGAGCTGCTCGTCGTCATGAACTCCCGGTTTCCCACCATTCCGGTCATGGTCATGAGCGCCTACGGCTCAAAGGAACTCGTTGAGAAACTCGAATCCATCGGCGGAATGATCCGCTTTTTAGAAAAACCCATTTCGATCAGCCACTTGATCGAGAGTATCGAGGAAGTACTTCAGCAGGGCGCTCAGAGCGGTTCCATGACGGGCATATCGGTGGCCAGTTTCCTGCAATTGCTCGAGATGGAAGAAAAGACCGCCTTGATCGAAGTACAGACCACCGGGAAGAAGGGTCTGTTTTATTTCCATGAGGGGGAGCTCTATGACGCGGTTTGCGGGGAAAAACTCGGTGAAGAGGCAGCCATCGAGATGATCCTGTGGGACAAGGTACGCATCCAGTTCAAGCGACTCCCCGACAAGAAAATCCTTCGCCGCATTCAGTCGGAAATCATGCCGTTGCTCATGGAAGCGTACCGGAGGAAAGATGAGGCCGGCTCGGATTCGGAAACGATGGAGCCCGTCCCATCGAATGATGGACCGTCAGCGGAATATCCGACCGACTTGACCGAAGTGCATCCGGATCAACCCGTCCCCAAACCGGCGACTCCCAGTCCGATCCCCACCGCTCTATCCCCGACACCCCCGTCGCTCTCCCGGATCGAATGTTACGAAAAAGCCATTCAAGAGCTCGCATCCGAAATACGGGCCGCTGCATATGTCGGGATTGTGGACAGCGACGGTATTCCTCTGACCGAAATCACCGCGGTCCCGACATCGTGGTCAGCATTCAGCGCCAAAGGGGCGGAAGTGATTCAGGCGGCGGAACACGCCATTCGAGAGATCGGACCTGGAACGCTTCAGGAAATCATTCTCCAGACGGAAACCCACTGGATTCTCTGCCGTCCCGTGGAACCGTCGCTCCGGCTGGTTGTCGCATCCGGGAAAAAATCCCAGTTGGGGGCTATTCGACTGGCGCTCGCCCGGTGCGTCGAACAGATTCATGCCCATCGAACTGCCATGGAAAAAGGCCGCCCGATCACCGAACGAGAATGAGCCGAATGTCCATGACGTTCGTTCCGGTTTTCCCGGTGATCACCCCGTCACCCAGCCTCGAAAAAAACGTGTAGGAATCGTTGTTTCGCAAATACGCTTCCGGATCCAAGCCAAGCTGCCGAGCCCTCTCGAGACTTGTCGAATCGGCCAGAGCACCCGCCGCATCGGTTGGACCGTCGCGACCGTCCGTACCCGCACTGAAACAGACGGCCGGCCTGTCTTCGGGAAGGCGCCCGACGGCATGCAGGACAAATTCCTGATTCCTTCCGCCAAGACCTTCTCCCCGTACCACGACCGTGGTCTCCCCCCCGGAGAGAATGCAAGCCGGCAGGCCGATCGGATTGCCGGATGAAACCATTTCATGAAGAACAGCCAGATGGAATGCCGCCAATGCCCCCGTGTCCCCAGAAAAGCGCGATGAGAGGATCATCGTGTGGTATCCCCGTTCTTGGGCTTCCGCTTGTGCAGCCAGCAATGCCTCGATATTCGAAGCAAGGATCCGGGTTTGTATCCTCTCGAACCACGGTTCCCCGGGTTTGGGCGTTTCCGGCACCAGACCCTTGCATCCGGCATCGATGCGCTCGACGACAGCCCTAGGCAATTTGTCGAGGAGGTCATGGCGTTCGACGATCCGTCGGGCATCCCCGTAGGTGCTCGGATCGGCCACCGTCGGACCGGAGGCGATGACATCCAGGTCGTCTCCGACGACATCCGAGACGATCCAGGTAAACATCCGGGCCGGAAAGGCGGCCTGTGCCAACCGGCCGCCCTTGATGGCCGAGAGATGTTTTCGGACGGTGTTGATCTCATGAATCGACGCTCCGCACTGGATCAACAGACGGCTGGTTTCCTGCTTGTCGGAAAGACGGATGCCTTCTGCCGGAAGGGGCATGAGGGCCGATCCGCCCCCCGAAAGCAGACAGATCACCACGTCCCTTTCTTTTGCCAGACGCACGGCTTCGAGGACGGATCGAGCCGCTGCGATGCCGTTTTCATCCGGAATAGGGTGTCCGGCCTCCATTTGACGAATACGGACGAGCGGCTCTCGATGCCCATAGGGAATGGCGATGACACCTTCGGATATCCGATCCCCCATCAGGGTTTCGACGGCCGTCGCCATCGCCGCAGTCGCCTTGCCGACTCCGACCACGATCACGGAGCCAATGGCATCGAGATCGATCGTGGCGTCTGCAATTCGCAGGTAGTTTCCTTCCCGACAACAGTGTCGGAGAACAGCCTACCGGCCCTGAACGGCTTTGGTGCCTGCCAGAAAGATCGATCGAGCCTCTTCCTGCATCTCTCGGATCTGCTCCAGCAGCCACTGCCTCCGAGAAGAGCTCATGCAGGCGTTTCCAGATTTCTGGATCGGATGAGCAGCATCGGGCGATCGATCATCTGGAGCACACCGGCTGTGACACTCCCGTAAAACACCCGTGCCATACCGCTTCTGCCATGGCTTGCCATGGCGATCAAATCCGCGTTTTCCCGTTTGGCGACCATGATGATCGTTTCGACGATCGGTCCCTCTTCGATGAATTTCCGGGCATCGATGCCTTTTTCCCGGAACTCTCCCTGCCATCCGGCCAAGTATTGCTGGACCTCTTCATAGCGCTTTCCGAAATCCTTCAGGCTTTGCGCCACCAGATCGGTATGAATGCCTGAAACGTGCAGGGAAAGATTTGCGACCTGAAGGGGGTTGAGGACCTGCAGAAAGAGCACCCGTGACTTGAAACGCAGTGCGAGGGCTTCGACATGGGGCAGAATGCGTTCGGCTCGGATGGAACCGTCGAGGGGGACAAGAATGCTTTGATACATGGAAACCTCCTGGACTGTAAATTGCAGTTGAACATTTCCGGCTGAAACCCTCTCCGGAGCGACCGTTCATCCGAAATTCGTGTGCATATCCTGTGCCAAAAGAAATACAGAAACCATCGTACGCTGCGGACTCGCCCTCAGCCCAACCCGCCCGAAACCTTTACAACCTGGAAAAAGCCTTGAACCGGCTCATCCCGGCTCCACCCGAAAATCGATCTGAATGCCGCGCTTTCGAAGGGCATCGAAAAAAGGCTGGGGCGGGATGTCGCACACCGGAGACAGGACGCCTTTTTTCGAGATGGTACCGTCGGCCAGCATCTGCGCTGCGATGCACGCAGGGGTGCTGACCCCAAGAGCCATACCCATGATACCGCTGTTCAAATCTCGTTCGATCAGGACATTCGATATGAGTTTCTGCCGTTTTCCTTCCCGTTCTCCGATCATGACATTGTGCATGACGGCGAGGTCCTTTTCGTCCGCTGCATATTGAAGCCTCGGTTCGAGCCATTCGACGAGAAACCGATGCGGCGTCAATCCCGACCATTTTTCGGAAACCGGCTCATCCGCCAGAAGACCGAGTTGCTTCATATTGCTCCAGAAGGCGCACCAACCCGGCCAACGCAACGTATAACGGCCGGATTCGACGATCGTATGCTCCAGGTGGAGCAAATCGACGAAATGGGCTGCATTCCCGTTGGGAAACGCCTCGAGCCTGCCCAATCCAGGAAACTCGATCTCGTGGATGAATTCGTTGGCATGCTGGTGATCTGCGGAGACGGGAATGCGTTTCTTGTCCCGAATCAGGACCGAGTCACGCTTCTGGGTTTTCAACACCATATCCCAGTTCCAGCTGATCTTGTACTTCAGGGGATTGGTGCAGGCCTTCGGTTCAGGCACACCACCACAATAAGAGTTCAGCACATCGAGACGATCGAACCAATCGGCACCGTATCGATAGATGACCAAATCGATCCCCGGATCGAGGCCGCATTCTGGCATCAACGCCACCCCCCTGGCAGCTGCCGCACCGTCGAGATCCAGAATCGGATAGCCGTAATTCGTGTTCACGGCAGGCACCCCGGCCGCAATGGCCGCCAATGCCACGGTCCGACCGAACTCGGCTGGCAGCATGTCAATCACGACATCGATGTTCTGTTTCATGAGGGATTCGAGAGCCACCGGATCGGAAGCATCGATCCGGACGGTCTCGATCTTCGACCGATCCAAGAATGAAAAGCCTTCGATTGTTTCCGGGAAAACATCAGCGCATACGATTCGATCGATCGCCGATTCCTTGGAAAGGTCCAGAAGGGCCGCTCGGCCTTGAATGCCGCATCCACCCAGTACAAGGACGTTCATTGGGTATTTCCTTTCTTTCACTTCTGATGGTGTCGCAAAAAGTCGCTGACCACCGATTTTGCTTCAAAGCCGGGCCTCCAGCAGGAGGGGGGGGCGGCCTAGTGTGTCAGAATCTTGCTTAGGAACAGCCTGGTCCGCTCGTTTTCCGGGTTTCGGAAAAACCGTTCGGGTGTTCCAGTCTCGACGATACGGCCCTGGTCCATGAATATGACGTTGCTGGCCACTTCGCGGGCAAACCCCATTTCATGGGTCACCACCATCATCGTCATGCCCTCATAGGCCAGTTTGCGCATGACATCGAGAACCTCGTTGATCATCTCCGGATCCAGAGCCGATGTCGGCTCATCAAAGAGCATGACCTTGGGCCGCATGGCAAGCGCGCGGGCGATGGCCACCCGCTGCTGCTGACCTCCGGAAAGCTGTGCCGGATAGGAGCCCGCCTTGTCCTGGATCCCCACTTTTTCCAGTAGAGCCATGGCCAGCGCCTCGGCTTCCCGGGAATCCATTCTGCGAACCTTCTTCGGAGCAAGGGTCACATTGTCGAGTACCTTCATATGCGGATAGAGATTGAACTGCTGAAACACGAAACCGATTTCGGCACGCAATTTCGTGATATCCGTCTTCTTGTCGTGAACGGAGAGCCCGTCCACGACGATCTCCCCGGAATCGATCCGCTCCAGCCGGTTGATGCACCGAATGAGGGTGCTTTTCCCTGACCCGCTCGGACCGCAGATCACGGCCACTTTCCCCGGTTCGACGTGCAGATCGATGTTCTGAAGCACATGCAGGCTGCCAAACCATTTGTTGACGTTGTGAAATCGAATCATCGGCTGTTCTTTGCCTTTAGAGCAGCGACTCCATCTCGCCGTGTTTCGGAAACAGGCCGGCATGGCCGCCAGTGTGTACGAAGATCACCGTTTCACCCGGTCGGATCCGCCCCTGACGGACATGGTCCATCATCCCCAAGAAGGCCTTGAGCGAATAGACGGGATCCAAAACGAGACCTTCGGTTCGGGCGATTCGGATGAGCTCCCGCAACTCCGCATCGGTGTTCAGGGCATATCCCCTTCCGATATAGCCATCGTCCATTCCCTGTTCACATCCGGAAATGTCCACCGAAAGGCCGTACTGATCCAAAAACCCCTTCCGGATGGACTCGATCTCTCGAACGAAATAGGACACATCGTCACAGACGGCGATTCCATGGACATTCGTCCGATACCCCACACGGCGGCATCCGATCAGCAGCCCTCCGTAGGTTCCCCCGGACCCCATGGCGCAATAGACGTGATCCGCCTGAATCCCTGATTGGACCAATTCCTCCGCCATACGGATGTATCCGAGGGTTCCTGTGGCATTCGAACCGCCGATCGGAATACTGTAAGGACGTTTGCCTTCAGCCTTCAAGGCTTCCATGATCCGCCGATCGAGAAGAGGCCATTCCCGAAACGCTTCCCGTGAAAAAAACCGCACGTCTGCGCCCAATATCCGATCGAGCAAAAGGTTTCCGTCACTTTCCGAAGGCGCTTCCCCGCGAAGCACCAGCACGCAGGACATCCCCAGTTTCGCAGCCACCCAGGCGACCGCCCGGCAGTGGTTGGACTGGATTCCACCGTAGCTGACCAGCGTGTCCGCCCCTTGCTGCAGGGCCTCGGCAGCCAGGTATTCCAGTTTCCGGATCTTGTTTCCCGAAGCGATACTCTCCGTCAAATCGTCCCGCTTGATCCATAGACGAATGCCCAGTTCCCTGGAGAGCTTCGGCGCCTTCTGCACCGGTGTCGGCAGATAAGCCAGTTCGATCCGTCGATTCAACAAACTTGTCCATTCCGTCTGGTTCATGAACCCTGTTTCCTCATTCTCCTGACTGTTGACTTCTATCTCATCATCCAACCCTTCGGCCTCATCCCAACTTGAATTCCTGAAGACGAAGCCGCTTTTCAAATGCATTCGACAGGTGAATGAGGGGATAGCAGATCACAAAATACAACACACCGACGAGTCCGAACACCATCAAGCCTTCCGGGATGCGTTGAACCGTCAGCCACCCGACTCGGGTTACATCCGTCAGCCCAATGACCGAAACGACGGATGAATCCTTGATCAGCAATACATACTGGCCGACCAGCGGCGGCAGAATGGGTCGCATCGCCTGCGGCATCACGACATGAACCATCCGCTGAAACCAGTTCAATCCGCTGGCGGATGCCGCCTCGATCTGCCCGCCCGGAATGATGTCGAGTCCACCGGAGACGATTTCGCTGATGTAGGCCCCGGCATAAATGGACAGGCTCAGGATGGACGCGGAAAAGGCATCGAGCTGAAGCCCCCATTCCGGAAAAATGAAGAATACGATGAACACCTGGACCAGAAACGGCGTACCGCGCATAAAATCGATGTAGATTCCAAGAACGGAATGCAGAACAGGAATCCGGGCATTCCGGGCAATACCCACGACGAACCCGATCACGGTGCCGATCATCAGGCTGAGAGCCGAGACCTCGATCGTCATCCACAAGCCCTTCAGAAAAAAAGGAAAGGCACGGATCAGGCTGCTGAGGTAATAGCCGAACATCGTCTCTTCTCCCTGTTTTCAGGCCGGTCGAAAAATCAGCCGCTTCTGCCACCACGTCGAAAATGCCTTCAGCAGGTGATACAGGATGAGGTAGCACAGGGCTGTCGTAAAAAAACCTTCTGCCGGCATGAACCGCTCCGAATTCATCAACTGCCCGGCACGGGTAAGCTCCATCACGCTGATAAGCGATAAGAGAGCGCTGTCCTTCACCAGAACGATGGTTTGACCCAAAAGCGGAGGAATGGTGACACCGATGGCCTGCGGGAGCACGATGTAGCGGATCCGCTGGAAATATCCGAGCCCGGATGCCATTGCCGCCTCGATCAGGCCCCAGGGAATGGATTGAACGCCTGCACGGATGATTTCTGCGATATATGCACCGCTGTTCAGACTGAGGGCAAGAATGCCGGTCTGGTACTCGTTGAGCCGGATGCCGAGGGTCGGAAGTCCGAAATAGAAGAAATAGAGCTGTGCCAGCAGCGGGGTGGAGCGGATGAATTCGATGTAGGCTCCGGCGAGGATCCGCAGCAGCGACACCGGGGAAAGGCGCATCATGCAAGAGACGATGCCGACCAGAAGCGCACCGAAAGTCGATACTGCGGAAATCCAGGCCGTTGCGATCATTCCCTGGCCAAACAGAGGCAGGTATTCGAGAATGACCAGGAAATTGAAGGATTCAAGCATCGAGGCGACGTTCCGACATCAATGGTCCTTTTTCCAGTCAAGGCTCTTCACCCAGTATCGGATATTTTCGTCGTAGCGCCCATCCTCCTTGATCCATTCGAAAAAGAGGTTGATCCATTCGGCCAGATGTGAATCTTCAGGGCGCACTGCAAATGCCAGCGGTTCCTTGGAAAGCTTCGTCGGAAGAATACGGATGCTGTTCGGCGGAAACTCGGCCACTTGTCCCATGACGGCCGATTCGTCGTTCAAGCCGATATCGGCATGGCCGTCCAGAACGGCATTGATCAGGAGGGGGCCGCCGCCCTTGTAGGACTTGATCTTGGCCTTGGGCAGGTATTTCTTGGCGACCGCTTCCCCGGTTGCACCCAGCAGGACGGCGACGGTGACGGATTCCTTGTTGAAGTCCTCGATCGAACTCCGGGTGTCACCAGCCTTGGTGAAGATGACGGAACCCGTATAGTAAAATGGCTGGGTGAAACGGACTTTGAGCGCCCGCTTTAGATTGGCGGTCATGTCTGCTGCGAGCAGGTCGGCTTTTCCGGAGAGCAGAGCCGGAATGAGACCGTCCCAGTCGAAATCGAGAAAAACGACTTTTACCCCCATCTCCTGGGCCATCAATTTGCAGAACTCGACGGAACTTCCGGTGCGTACCCCTGCCTTGTCAATGAAGCTGAAGGGAGGCCCCTGGGTTTGAACGGCTACCCGCAGCTCCCCACGTTTGACAATTTCTTGAAGGGCGTCGGCCGACGCCTTCGATACGCCAACAACCGCAACCATCAGAATCGCCATCCATACACATGCCCATTTCTTCATCTTCTCTGATCCTTTCGTTTGAGTTGGATGTGGTCTCCAGCCAATAGAATTTGTTCATTAGAGAAATTCGGTTCATCCGTCAACCAAAAAGGAAATTGAGCGATGCCTGGGATTTTTCTTGACACCTGTGTTCCTTCCCATTAAAAATGCAACCTTTAGCTTCAGATTCTCGAGTCGTTTGATGTCGTTTCGGAAAAGTCCTTTGAAAGGGCTTGCCAGAAGAGGAAAACCCAAACCCATTGAAAGGAGAAGAAAGCGCATGTCCCAACTCATCCCACCCCATGGCGGAAAAGGTCTAACCTGCTGTCTGCTCGAAGGAGCCGAACGTGAAGCCGAACTGAAGAAAGCCCAGGGCCTCAAGAAAATAGCCATTTCCCCTCGGGAAAAAGGCGATCTCATCATGATGGGCATCGGCGGATTCAGCCCACTGACCGGTTTTATGACCAAGGCCGATTGGAAAGGCGTCCTCGACAATTTCCTGATGGCAGACGGCACCTTCTGGCCCATCCCGGTCACCCTGTCCGCCTCCAAGGAAGATGCGGCAGCCATTGCGATCGGCCAGGAAATCGCGCTCTACGATCCGGAGCGGGACGAAATCATGGCCACCATGAAGGTCACCGAAAAATACGACATGACCGAGGCCGACAAACGCTATGAATGCGAAAAAACCTTCATGGGCGAAGGCACCAAGACAGCCGAAGAATTCTGGAAGATCGCCGAAAAAGATCATCCAGGCGTTCAGATGGTCATGGGCCAGAAAGACGTCAACCTGGCCGGACCGGTGAAGGTTCTGAGCGAAGCCGAATACCCGACGAAGTATGCCGGCATCTACATGAGACCTGCCGAATCTCGGAAGATTTTCGAAGAACGGGGATGGCGCGAAGTGGCCGCCCTGCAGCTCCGCAACCCCATGCACCGCTCCCATGAATACCTGTGCAAGATTGCGGTCGAAGTATGCGACGGCGTGTTCATCCACTCCCTCGTCGGTAACCTGAAGCCTGGAGACATCCCGGCAGAAGTCCGCGTGAAATGCATCGACGTTCTCGTCAAGAACTATTTCGTTCCGGAACACGTTCTTCAGGGCGGATATCCGCTCGACATGCGATATGCAGGCCCCCGCGAAGCCCTGCTGCATGCCACGTTCCGTCAGAACTACGGCTGCTCCCGCATGATCATCGGTCGTGACCATGCCGGTGTCGGCGATTTCTACGGCATGTTTGAAGCCCAGACCATCTTCGACAAGATTCCGAAGCCGACCGAACCCGGCAAGGCTCTGCTGTGCACCCCGCTCAAGATCGACTGGACCTTCTATTGTGTCAAATGCGACGGTATGGCCTCCCTGAGAACCTGCCCGCATGACAAGAAGGATCGCGTACTGTTGAGCGGAACCGCTCTGCGCAAGGGCCTCTCCGAAGGATCCCCGATTCCGGATCACTTCGGCCGCGAAGAAGTTCTGGATATCCTGCGTGAATACTATGCCAGCCTGACCGAAAAAGTCGAAATCAAGCTGCACACCGCTGCAACGGGTGGTTGATGCCCCTACCCCCCTGAATCTCGGTATTCGGTCCAGAAAGATCACGTTCGAAATGCCAAGGCCGAAGCGATTGAAATCGCTTCGGCCTTTTTTTACACACCCGCTTGATGTCGAAGCGGAATCATCACACCTTGTCCAGCCCGAATGCCGTATGCAGGGCCCGAACCGCAAGCTCGGCATATTTGGCATCGATGACGCAGGAAATGCGGATTTCGGAAGTGCTGATCATCAGGATGTTGATGTTTTCCTTTGCCAGGGCTGCAAACATGCGGCTTGCCACTCCGGAATGGTTCTTCATGCCGACACCGGTCACAGACACCTTGGCAATCCCGTTATCACCCAAAACGTCTTCTGCACCGATTTCGGCCGCCGTCTGCCTGGCCAGCTCCATGGCCTTGTCAAAATCGGGTTTCGGCACGGTAAAGGTGAGATCGTTGAACTTTCCGGAATGCCGGTTCTGAATGATCATGTCGACGATGATGCCGGCCTCGGCAATAGGGGTGAAAATCTTGGCTGCAATGCCGGGCTGATCGGGTACTTTGATCAGGGTAATCCGGGCATCGTTCTTGCTGCAGGTGACACCGGACACCACCAGTTTTTCCATGCTTTCATCCTCGTTGACCACCATGGTTCCCTCCTCTTCGGAAAAAGATGACCGTACGTGTACGGGTACGGCGTATTTTTTGGCGAACTCGACCGATCGGATCTGCAGTACTTTTGCACCGAGACTGGCCATTTCGAGCATTTCATCGTAGGAAATCCGGTCGATCTTTCGGGCCTTGCTCACGATGTTGGGATCTGCCGTATAGACGCCGTTGACATCGGTGTAAATTTCACAGATATCGGCCTTGAGTGCTGCTGCAATGGCGACAGCCGAGGTGTCGGACCCTCCCCTTCCCAGGGTGGTGATGTTGCCTTCCATGTCGCAACCTTGAAACCCGGCTACCACGACGATGTGCCGCTGCGCGAGAAGATCTCGGATCCGACGGGCGCCGATTTCCATGATTCGGGCATTGCCGTAGGTGCAATCGGTAATGACTTCAGCCTGGTATCCCAACAGCGACTTGGCCGGATATTTCATGGCGTTTAAGGTCATGGCGAGCAGGGCTGCAGTTGTCTGTTCCCCGGTTGCCAGAAGGACGTCGAGCTCGCGCTTTTCCGGGGCTCGGGTGATTTCCTGAGCCATTTCAATCAGGGAGTCCGTAATGCCCGCCATTGCCGACAGAATGACGACGACATCGTTACCCTGATCATAGGTCTTGACGACGCGTTTGGCGACGTTTTGAATCCGTTCCAGGTTGGCGACGGATGTGCCGCCGTATTTTTGAACAATCAGTGCCATCGGTCTTTCCTTTCCTCTTCCACGATTTGCATGGCGGGCGGATGGCCGGTCTTGTTCTGCTGCAGCCTGGCAATCCACAGCTGGAGCCATCGGCGGCTCGCCTCCCCCCTGCCCGTAATGGTGATGATACGGTTCTCGTCTTCCTGCATGTCGAAGGCCGCTTCGATTTTGTCCGAGAAGGCATCTTCCGGCAGACGCTCGGCCCATTCGACAGCAAGCACCCCTTCTTCGAGAGGCAGATCGAAAAAACCGATGTCTTCCAGATCCGCATAGCCGATCCGATATAAATCGACATGAAACAACCTTAACCTTCCGGTATACTCATGGATCAGCGCATACGAAGGGCTCGTCACCGCTTGACCAGTATCGACCCCGATCCCTTCGGCTATCCCTCGAACCAGACAGGTCTTTCCAACGCCGAGCTCCCCCTTCAACAGCAAGACCGTTCCTGCTTCGAATGCCTCACCGAGAAGGACACCGATCCGGTGGGTTTCATCTACGCCGGCACAGCGGAAAACAACGGAGATCATGAATGATGGTCCCGCAAAAAGTCGCATCTACTCCAATTTTGTCGATTGCCGGGCCTGAGCATGGCAGGGCATATGCCTTTTGATGCTGCAGCGGATACTTGTTTGAAGCCGCCGGAGATCGTTGGGCCGGGCGGCGTTCAACAACAAACAATTGTTTGAAAATCAAACCGTTGTAGCTTACTGGCCTGTATCGAATGACTGACCCAATGCCCGGCCCTTACGAGCTCGGGCGGCTGAGTTTATCCGCTGCAGCGAAAAAGGCGTATGTCCTGCCATGCGACGATGACGAGACTTTCCGACTTTTTGCGACTCCATCATGAATAACTTCCCAACTCGAGCTCCCGAAAGAGTGTCGGAAGAACGTCGGCAAGCTCAGATGCGAGGAATCCGCGTGGCCCTCTCCCCTCGGCCATCCGATCTCCGCAAAGGCCGTGCAGGTAAACTGCTGCTGTACACGCGGTCTGCTGTCCATATCCCTGGGCCATGAAACCCGCAACCATGCCGGTCAACACATCTCCCATCCCGGCTGTAGCCATTCCCGGGTTGCCGGTCGGATTCACATACACGAAACCATCGGGAAGTGCAACAAGGGAGCGGGCCCCTTTGAGGATGACATAACAGCCGTAACGTTCAGCAAATCTTCTGGCATGGCCGATGCGGTCGGCCTGAATGTCCGACACGACTGAACCGACAAGACGCGCCATTTCACCGGGATGGGGGGTCAACACGGGAGGATGTTTCGCCAGCCGAAGGATATCCGGATCCCGGGCCAGGGCGTTCAACCCGTCGGCATCGATGACAAGCGGAACGGGACTTTCCGCGACGATGTCCTGAACCAGTCGAACGGTCGGCTCGCTTGAACCAATGCCCGGTCCGACGGCCAGAACG
>JBFMBE010000098.1:0-13260 GCA_040755275.1 Thermodesulfobacteriota bacterium | reverse complement strand
CATCATATGGACGGCTTCGAAAAAAGGCCGCAGGCAAGGAGTGCAAATCCCGAGGAATGAGGCGTACTTAAACGTACGCCGCAATGACGAGGGATGCAGCACGACACAGCATCCGGCCTTTTTGCGAAGCCGTCATACTTGACAAACAGGAGAATTCAATGCCGGCCGATTCTTCCCTTTTGGGACCTGAGAAAGAATCCCTGTTATACTGGGTGATGGAGGCTGTACCCATACCGATCATAATCGTGGATGCAACGGCGACTTTCCGCTGTTGGAACGGGGCATGCGAGCGTATGCTTGGAATCGGTGCCGAGCACGTTCTGTGTCGGTCCATCGATGAAAGAGAACGCTTTGGCATGAATGCTTCCTGGCTGGATTACCTGATCTGGGTTTTTCGTGATGACGGCAGATCCATTCAGGCCCATTTCGATCATGCAAAACCTGTCAAAAGCATTCCCGGTGCCTGGCAGGCTACGAGCCAACTTCAATGTGGCGACGTCATCCGGGATGTCGAGCTGTATGCAGCCCCCATTCGAAACGGTTCCGGTGAATTTTTGGGTGTTTTCCTGTCGATTCGAGATCTTCGGGAACGAAAAAAGCTGATCGATCAGTTGCTTCATGCACAGAAGATGGAAACTCTCGGAACGCTGGTTGCCGGTGTTGCCCACGAGATCAACAACCCAGTCAATCTGCTGCTGTACAACATTCCCCTATTCGAAAAAATTTGGCAAGATATGTATCCGGTGCTAGCGGGTCAGGTTCCTCCCAACGCGAAAACCGCCTATGCCGGCCTGCCCCTTCCCTTCCTTCAAGAAAACATGCCTTCCCTGCTGTCCGATATGAAATTCGCCGTAGAACGAATCGCCAAGATCGTATCGGGATTGAAAAGCTATTCCCGGTTTAACGACTCATCCGAAAAAAAGCCGTTCAACCTGAATGAGGCCGTTGAAAACGCCCTTCGTCTCGCCAAAGCGACGATTCGAGGAAGGCGGATCGTTCTCAAGGTCGAGTTGTCGTCCGAACTACCGCAATTGTTCGGGAGCCTTCACAGCATCGAACAGGTCGTTCTCAATTTGATCGTCAATGCCGTTCAAGCGATCGACCATTCACAGGGGAAGATCGATATCCGGA
The DNA here is from genome assembly GCA_040755275.1 of Thermodesulfobacteriota bacterium. Lineage (GTDB taxonomy): Bacteria > Desulfobacterota > Desulfobacteria > Desulfobacterales > Desulfatirhabdiaceae > Desulfatirhabdium. The sequence continues at coordinate 12,129 of JBFMBE010000098.1, read as the reverse complement.
CGGATGTTCGATCCGATGGATATATGGTACTGACCGTATCGGACAACGGGAAGGGGGTCGATCCATCGATTGCGCCCAAAATCTTCGATCCCTTCGTTACGGACAAGCAGGACAAGGGAGGAACCGGGCTTGGCTTGTCGGTCTCGTATAACATTGTTCGAGCGCACGGCGGCACCATACGATTCCGAAGCCATCCTTCCACAGGAACGACCTTTCAGGTGCTGTTTCCAATCGGAGAAAGCAAACCGATTCGTCGTATTCTGGTCGTAGACGACGACCCGCTGATCCGAGACTTGCTATCGGACGTGTTGACGTCGAATCGCTCCTGTATGGTGGAAGAAGCGTCCAACGGTATCGAGGCCTGCATTCGGCTGGGGACGTTTCATCCGGACCTGCTGGTTCTCGATTTGTTCATGCCGGGGATGAACGGTCTCGAGGTATGCCGGATCATTCGAAATGATCCGGAGTTCAAGGGCCTGCGCATTCTGGTGGTCACCGGCCACAGCAGCCATTCGAGTCTCGATGAAATCCGAAGAATGGGAAGAACCGATGTGCTGTTCAAGCCCTTCGATATGCAGGAATTTCTGAAAAAGGTTGACAACATTCTTTCAGAATAGGTATCTTCGAGCGCTGAAGTGGATACGGTACAGAGCATTTACCATGGAAATCCTTCCTGAAGATGCGCCGATTCTGGTTGTGGATGACGATGAAGGGTTGCTTCTCAGTGTTCGTACAACCCTGCTGAGTGCCGGCCTTCCTGAGCCCGCCGTCGTGTCGGACGGTCGGCGGGTCATGCCACTGCTTCGGAAAAACCGCTTCCAACTGGTGTTGTTGGATCTCGTGATGCCCAAAATGTCGGGCATGAACGTGCTCGAAGCGGTGAAACGAGAATATCCGGAAATCGTCTGTATCATCGTGACGGCGACCGACGAGGTCGCCACCGCCATTCAGGCCATCAAATTGGGGGCCTACGATTACCTGGTCAAGCCGGTTCGTGCCGAAGATCTGGTCATTGTCGTACGAAGGGCGCTCGAGCGATACGAGCTCCGAAAGTCCGTCACCCGCTACGAAGCCAGACAGTCGTTTGCTGCAGTCGAGCATCCGGAGGCCTTTCGGGAAATGGTGGCTGCCGATGAAGCGATGGCCCTTGTCTTTCGGCAGGTGGAAGCGGTGGCGCCGACGGATTACAGTGTCATCGTTTCGGGGGAATCCGGAACCGGCAAGGAAATGCTGGCCCGCATTCTTCACAGGCTCAGCAAACGGAGCGAGCGGCCGTTTGTCGCCGTGAATATGGCGGCATTCAATAAATCTCTTTTCGAAGACGCATTTTTCGGGCACACCCGTGGGGCGTACACCCACGCCGTCGATGAGCGGAAAGGGTTTTTCGAGGCGGCAGAGGGCGGAACCCTTTTCCTCGACGAAATTACGGAACTGGACGCCGATCTTCAGGCCAAATTGCTCCGTGTCCTTCAGGAAAAGGAATTCTATCGGATCGGAAGTACGAGCAGTCGGAAGATCGATTTGCGCATTATCGCCGCCACCAATCGGGATATCCTGTCCGAGGTCAAGGCGGGGCGGTTTCGGGCCGATTTGTTTTACCGCCTGAGCATGTACACGATCAAGATTCCGCCCCTGCGCGAAAGACGCAAGGATATTCTTCCGTTGGCGAATCATTTCGTGCGGATGTATGGTTCCAGGAAAACCCCTCCGGTAACGGAGATTTCGGAGGAATTGGGCCGAAATCTGCTCAATTATTCCTTTCCCGGAAACATCCGGGAACTGGAAAACATGATGGCCGGTGCCGTTCTGCTCGAGCGGGGCACGGTGCTGCAGCCGGAAAGTGTGCGGGATTTGCCGCAACGCCTCTCTCCAACGGCTGTGGAAGACGGCGACTGGCCGACGCTGGAGGAGCTGGAAAAGCGCTATTTGATCCGTGTGCTTCAGAAGACGGGCGGAAATCGGAAACAGGCAGCCGAGATTCTGGGGGTCAACCTCACCACCATCTATCGAAAGATCGAACGGTTGGGGCTCGATCCCATGCGTTGATGGAACGTGTCCATCACCATGGGTGGAAGCGGGATGGGAATTCGGATCGGGCTCCCGGCGCCGGATCGTTTGGATGGAACCGGATCCTGAAGATTGAGGATGGGGAATGATTCATGCCGATATGATTCGAGGGGATGCGATCGCTGAGGTGTTGAACGAATTGATTCAAAGCCGGACGCTGGTGCGCATCAAGTTGATCGGCAAAAATTACGAGCAGTTGACATTGATCCATGCCATCCGGACCCGAAAAGGAGAGCGTTATTTTCTGATCGAAAATCCGATCGAACTCCAGGACATTCTGATCGACTATTCCGGATTGCCCTTTCAGTTCGAGTTCACCAGTCCCGAGAACATTCCCTACAGTTTCACCACACTGGGGGATTGGATGGAAGACGAAGAGATCTGGCTTCGTTTTCCCGAAACGATCGAACGAAGACAGAAGCGGCGGAACTTTCGCATCGAAGTGCCGCCGAATACCTTCTTGTATTTTACCCATCGGGACCGGAAACACACGTTGTCCGTCGTGAATTTGAGCCTCGGCGGATCCTTTGGGGCCTGGATGCAACAGCCCAACGGTTGCCATCCGCTCGAAATCGCCGTAGGCGATACGATCGACCAGCTGAAACTGGTCTTTCGAAACGGCCCTCTGACCCGTCAACTGACGATTCTCCAGGCGAAGGTGGTACGTACGGAACGACAGTCGCCGCCTCGCGACATATGCCTGGCATGTGAATTCCTGCAAATGGACAAAGAAAACGAACGGAAGCTGACCGAAATCATTTTTGAATTGCAACGGCAGATACTTCGGAAACGGATCCGGTGAAGCGGACTGCGAAAACGAATCGATGCCGCCTGTCGTTCGACGGAAGAACGATCCGGTCAGACGATCCCGCATAGGAGAGTATGAGCTGTAAAATTCTGATCAACGCCCTCGACCCGGCCGAGTGCCGGATTGCGAAGGTCAAAGACAACAAACTCGCCGAGTTTCATATCGAAGGCGCTTCCCGGGAAATCACCCAGGGCAACATCTACAAAGGCGTGATCACCCGCATCGAACCCAGCCTTCAGGCCGTGTTCGTCGAATACGGCGCCAAACGACACGGCTTCTTGCAAAAGAGCGAAATCCACAACGATTACTACCAGGACAACCCGAACGGGGATTTTTCCATTCAGCGCCTCGTGAAAAAAGGGCAGGAGCTGATGGTTCAGGTCATCAAGGACCCCTACATGAGCAAAGGGGCGATGCTGACCACCTTCATTTCCTTGCCCGGAAGGCATGTCGTGCTGATGCCGGGCAGTGACAGCAAGGGGATTTCCCGCAAGATCGAGGACGAAGAGGAGCGAAAACGCCTCAAGGAGATCATGAACGGCATTTCGCTTCCGGAAGGCTACGGCCTGATCATCCGGACGGCCGGGGAGGGGGCATCCAAGACCGAGATCGTCAAGGACTTGAACTACTTGATGAAGTTGTGGAAGACGATCAAGGACAACGTGATGCGGGTTCCGACCCCGTCGCTGCTGTACAAGGAGCAGAACATCGCCCTGCGGTCGATCCGGGATTATTTCACGCCGGAAGTGACGGAAATCCTCATCGACGATCCGGTCGTTCATCAGGAGGTCCGCGATTTCGTCGAACTGGTTTCCCCCAAGTCGGCCAAGCTGGTCAAGCTCTACAAAGGAAGCAAACCCATCTTCACCAAGTTCGATCTCGAGGCCCAGATCGCTTCCATCTACGAGCCCAAAGTGCCCTTGAAGTCCGGGGGAAGCATCGTCATCGACCAGACCGAAGCCTTGGTGGCCATCGATGTCAATTCCGGAAAGGCCACCCAAAAGAGCTCGGTGGAGCAGACGGCTCTGGCCACGAACATCGAGGCTGCGGAAGAAATCGCCCGACAGTTGCGGCTGAGGGATTTGGGGGGGCTGATCGTTCTCGATTTCATCGACATGCGGGAGCAGAAACACAAGCTGGAGGTGGAAAAGGCCTTGAAGGGCTTCCTGAAAGACGACAAGGCCAAGACCAAGATCGGAAAGATCAGTAAATTCGGTCTGCTCGAAATGTCGAGACAGCGCCTCCGGCCTTCCATCGAATTCAGCAGCTACATTCCGTGCCGTTGCTGCCGCGGAAAGGGGCGCATCCCCTCGACGGAAACCCTCGCCATCGCTTTCCTGCGTTCCTTGAGTTTGGAAACCCTCAAAGAAGACATCGCTGGGGTCAAGGCCTTCGTCCCCCCCGAGGTGGCCGCCTTCCTGCTGAACCGGAAACGGCGGAATCTATTGGCCCTCGAAACCGAAAGAGGGTTCATGATCACCATCGAAGCCGATCCGGCCCTGGTTCCCGGGGAAAGCCGCATTGTCTGCGAAAAGCGGCCTGCAGACGAGGGCGTGGATGGCAACGGCGGGAAAAATACGGCGTAGCGCCTTTTTCGGCTGCCGGGTGGGAAGGGGACGTCCGATCCAACGATCTGTGGCGGTTTTCCATCCCTCTTCCTTCGCGGCGGCCTCGACACAAGACCCCGACTCCATGCCCAGGCCCGGCCATCGACGCATTCGGGGGAGACAGACTGGTTGTGTGTTCATCAACTCATGAAGGAGGAAGCTCATCGTGGTATCCGTAGCGTATGCAATGGGACAGGGAGGAGCGCCGGCCCAAGGCGCTGCAGGTGGGTTGGCGTCTTTCATTCCGCTGATCCTCATGTTCGTGATCTTCTATTTTTTGCTGATCCGACCTCAGCAAAAGAAAGCCAAGGAAATGCGGGAAATGATCGCCAACTTGAAGCGCGGGGATCGGGTCGTGACCAGCGGAGGCATTCACGGCCAAATCGTCGGCCTGGACGATGCAACGATCCATCTGGAAATCGCCGATAAGGTGCGCATCAAGGTGAACCGATCGAGTATCGCCGGTTTGGTGGGCGCAGGATCCGCCCCACCGAGCAAGAAGGCGGCTGAACCGGAAAAGGCGAAGGAATCCGAACCAAAATCATCTGAATGATGGGAGCGTCGAGCCGGTTCGACCGGCAGTGAGGTTGAACCGGCAATCGGCGCCCCCGACGCTGGCTGGGGGAAGGAAAGGGGACATTCGTGAAACCACATTGGGGAAAACTGGCGGCTGTCGTCATCGTACTGGTGGCATCCGTCGTCTATGTGCTTCCGAGCTGGAAGCCCAATCTTTGGCCGTACAAAAAAATTCATCTCGGGCTCGACCTTCAGGGCGGAATCCACCTGATCCTGGAGGTCCAAAGCCAGAAAGCCGTCGAAAGCTTCCTGGAACGACAGGCCTTCGAATTGCGGGATCGCGTCCGGAAGGCGGCCGTCCATTTCGATCGATTGGAGCTCGTCGAGGGAAAGAAGATCGTCGTTTCCATCAGCGGAAAGGAATCCATCGACAAATTCGAGAAAATCCTGGCCGACGGATTCAAGGACTTGCGGATCGCTCTGCGGAACACGGACGGAGAGGTCTTGGCCATGACACTCGATGTGCCGGACAAGGAAGCCGAGCACATCCGGCAGATGGCCGTTCAACAGGCCCTGGAAACCATCCGGAACCGGGTCGATCAGTTCGGTGTGTCGGAGCCCGACATCCGGATTCAAGGGGATAACCGCATCCTGGTTCAGCTTCCCGGAATCAAGGAAACCCAGCGGGCCAAGGAGTTGATCGGCAAGACGGCCCTGTTGGAATTCAAGCTCGTCGATGAATCCCACGACGTCGATGCAGCCGTCAAGGGCAATGTCCCGGCCGGTACGGAACTTCTCTACGAAACCCGGGAGGACAAGGAGACCCGTCGGGTCAGCAAGACCCCCTTTCTCGTGCAAAAGCGGGCGCTTCTCACCGGAAATTACCTGACGGACGCCCGGGTGCAGATCGACTCCCAGTACAACGAACCCTATGTCGCCATCAAGTTCGACAAGAAGGGCGCCCAGCTCTTCGAGAAGATCTCCGAAGAAAACGTCAAGCGGAGACTGGCCATCGTGCTGGACGGTAAAATCTATTCCGCCCCCGTGATCCAGGAGCGGATCGCCGGCGGGGAAGCCCGCATCACGGGGCGGTTCACCACGGAAGAAGCCCGGGATCTGGCGATCGTGCTGCGTGCCGGTGCCTTGCCTGCGCCCGTGGTCATTCTCGAGGAGCGCACCGTGGGGCCGTCTTTGGGCAGCGATTCCATCCGACAGGGGATCATCGCCGCAGCGGTCGGGGGGATCCTGGTGGTTCTCTTCATGGCCTTCTATTACAAGACGGCCGGGCTGATCGCCGATCTGGCCTTGATCTTCAACATCCTGTTGATCGTCGCCGGGCTCGCCGGATTTGGGGCGACGCTGACCCTGCCCGGTATTGCAGGCATCGTGTTGACCATCGGCATGGCGGTCGATGCCAACGTGCTCATCTTCGAGCGGATCCGGGAGGAGCTGCGGGCCGGAAAATCCCCGAGGGCGGCCATCGATGCCGGGTTCCGGATGTCCACCTGGACCATCCTCGACTCGAACATCACCACCTTGATCGCAGCCGTCGTCTTGTTCCAGTTCGGTACGGGGCCGGTCAAGGGGTTCGCCGTGACCCTGACCCTGGGGATTCTTTCGAGCGTCTTTTCGGCCCTCGTGATGACCCGGCTCATCTTCGATGCCATGACGGCTTCCGGCAAGGTGAAGACCTTGCGCATTTGAAACGATCCCGCAGCCCGGTCGCTGCGGTCCTGTTTCCGGAACATCCGCCGGATCGACCCCATAACCCGTTTTTCTTTTCTACGATCGGATAGGAAACCATCGTTCCATGGAATTCATCAAACCCAACACGACCATCGATTTCATCGGCAAACGGAACTACGCCTACGGCTTTTCCGGGGTGCTGATTCTGATCACCCTGCTCACCCTCCTGTTTCAGGGGGGCGTGAAATACGGCGTCGACTTCGCCGGAGGGACCCTGGTGCAGATCCGGTTTTCCGGAGCCGTCACCGTCGATGCCATCCAGAAAGGCTTCGAGGCCATCGGCATTTCCCGACCGCAGATTCAGACGGTGACGGATGCCGGGCAGTCGGAATATTTGGTGCGCACCGAAAAACCGGTTCAAACGAACGATCAATTTTCGAATCAAGTGGAACAGGCCTTGAAGGAGGCCACCGGTCAGGATGCCGAAATCCGACGCATCGAAATGGTCGGTCCCCAGGTCGGCAAGGATCTGCGGGAAAAGGCCTTGTTCGCCATATTTTATTCCCTGCTCTTCATCGCCGTCTACATTTCGGGAAGGTTCGAGTTCAAGTGGTTTCAGTCGGCCGTCATCGCGGCCGTGCTGATGGGGGCCGTCTACGGGCTCGAGCTTCTCGATGTCGGGATGGCCTATGTGGTGCCGATAGCCCTCATCGTGACCCTGGCGCTGTTCTGGTATTTCGATCTACGGTACGCCATGGGCGCCATCGTGGCCCTGATCCACGACGTGACGATTACGATCGGCTGTTTTGCCTGGACCGGCAAGGAATTCTCCCTGCCGATCATCGCGGCCCTGCTGACCATCATCGGCTATTCGCTCAACGATACGATCATCGTGTTTGACCGGATTCGGGAAAACGCCAAAAAATTCCGGAAGCTTCCCTTCGACACCCTCATCAACCAAAGCGTGAACAACACCTTGAGCCGGACGATTCTGACGGCCGGCACCACCCTGCTGGCCGTTCTCGCGCTCTTCGTGTTGGGGGGAAGCATCATCCACGATTTCGCCTTCGCCATGCTGGTCGGTGTGGTGGTCGGGACCTATTCGTCCATCTACATCGCAAGCCCGATCCTGATGGCCTTTCAGGACTTCGGGAAGCGCCGGTAAGACGGTTTCAGCAACAACGCGACCTCCCTATCTCGCATGGATCGGCTCGTTCCCTGGATGATGTTGAAAGCGGCGCCGGGCATCGGATGCCTGTTGGCGAAACGGCTGCTCGAACGCTTCGGATCGCCGGAGGGCGTTTTCGCTGCAACCGACCGGGAATTGCTGGCCGTCGAGGGGATTTCGGTCAAACTGCTCAAAGCCCTTCGAAGCGTCCGGGTGACCGATGCCATCCTTCGGGAAATCGACCGAGCCCGGCGGTCGGGCATCCGGCTGATGGCGTTGTTCGACCCGGACTATCCGGCCCTGCTGCGGGAAATTCCGGATCCGCCGCTCTTGCTCTACTGCAAGGGCGACCCACAGCGGCTTGAGCCGGCTGTCGCCGTGGTCGGATCCCGGATGGCCACAGACTACGGAATGATGACCACCCGAACCATCGCCTGCGATTTGGCGGGCTGCGGGGTGGTCATCGTCAGCGGAGGGGCCCGCGGCATCGATACGGCGGCCCATGAAGGGGCGCTCATGGGCGGAGGCCGAACGGCCGCCGTGCTGGGAAGCGGACTCGAGCGGATCTACCCCGCAGAAAACCGTCGGCTCTTCGATCGGATCGTCGAGAAGGGGTGCGTGTTTTCGGAGTTTTCCCTCGACGCGGAACCCGACGCCTTTCATTTTCCCATGCGCAACCGGATCATCAGCGGCCTGTGCCTGGGCACCCTCGTCGTGGAAGCTTCGCGGCACAGCGGATCGCTCATCACGGCCCGGCTGGCCCTCGAACAAAACCGGGAAGTGTTCGCCGTACCGGGGAACATCCATTCGTTCAAGAGCACCGGCACCCATACCCTGATCAAATCCGGGGCGAAGCTGGTCGAATATGTCGGCGACATTCTCGAGGAGCTGCAGATCGAGGCGTCGGCACCGGCCGCAGGCGGTTTGAAGCCGCCGTCGCGCCGCGATCCGCCGCCGGCCGTCGATCTGGACCCGGATGAATCCACCGTAGCCGCCCATCTGTCGTTCGAGCCCATGCTCATCGATGAGCTCGTCCGCAAGAGCCGACTGCCCGTCGGAAGGCTGACGTCGGTGCTGACACGGCTCGAGTTGAAAGGGATCTGCCGCAAAACCCTCGGAAATCAATACGTACGCTTACGCAGCGATCAAGGAACGCCTTCGTGAAACGCCCACTGCTCATCGTCGAATCTCCCACCAAGGTCAAAACCATTCAGAACTACCTCGGGAAGGACTACCAGGTCCTGGCCACCGTCGGCCACATTCGGGACCTTCCCGAAAAGGAGATGGGTGTCGATGTCGAAAACGGGTTCAAGCCGACCTACATCACCATCCCCGGAAAAAAGAACGTCATTTCCGCTCTCAAGAAGGCGGCCGAAGACGCCACGGACATCTATCTGGCGCCCGACCCGGATCGGGAAGGGGAAGCCATCGCTTGGCACACGGCCCAGGTTCTGAAGCAGGCGGGCCGTCGCTTTCATCGTGTGCTCTTCCATGAGCTCACGAAAAAAGCCATCCTCGAGGCCATCCAACGGCCGCAGGAAATCGACGGCCACAAATTCGAGGCCCAGCAGGCCCGACGGATCCTGGACCGATTGGTCGGGTATCAGATTTCGCCGCTGTTGTGGAAGAAGGTGCGGGGAGGGCTGAGCGCCGGGCGGGTGCAATCGGTTGCGGTCCGCATGATCTGCGAACGGGAACGGGAAATCCAGGCCTTCGTCCCCAAGGAATACTGGACGATCACGGCCCTGCTTCATGGATCCAATCCCCCGTCCTTCCAGGCGAAGGTGCTCAAAAAAAACGGGAAGAAACTGACCCTTCCCGATGGGGCTTCTGCGGCAGCCGTCGTCGAGGAGCTCAAAGGGGCCTCCTTCGTCCTGGAGGACATTTCCCGCAAAACCACCAAACGCAAGCCCCAGCCGCCCTACATCACGAGCAAGCTGCAGCAGGAGGCCATCCGCAAGCTGCATTTCTCGGCCAAGAAGACCATGCAGATCGCCCAGCAGCTCTACGAAGGCGTGGAACTGGAAGGCGGTCAGCCCGTCGGGCTCATCACCTACATGCGCACGGACTCCACCCGGATCGCTGCCGAAGCGGCCGAAGAGGCCATCGATTTCGTCCAGCAGACGTTCGGAAAGGAGTTTACGGTCGGAAAACCCCGGTTCTATGCGAACCAGAACAAGGTCCAGGATGCGCACGAAGCCATTCGGCCGACCTCCATCTGGAACACCCCCGACCAGGTCAAACCCTATCTGAATTCCGACCAGCACGCGCTCTACACCCTCATTTGGAAGCGCTTCGCGGCTTCCCAAATGGCCGACGCCTTGATCGACACCCTCACCCTGACCATCGCGGCCGGGGCCTACGGCCTGAGCGCCGCCGGATCGAGCGTGCGCTTTGCCGGGTTCATGGTGCTGTATCAATCGGTGGAAGACGAAAAGGAAGACGCCGAAGCCTCGGGGCTGGAAAAGCTACCCGAGTTGAAGCCTGGGGAAGGGCTCACCCTCGAGAAGCTCGATCCGGCCCAGCATTTCACCCAGCCGCCGCCCCGCTATTCGGAGGCTTCCCTTGTGAAGGCCCTCGAAGAAAACGGAATCGGAAGACCCAGCACCTATGCGGCCATCCTCTCGACGATCCGGGACAAGGGATATGTCGAACTGCTCAAGGGGCATTTTGTGCCGAGCGAGCTGGGATTTTTGGTGAACGATCTGATCGTGGCCAGTTTTCCCGAGGTCTTCGACGTGGAATTCACGGCCCGGATGGAATCGGATCTGGATCGGATCGAGGCTGCGGAGCTGGAGGCCCGGACGATTCTGGAGCGGTTTTACGAGCGCCTGAGCCGGAGCTTGCAGGAGGCCGAAAGCCGGATGACCAGCGTGAAGGGGCAGGGGGTTCCGACGGACATCGACTGCCCGTTGTGCAAGAGCCGCAAGCTGCACATCAAGATGGGGAAGAACGGGCATTTTCTGGCCTGCAGCGGCTATCCCGAGTGCCGGTACACGAGCGATTACACGCGGGATGAAAAAGGGGGGATCCGGATCGTCGATCGAGCGGCCCCCGAGATGACGGACCGCACCTGTGAGCGCTGCGGTGCCCCGATGGTGCAGCGAAACGGCAAATTCGGCCCGTTTCTCGCCTGCAGCGCCTATCCGAAATGCAGGCATACCGTTTCGCTGCAGCAGCCGGAGGGAAACGGTCGGGACACCGGTGTCGCCTGCCCGCAGGCCGGATGTGACGGCCGCCTGGTGCAGCGGACCTCGAAGCGGGGAAAGACGTTTTACGGATGCACGCGGTATCCGGAGTGCACCTTCGCGATCTGGGACCGACCCGTCGCCCGGCCCTGCCCCCAATGCAGCGCCCCGTTTCGGGTGGAAAAGACCACCAAGGCCAAGGGGACCCGGCTCGTGTGCCTGAGCTGCGGGTTCGAAGAAGAGGCCGACCCGACGCCGAGCGACTGAAAAGGGGCCGATCGACCGGGTCGACCGGCCGGGTTGCGAACCGATCAACGACCAGAAGAGGTACAATCCCATGGGGTTGTTTCGAAAGACACCCAAATCGGAAATGAGCGTCGATGTCCTGCAGCAGGACTTGGACGAATGCCGTCGAAGAACGGCCGCACTGGTCCATCTGGGCCGCTCCCTCTTGTTTTTCCTGAAGGAGTTTTCCCTGGACATCGCCGAAATCGACGTGCAGGGTTACAAGAAAACGATCGACGGCATCGCCGAACAGATCCGGGAAGACGCATTGGAGAAGGACATCCGGCGGTCCTTGGAAGACAACAAGTTGGCGATCGTTTCCTACATCGAGAAGGAAAAACGCTATCTGCAGGAGAAGGAGCAAGAACTCAAGAACATCATCGAGTTGCTTCGCTCCGCACTCACCGATTTCATGGGGGAAACCCAAACCTTCAACTCCCGAATCTACGAACAGAACGTCCGCATGGAAGCGATCACCCAACTGGACGATCTTCGGAAAATCAAGGAAAGCCTTCAGGTCGAGGTGTCCCAGATGAAGAAGATCATCCAGGAAAAGCAGCAGCGCGATTCCAAACGGATCGAAACGCTCTCGAAGGAAGTCGTGAGCCTCAAGTCGAATCTCGAAGAGGTGCAGGCGGCCGCCAGCACCGATGCGCTCACCGGTGCATTCAACCGCCTGGCCTTCGATGCGAAGATTCAGTGGTGTGTCGAGCGCAACGCCGTCATCCGGGAGCCGCTCTCGCTGTTGATGTGTGACATCGACGATTTCAAGAAGATCAACGACACCTACGGTCACGTGACGGG
>JBFMBE010000097.1:0-13263 GCA_040755275.1 Thermodesulfobacteriota bacterium | reverse complement strand
GTTGCGATTCAACCAGCCTCTATTTGCTGTCTGGCCATCCGTCCGATCCTACGAGATCGGGCGGCTGAGTTTTTTCGCAGCAGCGAAAAAGGTTCCCCAGTCACCCCGCGACTCGACAGAGACTTCCTGACTTTTTGCGAGCGCATCATGATTCGCTGCCCCATCTTTTTTCTTCTAACCACTGCCATTCGGCCGATTGACGAAACGGACTATCTCTCGACGTTCTGAATCGCAGTCCTGGATGGCAGTGGTTACAGCCGGTCGAAGTAGGAGAACTTCATCGTATAGGTTCCCCGACCCTGTGTCGCAGAGCGAAGAGCCGTAGAATAACCGAACATTTTGGCAAGAGGTACGATGGCTCGGATCACCTGAAGTCCGTGTCGCTGTTCGATCGATTCGATCTTCCCGCCCCTTGCGTGAATATCTCCGATCACATCCCCCGTATAGGATTCCGGCACCTGGGCTTCGACATCCATGATCGGATCCAGCAAGAAGGCCGAGGCTTTCGACAGGGCATCCTTCGCAGCCATCGAGGCGCTGACCTTGAAGGCGAGCTCCGTTCCCTGGCCTTCCCGGTAAGTCGCCTGGATCAGCGTCACCTGTACGTCCACAACCGGGTAGCCCATGAGTGTGCCGCTTTCGAGCGATTCCATAACGCCCTTTTCGATGGCTGCAACCAACCCAGCAGGGAGTGATTCGGCTGGAACCTTGGATTCGAAACGGTTTCCAGCCCCCCGTTTCCGGGGAGCGATTCGCAGGAAGACTTCTGCAAAGTGGTGCTGGCCTGCGATATCCCGTTCGAAGACGGAGCTTCCCTCGGCCTCGGTTTCGATGGTTTCTCGGTAGACGACCTGAGGCTTGCCGACATTGACATGGGTGCCGAATTCCCGAGTCATGCGACTGATGATGACCTCCAGATGGAGTTCTCCCATTCCGGAAAGAATCTTCTGCCCGGTTTCCTCATCTTCCCGCACCCGAAGCGTCGGATCTTCGGCCAAAAATTTTTCGAGTACCTGATCGAGCTTTTCTTGGTCCGATCGGGATTTGGGTTCGATGGCCACTGAAATGACAGGCTCGTAGACATCGATGCGTTCGAGCAGTACGGGGTGATCCGGATGACAGAGGGTCTCCCCGGTGGATGAATCCTTCAATCCCATCACACCGACGATGCTACCCGGGCCGGCCTCTTCGATGCGATCCTTCTTGTTGGCGTGCATTCGAAGAATGCGGCTGAGCTTTTCCTTCTTGTTCCGCGATGGGTTGAATACATCTCCGCCGGTGACCATTTTCCCACTGTAGACCCGGACAAAGGAGAGACGTCGTCCTTCGAGAATGGCGACCTTGAAGATCAGGGCAGCCAGCGGCGCCTTTTCCATCGGGGGACATTCGATGGTTTCGCCGGTTTGAGGATGAATGCCCTTGATCGGGGGAATGTCTGCAGGGCTGGGCAGGTATTGAACGATGGCGTCCAGCAGGGGCTGAATGCCCTTGTTCTTCAATGCCGAGCCGCAGAAAACCGGGGTAAGCTTCATCCCGATCGTGGCTCTGCGGATGGCGGCGGTCAGCATCTCCCTGTCGATGGCCGCTTCGGCCACATAGGCTTCCATCAAAACGTCATCCACTTCGGCAACGGTTTCGATCAGCCGATCCCGCCAAATGGTCGCCTCCGCCAGAAGGTCATCCGGGACATCGACTTCCGTAAACGTTGCACCGAGCGTCTCGTCGTCCCAAACCACTTTCTTCATAGAGATGAGGTCGATCACGCCTTCGAAGGCATCTTCCTCCCCGCAGGGAAGCTGCATTACCAGTGGAATGGCATGAAGCTTCGTACGCATCATGTCGACAGCACCCATAAAATTGGCACCGATCCGATCCATCTTGTTGATGAAGGCGATCTTGGGAACATGGTATTTGTCCGCCTGACGCCAGACCGTCTCGGACTGGGGTTCCACACCGCCGACTGCACAGAACACGCCGACGGCTCCATCCAACACCCGCAGCGATCGCTCCACCTCGATGGTGAAATCCACGTGACCGGGCGTGTCGATCAACTGAATCTGGGCATCTTTCCATTGGCAGGTGGTGACGGCAGAAGTGATGGTGATGCCGCGTTCCTGCTCGTCCGGCATCCAATCCATGACGGCCTCGCCGTCATGGACCTCGCCGATTTTGTGACTCTTGCCGGTGTAATAGAGAATTCGTTCGGAAACGGTTGTTTTACCGGCATCGATGTGGGCGATGATACCGATGTTGCGAATATGATGAAGGGTACGTTTTGAATTCATGGGTAATCCCGGATGATATCAATTAAGAACGTTGAATGGACGTTGACAGCATAGGATGATACAGGCAAAAGGCCCAACGAATGTACGGTAAGACCGCCAGGAAGTCAACATCGTTACCGGAGCTCCATCCCGTTCGCCTTACTGAGCGGCTTGTTTCCGTGCAATCCTTCCTTTCAGGGGGTTGCGATCGTAATCATAGAAGATGGGCTCGCAAAAAGTCGCCTTTACTCCGATTGTTTTCATTGCCTGGCCTGAGCATGGCGGGATATCCGCTGCAACATCAAAAGGCGTATGCCGCGACATACCCAGGCCCGGTAGTCGACAACATCGGGATGATGGAGATTTTTTACATCTCCTTCCTAGAAAAGATCGTTGAAATATGAATTGACAATCGGAACGGATTTTGGTATAGAGTTTATCGTGATGCCGCAAACAGTTCAACCGAACAACCAGGAGGCGGGTATGAGAAAAGTGGTTTTGATGATGGGGATTTGCTTATTGTGGGTGGCGGTTTCGTTTCTTCCGGTCTGGGCCGTTGCAGGACCTGAAGGGAGCAAGGGAGGAGGGGGCGATCAAGAGACAGTAGAATGTCGTCCCCCGACAACCAAGCCGCCGACATCCGGCAAGGTCCCAGAACCCCTGACCATGGCATTGCTTGCTGTAGGGGGGGCAGGTGCTGTGGCTCTTCGGAAACGCTCAAAGAAGTAAGCCGGCCTTGATTCGAAACAGAGGAATCGGGACGGATTCATTCGGCCCGATTCATTTGGGGACAGCCTTTCTAACAAGTCGCAATCCTGTGATGGAGTCGCAAAAAGTCGGGCAGTCTCTGTTGAGTCGCATGGCGAGGCAACCGCCTTTTTCGCTGCATGGGATAAACTCAGCCGCCCGAGCTCGTAAGGGCCGGGCGTCAAGGCAGGCGTTCGATACAGGCAACCAAATCGCAACGGCTTGGTTTTCAAACCATTGTACATAGCTGAACGACACCCGGCCCAACGATCTCCGGCGACTTCAAACAAGTATCCGCTGCAACATCAAAAGGCGGTGCCCCGCCATGCTCAGGCCCGACAATCGACACAATCGGGGTAAAGGCGACTTTTTGCGAGCGAATCATCATCTGGACCCTGCCGATCCGACAGGGTCCTTTCGGATCCCGGGCAGCATTGCGGCAAATGCGGTGATATCTTTCCTCATCAATGGCGCCTCCAGGGGCTCGATGGTCGAAAGCGTGATCAACGCACCGTCGGAACGCCCATAGCGGAAGCTGTTCCAAAGCGTTTTCCATTTGTTCTCGAATTCATCCCAGACATACTCGTCTCCCGTCTGGAACCAGTAAATGGTCTCCATCCGATACCCGCCGTGGGTCAGCAGCAGATACCGCGCACGAATTCCCCCGCTAATCTCGACAATGTCTTTTTGTTGGATGTCCCATCCCGCTGCAGGCAGACAATTCCTGGGGGAATGCATCGTTTTCCCCTCCCCCTGATACCCATAGCCGATCCAGAACAATTCGATGGTCCGTCCATCTGGATGTCGATAGCTTCGATAGATCGTCCGATCGGCTCCAAGCATTGCTGCAACCTCCGGCTCCAAAGGAAGATCGGTGGAAATCCACTCGCCGATGGCTTGGGGAAGGTCAAAGGCCGGGCATCCCACAGCCGGATTCCTTCGTTGAACATCAATCCAGGTCAACAGCACCAAGGCTGCCAGTAGGGAGACCATCGGACCGAAATACCGACGATCGAATTCCCCAAAGCCGAATGAATTCGTTCGGGTTTCTTTCATGGGGCGCTGACCGGCTGTCGGGCTCGTCACGAATTCATCCACCCCGTCCCTCCGCTTCGATTCCGCCCTTTCCTCCGTTTATCCAACGTCTAAGCCAATACACCAGGCCGAACGCAAGGGCAAATGCCGTCCATCCGGCATATCCGTCATAGGATTCGATACTGTGCTGCGGAAAATGAAGACCTGCGATGGCGGTCGAAACGATGCGCAGGGTGTTGGACAGGATCACGATCGGAACCAGGAGCAGCAGCAGAAACAGGCGTTTCCAGTTCGATCTCATGTCTGCGCATAGAACGATGGTGATGGCGAGCAGAGCAAAAAACGACCGGATACCGCTGCAAGCGCTGACGACTTCCAACCGCATGTCGTGAAAATCCAGGATATTGCCGTAGCGAACGACGCTGTAGCCCCATGCCGTCAGGCAATCGGCGCTCAGACGGCTGACCAGCGTTTTCATCGGCAACGTCACGGCATCCACAACGACGGCCGGCAGCGGAACGGCCAGCATCATCAGCACCGCCGGCTCCCACAGTTGCCTGAAGGCTGCCGGTCCGATGGCATAGCCGAGGATCCCCCAAAGAACCATCACCATCGAAAGCCGCTGACTGAAAAATTCCGTTGCGGCATGGCCGACGACCATCGACATCAGTCCGGCATTCAGCATCAGAAGTCCGCCCCACCAGCACTTCGGCCGCTCGATTCCTCCTTTCCAGGGCACTTCCCGTCTTCGGTCCCAGACGAGATAGGCGGCCAAAGCCATCAGGACGAGACCTTGAGCATACTCGCTTTCTTGAAGCCAAAGAACACAGAGTTGATACAGAATCGGTCCCTCGATCCAGATCAGCAAGCCAACCGTTCCAATACCGAACACGGGAATCCGAGGTTTCATCGATTCCATGAAATCAGTCGGTTTTCAGGGCCGGAAGATCGGCATAGAAATCGAGTGCTCCCGGGTTGCTCAGGGCATCTTTGTTCAGGACGGGTTTTCCTTCGATGATCTTCTTGACCGCCAGTTCCACCTTTTTCATGTTGAGGGTGTATGGGATGGCCGGCACTTCGATGATCTTGGCCGGGACATGCCTTGGGGAGGCATGGGTTCGAATCGTCTGCCGGATCCGGTTTTCGATTTCGGAGGTCAGGGAATACCCAGGTTTCAACTTTACAAAGAGGATGACCCGGACGTCGTTTTTCCAGTCCTGACCAATGACCAGACTGTCTTCGACTTCTTCCACCTGCTCGACCTGACGGTAGATTTCGGCCGTGCCGATCCGAACGCCGCCGGGATTCAGGGTGGCATCCGATCGGCCGTAGATGACAACCCCGCCGCGCTCGTTGATCTCGATGTAGTCTCCGTGCCGCCAGACATGGGGATAGACGTCGAAATAGGCCGTATGGTATTTCTTTCCGTCCGGATCGTCCCAGAAATAGATGGGCATGGACGGGAAAGGCGCCGTACAGACCAGCTCGCCCTGCTTTCCGATGACCGGTCGGCCGTTTTCGTCGAAGGCCTCCACCTTCATCCCGAGACCCCTGCCTTGCAGTTCACCCGCATAGACGGGATCGAAGGGGTTGCCGAGGGCGAAACAGCCGTTCAAATCCGATCCGCCCGAAATGGAAGCAAGCTGAAGGTCGGATTTGATGGCATCGTAGACGAACTCGAATCCTTCGATGGAAAGCGGTGAGCCGGTGGACAAAACGGCTCGGAGCGGGCCGAGGTCATAGATGTCTTTCGGTCGGACGCCGGACTTCTGAAGGGCCGCAAGATAGCCTGCACTGGTTCCGAAAACCGTGATCCGCTCGTTCTGGGCCATTTCCCAAAGGGCCCCCGGTCCCGGATGGAAGGGATTTCCGTCGTAGAGCACGAGGGTGGCTCCGACGCCTAGTCCGCACACGAGCCAGTTCCACATCATCCATCCGCAGGTGGTGAAATAGAACAGGGTGTCTTCCCGATGCAGATCGACGTGAAGGAGATGTTCCTTCAGTTGATGGATCAGAATCCCCCCGGCGGACTGCACCATGCACTTGGGAAGTCCCGTCGTTCCCGAAGAATACATGATGTAAAGCGGATGATCGAAGGGAAGCTGTCGGAATTCGATGTCGAGCCCGTCTCGGCTGTCTCGGACATCCCGATAGTGTGTCGCGTTCGGGATGGCATGGATGTCAGGATCGGGCTGGGTGTAAGGTACCACGATGACCTTCTCGACCGTCGGCAATTCCCTGAGGATGCCTGCCATCCGTTCGATCGAATCCATGCGTTTTCCCTTGAACCAGTATCCGTCCGCCGTAAAGACGATCCGTGGCTTGATCTGGCCGAATCGGTCCAGAACCCCCTTGATGCCGAAGTCCGGCGAACAGGACGACCATACGGCACCCAGGCTGGTTGCGGCCAGCATGGCGTATACGGTTTGGGGCATGTTGGGCATGAAGCCGACCACGCGGTCTCCCGGCTGAATGCCGAAATCCTTGAGGTATGCGGCAAGCCGGGCCACTTCATCAAAAAGGGTGGCATAGCTGATCCGAACGGCGGGCTGCTCTTCGCCCTTGAAAACGAGGGCGATTCGATCGTCGCGATACCGGAGCAGATGCTGTGCGAAATTCAACCGGGCCCCTTCGAACCACTTGGCGCCGGGCATTTTGTGGAGATCGTCGATGATCCGCACATAGGGTTCGGAAGCCTGAATGCTCTCAAATTCCCAGACTTCCTTCCAGAAGTCCGGTATGTTGTCGATGGACCAGTCGTATAGTTCGTTGTACGTGCTGAACGTTTTGTTGTACCGATGGTTGACGATCTGCATGAAGCGATACATATTGGAACGCTTGATCTGCTCTTCGGACGGTTTCCACAACATTCTGCCCATCGATTCCCCCTCCTTCAGACGTAAGGTTGTCGTCGATCCGATCGGCACAAACCAAAACAGCTGTCCGGATGATATGCCAGCCGAAAACGGGTTCTATACTTGATCTGTCGAAAAACCGAATCTTTTTGACAGAGTTCCATCATCCTTGATATGAAAATGAAGATAGGTGAGATCGCAAAGAGTCGTATCTACCCCGATTCGGTCGATTGCCGGATCTGAACATGGGGTGAGGGTTGCCTGTGGAGACTGCTGCGAAAAAGGCATCCCCGCCCGCATGCGTCTCAACCGTGATCGTTCGGGTTTTTCGACCCCATCCAGATTCTCTGCGGAAACCCAGAGACCGTTCATCGGGCCGCCGGGGAGGATTGAACGTATACTTTCTCAAGCCGGGTTCGGTTCTAAACAAATCCGAATCATTTTTCAATCGGTAAATCGATCGGATTCGTTGCAATGGAATCCAACGGATGCTTCAGGAGAAGATCCCGTGTCGCATGAAAAGACCATTCTGGTTGTCGAGGACAGCAAGACCCAGGCCATGATTCTTCAGGATCTTCTGCAAACGCAGGGTTATGAAGTGCTGGTCAGCCATGACGGCAACGAGGCGATAGAAACGCTGCTTCACCGAGTGCCCGATTTGATCATCAGCGACATCGTTATGCCGAACATGGATGGCTTCGAGCTGTGTCGGCGGATCCGATCCAATCCCCGTTTACGACGGATACCAGTGGCCCTGCTGACCTCCCTGTCGGATCCGGGTGATGTGCTGAAGGCTCTCATCAGCGGCGCCGATTTCTTCCTGACCAAGCCGTATGACGAAAAACGCCTGATCCAGCGTGTCCGTTCCATCCTCGAGTCCTTTCATATCCGGCGATCTGGAAATTCGAGCGACGAAGCGGAGATTTTCTTGGGCGGCAAGTCGCATCGCATCAATGCGTCCAAGCAGCAAATCGTCGATTTGTTGTTCTCCACCTATGAGAATGCCACCATCAAGAATCTCGAGCTCGAAAACCTCAACCGTGAGCTCACGTTTCTGAAATACAAACTGGAGCAGGATATCCAACGCCGCAAATTGACGGAAGAAAAACTCCAGGAAAGTGAGCGTAGACTGCAACTCGTTCTGGACTCAATTCAAACCGGTGTTCTCATCATCGAAGCCGATACCTGCCGAATCGCGGACGCCAATCCATATGCCTACAATCTACTGGGTGTTTCAAAAGAAGACATCATCGGCGCTCCTTGCGATCGATACGTGTGCCACACGACGAAAGACACCTGTCCGGCGCGTAACGCCTCCCGGTATCCTGTGGAAAGTGAGCAATATCTGCTGACGCCAGACGGTACCCGGGTTCCGATCCTGAAAAAGGTTTCACCGATCACCCTGAGACAGAAAGACTATTTCCTGGAAACCTTTGTCGACATAACGGAGCAGGTTCGGGCCAAGGAGGAAATCTACAAGGCCAAAATCGCGGCCGAAAACGCCAGCCGCGCCAAAAGCGAGTTTCTGGCCAACACCAGCCATGAGCTGCGCACTCCCATGAACGGCATCATCGGCATGGCATCGCTCATGCTGGATACCGAGTTGTCGCCCGAACAGCGGGATTATGTCGAGACCATCCAGAACAGCGCGGAATCGCTGCTGACCATCATCAACGACATCCTGGATTTTTCCAAAATCGAAGCCGGTAAGATGGACCTGGAAATCATCGATTTCGATCTTCGGATCACGATCGAAGAAGTCGTCGATTTGTTGAGCGTGAAGGCCATCGAAAAAGGCATTCTCTTTCGCGCATCCGTTCACCACGAGGTTCCATCGGCTCTAAAAGGCGATCCGGGTCGGCTGAGACAGGTGCTGATCAACCTTGCCGGAAACGCCATCAAATTCACGGAAGTCGGTCATGTGTTCATCGAGGTCACGGCCGAACGGGAAACCGATCGCAGCGTCGATCTTCGTTTCGAGATCATCGATACGGGGATCGGCATTCCGGAGGACAAACGGGAACTCTTGTTTCAGTCGTTTTCGCAGCTGGATGCATCGACGACACGAAAATACGGGGGAACAGGCCTTGGGCTGGCCATTTCCAAACGAATCGTCGAAATGATGGACGGAACGATCGGTGTGGAGAGCACCTTGGGGAAAGGTTCGACGTTCTGGTTTACGGTTTCCCTCGACAAGCAGACCGAAGAGGAAATGGCGCGGATCATCCAGCCGGCCGATCTGACCGAAAAGCGGATTTTGATTGTGGACGACAACTCCCTGAATCGCATCGTCCTTCGGGAGCAACTCATTGCATGGAAATGCCGGGTGTGGGAAGCGTCGGGAGGCGAGCAAGCCCTGGAGATCCTGCATCGGCAGGCGGATGCCGGTGAGCCCTTCGACGCCGTCATTCTCGACATGTTGATGCCGGAGATGGACGGAAAAACGCTTGGAAGAAGGATCAAGACCGATCCGAGCCTGACCCAGACGGTGCTCATCATGCTCACATCCGCCGGAAAACGCGGGGATGCCACCCTGCTGCAGGATATCGGATTTGCCGCCTACCTGACCAAACCGGTCAAGCAGCAGCAACTGCGGGAATGCCTATCTGCCGTTCTGGGCATCCCTCAACAGGCGGTGTACAAGCCGGCAGCCCCCATTCTCACCCGCCATCGATTGACCGAAGAAAAGAAACGCAGCATCAAGATCCTGTTGGTAGAGGACAATCCCGTCAACCAGAAGGTCGTCATCAAGATGCTGAAGAAATACGGATTTACGGCGGATGTGGCTTCGAACGGCGCAGAGGCGCTTCGGTGCATGGAGACGAGCCAATACCATATCGTATTCCTGGATGTCGTCATGCCGGACATGGACGGATATCAGGTCGCCGCAACCATTCGGGATCCAGCTTCGTCGGTTCTGCAGCACGATGTGACTCTGGTCGCCATGACGGCTCACGCCATGAAGGGCGATCGTGAAAAATGCCTTGAAAGCGGCATGGACGATTACCTACCGAAACCGATCACACCGGATGCCTTGTTGGAAGCGATCGAAAAATGGGTGTTGAAATCCATCAAATCGGAATAGCCGTTGTGTCGATTCCGGTCATTCCAACACATGCACTTTCCGAGGAAAACGGGTCAGGGCGAGAAGCCCTCTTTCCGTGACCACAAACGTATCTTCGATGCCGACGACCCCTTTTCCGGGAAAGACGAGCTTCGGCTCGATGGCGACCACCATGTTTTCCTGAATCACCGCCTGTTGGCCGGCAGCGATGAACGGATATTCGTCGAGCTCCAGCCCGACCCCATGGCCGACAAAGCGGATCCGCTGTTCTTCCGCTCCCATGAAGTGATCGTCATATCCCTTGCGATGGATCCATTCCATCGCTTTCTCGTACACACTGCCTGCGCTGACACCCGGGTGGATCCATTGCATGATCTCCTGCTCCAGGGCCAGCATGGCCTCATGCCCGGCCACCAGCTCCTCGTCCAACGACCCGATGCTGAAAATGCGGGTTTCATCCGCCAGATAACCCTTCCAGGCAAAGACATAGTCCACAAGAATGGGTTGATGCCCTTGAATGCGATGGAATCCCGCTCCTTGGGCCGTTGCCTGTGACAGTCCCTCCCCTCCGGTCGGTGAGGCCAGAAAACTGGGTATTGCCGCCTGTTCGCCGGCCATCAGGTGGCCGTAGAACATTTCGCTGCCCCACAACCGCATGCGCACCGTTCCCTGATGACCCAGTCGGCGGGCATGGGCTTCGAGTTTTCCCGCAGTTTCCACCTCGGTCGCTCCTTCCTGCAGGATCGAGGGGACATGGGCGAAAACGGCGTCGGAACGCGTGGCGGCTTCCTGGATGATGTCCAGTTCGTAAGCGGATTTCACACTTCGAATCGATCGAATCTCATGGGAAATGTCGATCAGTTCGCTCTCGGGAAACAGTTTCCGGAGGTTCAGGTAGTGTTGCACCGGCAGGACATCGAGTTCGAGACCGAGGCGCCGGATGTTTCGATGGCCGTAGTCGATCAGCATAGCGGGGACTTCCTTGGGGGATGCGAGCGGTACGACGGTTGGAAGCATGGATTCCGATCGGGCCCGCTGGTAACTTTTCCGGCTCATGAGTAACGGGGAGCCTTCGGCAGGGACGAACAGATAGGACTGTTGAATCGTTCCGCTGAAGTAGAAGAGATCCGTATTCTGAAGCATCAGGGCGGCATCGACGGATGTTTCCCGAAGGGCGGTTTGCAGGGCGGCGATACGTCGGTCGAGTTCGGAAAGCGGGGTAGGGGATTGGCTCATGCATTTCTCCGATCAAACGGTCCATGGGTCTGAGGTAACCCGGGCGGATCCACTGGGTCGGTGGATCGGTCAATGGGATCCATCGCGTCGCCGAACGTGGTCAGGATTTGGGCAACGGTCAGATGGATCCGGGAATGGAACCTGAGGTAGTTACGAATGTCTTGTTCCAATCGGGCCAGGGTCGTGTAGTGGGGGGTGCGGTCGAGCCGCCGATCGAACGGCCCCGGATGGATGCGCTCGAAGGCCGCACATCCCGGGTGGTGGGACGGAGGACGGCCCGGTGGACGAAGCTCGTTGGGGATGCCATGCAGCCTACAGATCATCGGCCGAAAGGGGTAGAGTCTGCAGCGGTCGCTGACGATAAGGGGGCACGTTCCGCGAAGGTTGAGGCCGCTCATGGCTTCCGCCTGTGCGAGGATGTCCTGTCGCTCCGTCGGCGGCAGACGTCGAAACCCGTCGATGAGATAGAGGCATTCGACGATGGTGTGGTGGAAAAACAGGGACCGGCAGCAATTGTCGTCACATCCGTTGCACACAAAGCCGTAATATGCTGCGGTTTCCTCGTAAGAATGGTCCATGTCGGCGTACAGGACACGGAGGCGGTCCAACCAGGGCTGAATATCTTGCGATTGAATCTGAAAAAGGGCGAGGGCTGATTCGACTGTCATACGGTTGGGCAGGGAAAGAAGATCTTGATGTAGAGATCCAATGCGCAGCGGTCCGTCATGCTGGCGATGAAATCGCAGACGTTTCTTTCGTGACTTTCTTCCGATGGGTTGAACCAGATCATCTCCGGAACGGATGTTTCTCGATGGAAGATATCCGGTCTGTCGATGAAACAAGCATACAGTTCCGAGAGAATTTTCTTGGCTTTGACAAACTCGTTGTGCACTTTTGGAGAGCGATAGACGAATTCGTACAGGAACATCCTCAGGGTCGTGATGGCTTCGTGGACGGCCGGGCTCATGCGCAGGATCAGCTGCCCGTCCAGGATCTCGCTGGAAAACACGAGGTCTCGGATCATGGTGGTGGCGCGCTGGGAATGGGTGTTTCCCAGAATGCGGGTGCAGCTCGACGGCACCTGTTCCGGTTGAATGACCCCGCTTCGGATGGCATCGTCCAGATCGTGGTTCAGGTAGGCGAAGATGTCGGCAATGCGGACGATTCGGCCTTCGTAAGTGGTGGCCATTTCTTCGGGATTGTCGGGGATGATTTTCCCATAGCCTTTGGAATGTTTCAGAATGCCATCCCGTACTTCGTAGGTGAGGTTCAGTCCCTTTCCCTTGTTCTCGATCCGCTCGACAATCCGAACGCTTTGCTCGTTGTGACAGAAATCCGGACTGTAAATCTCCCGCAGAGCCATTTCGCCGCTATGACCGAAAGGAGGGTGACCGAGATCGTGTCCCAGGGCAATGGCTTCTGTCAGGTCTTCGTTCAGGAGCATGGCTCGTGCGATGTTGCGGGCGATTTGAGCCACTTCCAGGGTGTGGGTGAGACGGGTTCGGTAGTAATCCCCGAGGGGGGCAAGAAACACCTGGGTCTTGTGTTTCAAGCGACGGAAGGCGTTGGAATAGACGATGCGGTCCCTATCCACCTGAAATGCGGTGCGAATGGGGCAAGGGTCTTCGGGTCGTTCCCGGCCGAGGGTTTCGGAACTGAAGCACGCGAAAGGGGATAGAAACGCTTCTTCCCGTTTTTCGCAATTTTCGCGGATGTTCATGGGGTGTCCTCGAACAAGAGAAGTAGGCTTTCACATCCTGCAGCGGCATCTTACGAGGGGAGTGAAGGAAAATCAAGCATGATGGCCCCGCAAAAAGTCAGGTACCCTCTTTTGACTCGCAGGAAGGCGGGTGAACCTTACCCGGTATCGAAAATACTCAGCAGGTCGAGCTCGTAAAATCGGACATCGGAAAAAACCGATATGCATTAAAATAAATCCCACATTCCACACCCTTTTGAGGCGTCATCTAGTGGGTTTTTCCGGAAAGGGAGGCGGTAGGCTGGATGTAAAGATATCCTCGGTAAGGCCAAGGGCCTGGAGATAGGCCAATTGAACCGGCTT
>JBFMBE010000096.1:0-13271 GCA_040755275.1 Thermodesulfobacteriota bacterium | reverse complement strand
CCAGCCTCTGTTTGCTGTCTGGCCATCCGTCCGATCCTACGAGATCGGGCGGCTGAGTTTTTTCGCAGCAGCGAAAAAGGTTCCCCAGTCACCCCGCGACTCGACTGAGACTTCCTGACTTTTTGCGAGGTCATGTTTGATGGAGTCGCAATTCGCAGAGGGCGGTCGGCAGCAGACTGCCCTCTCATCCATTTATCTTGATCTATCGAGCGGCTTATCCTACATTTGCCGCCATGAATACACCCTTCGATTTTCATATGGCACAACACTATGCCCAGTGGTGGAAGCGGCCCGAGCATTCGTCTGTCGTCGGCCTGCAGACGAAAGCCATCATCGACATGCTGCAGCCGATACGCGGCAAAAGGGCTCTTGTCGTCGGATGCAGCAACGATGCGGTGCTCCAGTCCTTGATCGCTGCAGGGCTTTCGGTTTCCGGAGTCGACTGCTCCCCCTATCTCATCGATATCGCCGCCCGGTCCTTTGGAAGTCGGGTGGATTTTTTGACATACGATGGAAAGGAATTACCTTTTTCCGACAATGCGTTCCATTATGCCGTCGTTGCCTGCGCTCTGGAATTTTTACCCGATCCCAGCGAGGCTCTTGCCGAAGTCTTTCGCATCACCCGTAACCGGGTATGCATCGCCGCCCTCAACCCCTATGCCGCAAGTGGCTTCAGAAGACGGCTGATCGCAACCTTCCCCAAAGACGTTCGTCCACGCATTCAATGCTTCAGCTGCGGGCAATTGAAACGTGCTGTTTATTCCCTGCTCGGACGCGTTCCAATTACCACCCGCTATGTCTGTCATTTTCCCGGCTGCGACAACTGGTTCGGCCGGACCGTCGAAGAGGTTTCCTTCTGCAGGCATTTGCCCTTCGGGGTTTTTTCGATGCTGTCCGTAATCGTCCTTCCCCGATTTCGTGCCCGTCCGCTCGTTGTTCCCTACTCCAATTCCGAAAAACGGACGGCTGCGCCAATGCCTGTCCAGATGGAAGGCGATTCATCCAAACGCCTTCCCAACCCGATTCCCGGTGGATGAATCGTTTGGATGGCGGAAAACGATCACCGATCAACTTCGGTGAAAGGAGTGCAACATGGTGGAAGCGATCCTTTATGAGAAATCCGATGACGACAGCGTGACTTGCCGCCTGTGTGCCCACGGATGCCACATTCTGGAAGGCAAACGCGGCATTTGCGGGGTTCGGGAGAACCGGGACGGTAAGCTCTATACGCTCGTTTATGGGAAGCTGATCGCCGAGCATGTCGATCCCATCGAAAAAAAGCCGCTGTTTCATTTTCTTCCCGGAACCCAATCCTATTCCATCGCAACGGTGGGCTGCAACTTCCGCTGCCGCTTCTGCCAAAACGCCGATATCGCTCAGATGCCCAACGATCGCAACGGCATCATCCTCGGGGAAGAACGTTCCGTACAGGCAGTGGTGAAGGCCGCCCTTGCCTCCGGAAGCAGCAGCATTTCCTATACCTATACGGAGCCGACGGTTTTTGGAGAATTCGCCCTCGATGTGATGAAGGAAGCCCGCCGAAACGGGCTGAAAAACGTGTTCGTCACCAACGGATACATGAGCGGGGAGGCGCTGGAGGCGTTCGCTCCGGTGTTGGATGCGGCAAACGTCGATTTGAAGGCCTTTTCGGACGACTTCTACCGCGGAATCTGCTCCGCAAAGCTTGCTCCTGTTTTGGATACCCTGCGTCGAATGGTCGAACACGACATCTGGGTCGAAGTCACCACCTTGCTCATTCCAGGACTCAACGACGATCCGAAGGAACTGGAGAAGCTCGCAGCGTTCATCCGGACGGAGCTCGGCGCTGACGTTCCCTGGCACATCAGCCGCTTTCATCCCGACTATCGGATGCTGGACCGAAGCGCCACACCGGTTTCCACCCTCAAGGAGGCCCGGCGGATCGGGCTTGCTGCAGGACTGCACTACGTGTATACCGGAAACGTACCGGGCGATTCCGGGGAACATACCTACTGTCCCGGATGCTCGGCCTTGCTGATCGAGCGCATGGGGTTCTGGATCCGGAAAAACCGCATCGCCGACGGGAAATGTCCCGAATGCAATACATCCATCGCTATACGAGAGCACTGAACGGAAAAGAATCCCTATGGAATCCAAACCGAATTCATTTCAACTGGTCTGGGGGGTGGCACTGGTGGCGGCTGGAATCGGTGTATTTTTCCGGATTCCGGAAGTCATGCCGCAGATACGATCGATTCCCGTATTTTCCGATATGATTCCCTTCATCACGTTTTGTTTGTATCTCATGGGAGTCGTGTTGATCGGAGGCGGCGGGAAAAAGATCCTGGGTTATTTTCGGAAGCATTCAGAGGATTAATCATCGATGTCGAATGTGAGCCTCTCCAGTGATTCCGCCCAAAGCCTCCAGCGCCTTCAGAGCGAGGTGGTTTACCGCCGGAAGCTCCAGGACATCTGCAACCGGATCAATGCAGCCGGAAATCTGGACGAAATCCTCGTCAACCTTCGGGATGAGATCATCCAGCTGTTCGAAGCCCAGCGCATCACCATCTATGTCGTGGACGGACCTAGAAAAGAACTCTTTTCCCGATTCAAAACGGGCTCCGAAATCAGCGAAATCCGCATCCCTATTGCACCTTCGAGCATCGCAGGGTTTACGGCCTTCAAACAGCGGATCGTCAACATTCCCGACTGTTATGATACGGAAGCGTTGCTGCGGATCGATCCCTCACTCAAATTCGATCGCAGTTGGGATCAAAAGACAGGATTTGTCACCCGCCAGGTGCTGACCTGCCCCATCATCTACCAGAAATACCTGCTCGGTGTCGTCCAACTCATCAACCGAACGAACGATCAGCCGTTTTCGAGCATGGACGAGGCTTCGGTACAGGATCTTGCCAATATTCTGGGCATCGCTCTCTACAACCAGAAGCGGATGGCCGTCAGTCGTCCCAGCAAATTCGATTATTTAATCGATGAAAACCTCATCACCTTAAAAGAGCTCGAGAAGGCCATCGTCGAAGCTCGGCAACGCAAGGAGCCCGTCGAAACCGTCCTGATCCGACAGTATAAGATCGAAAAGAAACACATTCTCACCTCCATGAGCCGCTTCTACAAGTTGCCTGCCGTGGAATACACTCCACACTACGTCATCCCGGGGGAACTCATCGCCCGCGTCAAACCTGCCTTTCTGAAAAACAATGTCTGGGTGCCCCTCAAGATGGAAGACGGCCATGTGGTCATTGCCATCGACAATCCCCGGGACCTGCAGAAGATCGACATGATCAAGTCGATCTTCAAGACGGATCCGCTCAAATTCTCCGTGGCCCTCGAGGAAGACATCCATCAGTTCATCACCCTTTTCACGAACGAGGAAAAGGACACCGGTAGAATCGACGACATCCTCTCCCGTCTGCAGGCTGATGTCACTGAATACGAAGAAACGGAGCAGTCCGTCGGTGAGGAAGACAGCGCCGTCGTTCAGCTGGTCAACAAGATCATCTTGGACGCATACAGCCGCAAGGCATCGGATATCCACATCGAACCCTATCCCGGAAAAGAAAGCGTTCAGGTCCGCTTCCGGGTGGACGGGCAGTGCTATACCTATCAGACCATTCCATACAACTACCGCAATGCCCTGGTTTCCCGCATCAAGATCATGGCCGATCTGGACATTGCCGAACGCCGCAAGCCCCAAGACGGGAAAATCAAGTTCAAGAAATACGGCGGAAAGGACATCGAACTACGGGTGGCGACGGTTCCCACACAAGGCGGGCTCGAAGATGTGGTGATGCGGATCCTGGCTGCCGGTGAACCGATTCCGCTCGACAAGATGGGATTTTCGAAGCGGAATTACGAAAACTTCATCAGCGCCATCTCCAAACCCTACGGGATCATCTTCGTCTGCGGACCGACTGGATCCGGAAAAACCACCACCCTGCATTCGGCTCTCGGGTACATCAACAAGGTGGAGACGAAGATCTGGACGGCCGAAGATCCGGTGGAAATCACCCAGCGGGGTCTTCGTCAGGTGCAGGTGGCGCCCAAGATCGGATTCGACTTTTCGACGGCCATGCGTGCCTTTCTGCGGGCCGACCCCGATGTGATCATGGTGGGTGAAATGCGGGATAAGGAAACCACCCAGATCGGAATCGAGGCATCCCTGACCGGGCATCTCGTGTTTTCCACCCTGCACACGAACAGTGCCCCCGAATCGATCACGCGCCTTCTCGACATGGGAATGGATCCCTTCAATTTCGCCGATGCCGTGCTGTGCATTCTCGCGCAGCGGCTGGTACTGACCCTGTGCAAACAGTGCAAGAAGCCCTATCATCCGGGTCGGGAAGAGTACGACGAGCTGGTCCGGGAATACGGTCCGGAACATTTCGAACGAAATGTCGGCATTCCATACAGCGACGATCTGATCCTATACAAACCCGAGGGCTGCGATGTTTGCAACCATACCGGATACAAGGGCCGGATGGGCATTCATGAACTGCTGATGGGAACCGATGCCGTCAAGAAGCTCATTCAAAACAAGGCCCGGATGGAGGAAATCCGGGATCAGGCCATCGCTGACGGCATGACCACCCTGAAACAAGATGGAATCGAGAAAGTGTTCGCCGGATACTGCAATCTGTTGCAGGTTCGGAAGGTCTGTATCAAATAGGGAAAGGCCATATGATGAAAACACCGACACGAGCGGAAGCCTGGGAGCTTCTATGCCGCTACAACCAGGCCGAAAGCCTCATCAAACACGCTTTGAGCGTGGAAGCCGTCATGCGGTACATGGCAGGACGCAGGGGACAGGATGAAGACATGTGGGGCATCATCGGGCTCATCCACGACCTCGATTACGAGATGTTTCCGGATCAGCACTGCCGGAAAACCGAAGAGATTCTGCGCAGCGAACAATGGCCGGAAGATTGGATCCGGGCTGTCGTCAGCCACGGATGGGGACTTTGTTCGGATGTAGAGCCGGTGAGTGAGCTGGAAAAAGTTCTCTATGCCATCGATGAGCTTACGGGGCTCGTGACGACTGCGGCCCTGGTCCGGCCTTCCAGAAGTGTTCTGGACATGGAAGCCTCGAGCGTCAAGAAGAAGTGGAAGGACAAACGCTTTGCGGCAGGTGTCGATCGACGGGTGATCGAGAAGGGATGCGCCATGCTCGGAATGGATTTGACAGATCTCATCACCGATACCATCATGGGGATGCGAACGGTGGCCGAGGCCGTCGGACTTGCTGGAACCGCCCCTAGATGAATGTAAGGGATACGGAGCGACTGTCACGGAACATCCAGGAGAAATACGGACATAGATCTGACGATATCGCCCTGTAAAGGAGAGACGGTCGGTATTGGAATTGACAACTGCGGCATGTGAAATGCCGCAACCAACGGAAGGTCGAACATGAATTCGACAGGGAAGCGGGTGGCTGCGGCTGTCGTGGCTGCAGCCGTTTTGGTAACAGGGTATGTGTATTGGAAGAGACCGGATGCACAGGCGAAGACGGCCTTTCGGATGGCACCCGTCCAGCGGGGAGACCTGTTTGTCGGCATCAGTGCGACGGGAACCGTCGAACCGGAAGAAGTGATCGACGTCGGTGCCCAGATCGCGGGTCAGATCAAGAGCTTCGGAAAGGATCGAAAGGGGAAACCGATCGATTACGGGTCTGAAGTCAAGGCCGGCATGGTACTAGCCAAGATCGACGATGCCCTCTATGCAGCCGACGAAGCCCGGGCTGCGGCAGATCTCAGGCAACAACGGGCTCTTCTGAAGCGCTCGCAGGCGGACCTCGAACAGGTCAAGGCCAAATTTCGGCAGGCCAAGAAGGACTGGGAGCGGGCCAAACAGTTGGGGCCCTCGGATGCCCTTTCTGCTACAAGTTACGACGCCTATCAGGCGGCTTTCGAGGCGTCTCAGGCAGCGGTTCATGTGGCCGAAGCCTCCGTGCAGCAGGCCAAGGCGGCCGTCGCCGTGGCCCAGGCAAGTCACGACAGAGCACGGAAGAACCTTGGCTATTGCACCATCAAATCCCCGGTCAACGGGATCATCATCGATCGTCGGGTCAACATCGGTCAGACGGTGGTTGCCAGTCTCAACGCACCCAGCCTCTTTCTGATCGCCAAAGACCTCCGAAAGATGCAGATCTGGGTAGCCGTCAACGAAGCCGACATCGGCAAGATTCATCCTGGTCAGGCGGTCCGATACACCGTGGATGCATTTCCCGGGGAGCAGTTCGAAGGGGTTGTCGGTAAAATCCGGCTCAACGCTGTGATGAGCCAGAACGTGGTGACCTATGTGGTGGAAGTGCTTACGGACAACGAATCGGGAAGGCTGCTGCCGTATCTGACCGCCAATGTGAAGTTCGAGCTCGATAACCGGCGGAACGTGCTCATGGTTCCGAATGCGGCGCTGAAATGGTCGCCCCGACCGGACATGATCGATCCGGCCTATCGAAAGGACAGAAGCGGCCCGCCATCTTCGGAGTCGCCCGAAGCGAAGAAATCGGAACACAAGCGGAGCGTTCTGTGGACACCCGGCCCTGCAGGGCTGCTCGTTCCGGTGGGGGTCGAAGAAGGTCCCACGGATGGCATGATGACCGAAGTCCGGGGGAACCAGGTTCGGGAAGGGCTCGAGGTGGTGATCGGTGTACTGACGGGTGAAAGGGCCGGCGGCAATCAGCAGACCACCAATCCCTTTGTTCCGCAATTCTTCCGGAGCAGGTCGCACTGAACATGAAAACCGAATCGGTACTCATTCGACTCGAAGATATCTGCAAGACCTACCACCTCGGCGAAATCGACGTACCCGTATTGAAGGGCGTATCCCTGACGATCGATACGGGGGAATTCGTTGCGCTGATGGGTTCGTCGGGTTCTGGGAAAAGCACCCTGATGAACATTCTGGGGTGCCTCGACCGGCCCTCTTCCGGAGCCTACTGGTTCGAGGGAAGGAATGTCGTTCAACTCACCGTTGACGAGCGGGCCTATCTGCGAAACGCCAAGATGGGTTTTGTCTTTCAGAGCTTCAACCTGTTGCCCCGGGCCAGTGCCCTGGAAAACGTCATGATGCCGCTCGGATATGCGGCGACCGTGGTTTCCGACAAGGAGGCCCGCCTTCGGGCGACAGAAATGCTCGAAAGGGTGGGACTTGCCGAACGTCTCCACCACGAGCCATCCCAGCTTTCGGGAGGCCAGCAGCAGCGGGTGGCTATCGCCAGGGCACTCATCAACCGACCGCCTGTGCTGTTTGCCGATGAACCGACGGGCAACCTCGATTCCAGAACGAGCTGTGAAGTTCTCGAAATGTTCAGGAATCTGAACCAACAGGATGGAATTACGGTGATCCTGGTGACACACGATCCGGACGTGGCCCGGTATGCGGATCGGCTGATTCGGATTGCAGACGGTGTGCTGGTCGACGGAACCTCGGGTTCAGACAACGGCGAGGATTGGGAATCGTTCGTGAAGGAAGAGACGACATGCGAATCATTCGAACCCTGAAAACAGCGCTTCAGGCCCTGATGCGAAATCCCATGCGGGCTCTCTTGACGACGCTGGGGATCGTGATCGGCGTGGGTGCGGTGATTGCCATGATGGAAATCGGGAAGGGATCCTCTGCAGCCATTCAGAAATCCATCGCCAGCATGGGTGCCAACACCATTCTCGTTCTGCCGGGAACAGCAGCCAGCGGAGGGGTGACCTTCGGTTCCGGAACCGTGATGACGCTGACCCCGATGGACGGGGAAGCCCTTCAGAACGAGTGCCCATCGGTCCGAAGCGTTGCACCGATCGTGCGTGCCAGAAGCCAGGTCGTTTACGGCAACCGCAACTGGGTGCCGTCGTCGATCATCGGGACGACATCGGATTACCTGGACGTTCGGGAATGGACCGAGCTTGCCGAAGGCGAAGCATTTTCCGACCGGGACGTGTTGAATGCCAACAAGGTCTGTCTGATCGGCCAGACGATCGTTCGGGAGCTGTTCGAGGGGGCCTCGCCCATTGGGAAGGAACTTCGGATTAAAAACGTTTCCTTTCGCGTGATCGGCGTTCTTTCTGAAAAAGGGGCCAACATGATGGGCATGGATCAGGATGACATCGTGCTGGCACCATGGACATCGATCAAATTCCGGGTAACGGGTTCTCCGGTGGTCACAGCCGTCCAGTCGACTGCAACGGAATCCTCCTCCACATCCACGATGAACCGACTTTATCCCGGCTCCTCCTTCAAGTTCTATCCGGAGCGCTCGGCCGCTCAAGAAGCCAACCAGCCGTTGCCGATTCGTTTTGCCAACGTCGATCAGTTGTTTCTGGCTGCTGTTTCGACGGAAGAAATTTCGAACGCGATCGATCAGGTGACCCAGGTGCTCCGATCACGGCATCGGATTCGGGAAGGCGAACCGGACGATTTCAACATCCGGAACATGACCGAAATGACCAAGACGCTGTCGTCCACCGCATCCCTCATGACGAATCTGCTGCTCTTTGTCGCACTCATTTCCTTGGTGGTCGGCGGGGTCGGGATCATGAACATCATGCTCGTTTCGGTGACCGAGCGTACACGGGAGATCGGGTTGCGTATGGCTGTCGGTGCCAGAAGCAGAGACATTCTGCGACAGTTTCTCATCGAAGCCGTGGTGCTGTGTGTGGCGGGTGGGGTGATCGGCATCCTGCTGGGCCGTGGCGGATCCTACATCGTCCAGCTTGTCCTTAAATGGCCGATCGGGTATTCCCCGGAGGCCATCCTTGCGTCCGTTCTCGTGTCCGTCGGTGTGGGGGTGATTTTCGGATATTATCCGGCGTGGCGGGCCTCGAGACTCGATCCGATCGAAGCCCTGCGGTACGAGTGAACCGGCCTCCGGCCTTTTTTCGACCTCATCGCGATTTGGAGAAAGAATTCGAACATGTTCCGATTTTGGAATTTTCCCAACCCGTTGTTTATCGGCTGTTTGCTGCTGACCTTCGCTGCAGGCGGCTGTATGACACCAGGGCCCTCCTATGAACCGTCGAGAGTCGAGCTTCCGGCCGTTTGGCATTCGGCACCGGGCGATTCTTCAGACGTGGATATCGACAAAGGGCTTGCGAGATGGTGGGAGCGGTTCGACGATCCGTTGTTGACGTCCCTGATCGAAAGGGCCTTCGATGCCAACGTCGGCCTGCGGGCTGCCGAAGCGCGGATCCGGGAGGCCCGGGCCGTTCGAAGGGGGGTTGCGTCAGGTGAAGGGCCCCATGTTTCCGTCGACGGATCCTATAAGAATGTTCATTCGCCGTCGAGTGCTTCCGTACGGGCAATAGGATCGGATGGCTATGAAACGAATCAATATCAGGCTGGATTCGATACGTCCTGGGAAATCGACCTGTTCGGCGGTATCCGGCGGGCCGTCGAAGCGGCGGATGCAGACATCGACGCCCAAGTGGAAGCTGTCCGGGGGGTGCGG
This sequence comes from Thermodesulfobacteriota bacterium, assembly GCA_040755275.1. Classification (GTDB taxonomy): domain Bacteria; phylum Desulfobacterota; class Desulfobacteria; order Desulfobacterales; family Desulfatirhabdiaceae; genus Desulfatirhabdium. The sequence continues at coordinate 3,835 of JBFMBE010000096.1, read as the reverse complement.
GTGAGTCTTGCTGCGGAAGTGGCTTCGGCCTATGTCGATTTGAGAACGGCTCAGCAGCGGTTGATCGTTGCCAAATCCGCCCTTGAAACTCAGAAAAGGACGCTCGATCTGACGCAAAAACGCTATCGGGCCGGTCTGGTGACGAGGCTGGATGTGGTCAATGCCGAAGCACAGGTGGCTTCGACCGAAAGCACCCTTCCGGTGCTGGAGGTCAGCTTCCGACAGGCGGCTTATGCCCTTGCCGTGTTGCTGGGCAAGGCGCCGGGAGAGCTGGATGCCGAATTGTCGCATCCGGCTGCGATTCCTTGCGTCTTGAATCGGGTACCCGTTGGTGTGCCTGCCGATCTGAGCCGCAGACGTCCGGACATTCGAAAAGCGGAGGCAGCCGTTCACGCTGCAACCGCAAGGATTGGGGTGGCGACTGCCGACCTCTTTCCCAAGGTTTACCTCATGGGAAATGTCGGATACCAGAGTACCAGCGCATCGACACTGCTGGATTGGTCGAGCCGCTTCTGGTCGATCGGCCCCTCCATCAGTCTGCCGGTGTTCGATTCCGGGAAAATCCGTTCCAACATCGCAGTAAAGGAAGCTCAGCAGGAGCAGGCGTTGTTGAACTATAGGCAGACGGTGCTGACGGCCTTGCAGGAAGTGGAATACGCCCTGACGGCAGCGACCAAGGAGGCTTCCCGTCAGGATGCATTGCGAAAGGCGGTGGAAGCCAATCGGAGGGCGCTCGATCTGGCGCTTCGATTGTACAGCGGAGGACAGACGGATTTCCTGAATGTCTTGCAGGCGGAAAAGGCCCTTTATGCATCGGAGGACACCCTGTACCAGAGCTTTCGTACGGTGTCGACCCAATTGGTGGCACTGTACAAAGCCCTGGGAGGGGGTTGGGAAGCGCAAGAGCTTTAGAAGAACGGACTAAAGACCGGCGACTTCCCGGCCGCAATGCTTGCACACCTGCGCACGTTGCTTGATGATTTCGGCGCAGAAGGGACATTCGCGGGTAAAGAACCGCTCGTGAATCTTGCGGACGGCATCTTCCATCTTGTTCTGGATGAGCTGATTGCCGACCTTGATGGAACGAAGCGGTTCGATGGCCTCGATCTCACCGATGTCACCGATCATTTCGGCGGCCTTCAGCCGGACGCGGGCAGGCTGGCTCGCATCGATCAGAATGGTCATGATCGCCTGGCTGTCCTTGGAAACATAGCATTCCGCCAGGATGGAGAACCCCTTCTTGATGTTCTCCTTAAGCACTTCCCGCTCCAGCAGAACCTGATCGTCGATGATCTGACCGGTGGCTCCAATGGGACTGAATACCGGCATCATTTCGAATTGTTCGGTTCCGGGGTAGTTCATGCAGCGGTAACTCGCATGATGGTTGTAGTTTTCCTTGAGGTTTTCCCATCCCGATGTGTAAAGGGAACACGCGTCGTTGAAACAGACGTATAGATAGGGTACACCCCATCCGAGTCCATCGCTGAAGGTGAAGGGTGGTACTTCCCAGAGAGACATGGGTTGATGACAGTGCGGGCAATTCGGTTTGGCCTGGGACATGATCCGCTCCAGCACTTCTTCCTTTGTTTCGATTGCCATGATTGCTTTCCTTTCGAAGAAGACCGGCAATTGCGCCCTTGCCGGTGCATGATGAAATCGGGTCGACTCGTATGGGGTGAACGTAAGCGTATTTCCGGTGTTTGTCAATGGAATGCCGTAAGATTCGGCAAGGGGGTAGGGGCGGTTCGTGAACCTCAGAATACGGGGGATGTTGAATCTGGAAACCATGTTGTTGAGATCATCCGATGGGCTGATCTATTATCAATTTCCAATACTGAACCGGTGTGCGGGAATCTCTCACGGGGTGTTCACCCGAAAAGGGGGTGTCAGTCAGGGGCCGTATGAGAGCCTGAACATGGCCATCCACAATGGGGACCGGGTGGAGGATGTCTGCGAAAATCGAAGCCGGATGGCAAAAGCCCTCGGTGGCAACGTGCGGCTGGTTTGCTGTTCTCAAGTGCATGGCGATGGCGTGCATGTCCTTTCACGGATGGACATCGATTCCTCCGATGAACGGCTCATCGTTGCCGATGCCCTGGTGACGGACATACCCGGCATTGCTCTCGTCATTCAGGTGGCGGACTGTCAGTCCGTCCTACTTTTCGATCCCGAAAGACGGGTGATCGCAAACGTACATTCCGGCTGGCGGGGCAGCATTGCAAACATCGTCGGCAAGGCCGTCCGCGTGATGCAGGAGCGCTTCGGATCGAAAGCCGAACATATACGGGCCGGCATCGGCCCTTCTCTAGGGGCATGTTGTGCCGAATTCATCCATTATCGTACCGAAATCCCCGAGGTGTTCTGGTCTTATCGGGTGGATGATACCCATTTCGATTTCTGGCGTCTTACCCGAGACCAGCTGACAGCCGAGGGGGTTCTGGAATCCCACATCGAAGACAGCGGCGTATGCACCCGCTGCCGCAGCGATCTGTTCTTTTCCTACAGAAGGCGGAAGGTGACCGGAAGGTTTGCATCCGCCATTCTCCTTCAGTGAATCAGGGAGTGTTCCGTGATACTCGAACAAGCGATGGTCCTGTGGAATCTCGAAATCAAGTCCAACGCCTACAAATTGGCCTTGAGCTGCAATGCTGCCTACCGGAATGCCGTTCCCGGGCAGTTTGTCACCCTGCACCTGGCCGACCGGTGCAACGTCCTGCTGCGGCGACCGTTTTCCATTCACCGAGTGTTTGAGTTCAAGCCGGATCAATGGGCCATCGAAATCCTTTACAAGGTCGTCGGGCCGTTCACCCGGGCGCTGACGATGGTTCCGGAGGGGCAGTCCGTCAGCTTGATGGGACCATTGGGAAACGGATTTCACGTTCCTCAGGAGGCATCTACGGTTTATCTCGCCGCCGGTGGTGTCGGGGTCGCACCCATGCGGTTTTTTGTGGAAGACTGGATGGCACGAGGTCGGGAGGCGATGGATGTCGTGCTGTTCTTAGGAGGCAGAACTCGGGAAGACGTCCTGTGTGAAGCCGATTTTCGGAAATTCAACGTCGAAGTCATCGTCACTACGGATGATGGCAGTTACGGAGATCAGTGCCTGCTGACAACCCCGCTCGAGGAGCGGGTTCAGCGCAAACGCCCGGATATCATCCTGGCTTGTGGACCGAAGGGAATGCTGGCCTGTGTTGCAGGGATCGCCTCCCGTTTCGGCGTTTCCTGCCAGGTTTCTCTGGAAACGATGATGGCCTGCGGAATGGGGGTGTGCCTGGGATGCGCCCTGCCGGATGCCTCCACCCCGACGAAGATGCTGCATGCCTGTATGGACGGGCCGGTGGTGGAAGCGGAACGCGTGACATGGTAGAAGGTAATTGAAAGGAGGAGAATATGACGTTACGTTGGAAGCGGATGGTACATGGGTTGATCGGTCTGGTGCTGTTTGTATGCATGGCAAGCTGTGCATCGACATCCACACAATCCAGTGCTGGTGAATTCATCGACGACTCGGTCATCACGACCAAGGTGAAGGCTCTGTTGGCTGCAGACAATCTGCTCAAATCGTTTGAAGTCGGTGTGGAAACCTATAAGGGGACCGTCCAATTGAGTGGGTTTGTTGGCTCCAAGGAAGCCGTTCAGAAGGCGGAACAGATCGCCCGAAGCGTTCAGGGAGTCAAGGCCGTCCGAAACGATCTAATCGTCAAGTAGGATGGCCCCGCAAAAAGTCAGGAAGTCTCTGTCGAGTCGCGGGGTGACTGGGGAACCTTTTTCGATGCTGCGAAAAAACTCAGCCGCCCGATCTCGTAGGATCGGGCGGATAGCCAAACTTGGAAAA
>JBFMBE010000095.1:0-13460 GCA_040755275.1 Thermodesulfobacteriota bacterium | reverse complement strand
CGTCCGTCCGATCCAACGATATCCGGCGGCTTCAAACACGTTTTCGCAGCAAGCTCAAAAGGCTTCCCCAGCCACCCCGCTGATGCCCGGCATTCCCGAAAAGCACGGGAAAAGCGACTTTTTGCGAGGCCATCTTATATGATGGAGTCGCAAAAAGTCGGAAAGGCTCATCATTGTCGCATGGCAGGGCATACACCTTTTTCGCTGTAGCGGATAAACTCAGCCGCCCGAGCTCGTTAGGGCCGGGCATTGGGTCAGTCATTCGATACGGGTCAGTAAGGTACAACAATTTGATTTTCAAACAATGGTTTGTTGTTGTACGCCGCCCGGCCCAACGATCTCCGGCGGCTTCAAACAAGTATCCGCTGCAGCATCAAAAGGCATATGCCCCGCCATGCTCAGGCCCGGCAATCGACAAAATCGGGGTAACGGCGGCCCTTTTCGAGTCCATCACAGTTGATCCGTCCATTGCAAGAATGGTGAGTCCAAACCATTTTTTGGGATTGAAGTGGCGGTAGAAATAATTGACCGCTTCTAACTTCAGTTGGACGAATGCATCCCATTTGAGTTTTTTCTGGCTTTGCAGAAAGCGCTCTTGGTTACCTTTCGAGCAAAGAATTCTGAATGGTCAAGGACCTTATGATCGAGCTCCTCTTGATAGAAGCCTTTGATGAGGTTCATCAAAAAGAAGATAATATAATTGAAGGGCAGGAGACGATTGCGGGAGAAATCGTTGTAAGATTGTTTGCATGAGGACAAGAATTTTTCAGCAAAAATGATATTGATCAGAAAATCAATAAGACTGAGACATAAATAAGGAAAATTAAGAATGGCATTAAGAGAAGAATTTAACAAACAAGGCAATTGGCTTTTCAGATGGCGAAGTTATCTCCCTCTAGTCATGATTATAATAGTTCTTTTAGGAATGAGTTATTTTGAATATCCCGGTCATAATGAAACATATGATGACATATGGGAAATAGCCTGTATGTTCATATCGTTTTTAGGAGTCGGAATCCGTTTTTTCACAGTCGGCTATACCCCAGAAGGCACATCGGGAACAAACACACGGAGACAGATAGCGGACAGGTTGAATACTGTGGGGATGTATTCGGTAGTCAGACATCCTTTGTATTTGGGCAATTTTATAATATGGTTCGGTCTATCTGCTTTTTTCCATCTGTGGTGGTTCAGTCTTATAGTAATGCTTATATTCTGGTTGTATTATGAGAGAATCATGTTTGCTGAAGAAGAATATTTAAGAGAAAAGTTCGGAGATAACTATTCACAATGGGCAGAAAAGACACCTGCCTTTATACCCGATATGCGAAAATGGAGTTCTTCTGATACGGCATTTTCATTCAGAAAAGCTATAAAAAATGAATATAAAAGTATATTTGCAATAATTGTTGCCTTTTTAATTCTTGAAATTACCGGTGATATATTTGTAGAACAAAAATTCGAAATAGACAAAATGTGGCTGTCAATATTAATCACTGGTTCAATAATGTATGTAATTATCAGATTCTTAAAAAAGAAAACAAAAATATTGGATGATCAGTAATGATGGAGCCAATATCATTAATTTAAGAACAGGTATTTACTATTTGTCCTGAATCCTACATTCTACACCTTTTTGAGGCGTTATCTGATGGGTTTTTCCGGAAAGGGAGGCGGTAGGCTGGATGTAAAGATATCCTCGGTAAGGCCAAGAGCCTGGAGATAGGCCAGTTGAACCGGTTTAAGCGGTTTTTTGAGCATCCGTAGGTTGTCGCAGCACATGATCTGGACATAACGGAACTTGGTGGTCAACACGTAAGAAGTGGGGCGGTTGGTCTTGCGGCGATCCAGGCATTCGATGGCGGATTTGGTTTTATCGAGGTACATGCGCATCTGGCGTTGAATGAGGTTCCAGATGAGCAAGGAGAGCAGCAGGACCAATCCAAGGGCCTCGATGCACAGCGGTTCTTTCTAAAAGATGTTGTTGACGACCAGAGGGTCTTTAAGGAAATGGATGAGGCCTCTTTCGTCAAGCTTTCGCAGCAGACTTCAGCAGGCGATGTCTTTAAGTAGCCCGTTGCCGTTTCGCCAATTCCAACGTTCTACAAGTTCCCGACTCAACCGAGACCGACTACAGGAAGGATTTTGTTCGATCAGTTCCCGAATGAAACCAATATCCCCGTCGGTAACCAGTCCGCTTTGAATAAGAGTTGGCACTTTCATGGCCAACCCTTTTGCCACGTTCTATGAGCTGAGTCCAGAAAAAAGGTTGATCAAAAATTACCCTTTCGCCACCGCCTAGGGGTGTGGAATGTAGGTTCGACTGTTTGCAGGGCCATCTAAAAAAATGGGGCAGATTTGGGGCAAAACCGATGTTATTCCTGCTGATATTTTTGGCTGTTTTAGAACTTTCCCTTTGCGTCTTGATTTATTTGGTGCCCCTGGCAGGAATCGAACCTGCGGCACATGGATTAGGAATCCATTGCTCTATCCACTGGGCTACAGGGGCTATTGACGGAAGGGAAAATGGTGGAGCGGTTGTTGCTGATGAAAATGGATGGTTGGTCAGAGAAGCGATTCATCGGTATGGTCGGGGCGAGAGGATTTGAACCTCCGACCCCTTGAACCCCATTCAAGTGCGCTACCAGGCTGCGCCACGCCCCGACACATGGCGGGTTCTTTAACATGACCGACCCTATAAGTCAAGAAAATGTCCAGAATTCGGAAACTCTTTTCCAAACTTCCGATCGTGCCTCGCTTCTTGATCGGCTGCGGATGTTGTGAACAGTCCCTCCGTTTTCCATCCTTTTCCTCCTGTTCAGGCAACGTCCTGCTGCAGGTTTCATCGAGTCGATCCGGCCGACGAGGGTGCGGGTCAATAGAAACTGCCTGATTTTTTGAGAGACCATCAGAAAGGAATTCCCGTGAAGTGCCCCAAAGAAGTCGTTTTGAAGAACGGTCGTGAGGCGATGATCCGGGCGCTGGAACGTTCGGATCAGCAGGCATTGACCCGGTTCTATGAAAAAGTCCCCGAAAGCGACCGGTGGTTCATGCGTTACGATGTCCTCGATCCCGGGACCATTCAAAAATGGATCGACGGTATCGATACGGGCATAGTGCATTCGCTGATCGCCCTGTGTCACGGCGAGATCGTGGGGCATGCCAGCCTGCATCTACGCCAGGCTGGATGCACCAAGCACATTGGTCGTATCCGGATCATGATTCTTCCCGAGGTTCGACACATGCGTCTTGGAACCTGGATGATGCTCGACATCATCAAATTGGCCATGGACCTCGGCCTGGAAGAACTGCGTGCGGATTTTGTGGCTGGAATCGAAGATGCCGCCATCGAAGCAGCCAACAAACTCGATTTCTTCGAACGGGCTCAACTGCGCAACTATGTGAAGGATTCCTGCGGAAATCTGCACCATCTGGTCATCATGAGCAAACGGCTGCACAAGAACTGGGGAGATTTTTAGACTACCGAAAGTGTATCGGCATCATGTATTCGAATACTCCCACCGAACGATATCCGTCCGTACAGCGGGTCGTTTCCACAGCCAAGGGCGATATCCTGATGGAATCGTTTTGTTCGGCTGAACGGATCGAAGCATGTACCCTCGATCCCCAGTTTGGTGTCTATGCCCGGTACAAGTCCCTGTACACCCGGAAGGAGAGCCTCGTTCAGCTGGCTGGAACAGAAGGTGCGAACATCGTCCTTGCGTTGACACAAAACAGCCACATCATCGGTTTCGGGCTGCTCGTTCATCCGGAGCCCGATGAACGATGGTTCCGGGTCGGGCCAGGCGTCATGATCGAATTGAAGGCCATCGAGGTTTGTAGGGATTGGCGCTCCACCGGAATCGCCCGTCAAATTGTCGAGATGTTGCTCAGCCACCCGAGGCTCGAAGACATGATCGTCTATCTCGTCGGCTATTCCTGGACATGGGACCTGGACGGAACGGGCAAATCCGCACAGGAATACCGTCAAATGTTGTTCGGTCTCTTCGAGCCGTTCGGATTTCGGGAATTTCAAACCAACGAGCCCAATATTTGCCTCAAACCCGAAAACATGCTGATGGCCCGAATCGGCGCTCGGGTTTCGGCGGATATCCAAAATCGGTTCAAATGGATACGTTTTGGAGTCGAACCGTAATGCTTTTCTTGGGCAACAAAAGGTTTCTTTGGATTGTCGCTGTTCCTCTGATGTGGCTGTATCTCGGACTTTCCACTGCGTCTTCCGAATACATGCAGAGAGGTGCTCCCTGGGTTCAGTGGTTGCTGGACGGCATCCGTGCGGTCGAAAGCGTCGATGTGTGTGGAGAGCCCGTTCCTCTCTCCAATCCCGACGTCCGAGAGCGCTTCGAACGGGAAATGCTGCTGATGTTGGGGGATCCGGCTCAGATTGTCCTGTGGCTGAAACGCGGTTCACGATATTTTCCGGAAATTGAATCGATATTGGTGGAGCGGCATCTTCCTGCAGATCTCAAGTTCATTCCGATCATCGAAAGCGCCTTTCTGCCCCATGCCGGATCCTCCAAGGGGGCTGTCGGTCATTGGCAGTTCATACCCGAAACGGGAAAACGCCATGGCCTCAACATCACTGCCGACGTGGACGAGCGTCGGAATCCAAGCGCCGCCACTCGGGCAGCTCTGGACTATCTGACGGCGCTGTATCGGGAATTCGGCTCGTGGTCGCTTGCGGCAGCCGCCTACAATATGGGGGAAGAGGGTCTACGGACGGAAATCTTTCTTCAGGATTGCCGGGATTTCTATCAGTTGCATCTTCCCCAGGAGACGCAGCGATACGTGCTTCGGCTTGCGGCTGCCAAGACCATCCTGACTCGGCCAGAGCGTTTCGGATTCGTTCTGAAGCCCGAAGACCTCTATCCTCCGCTTGTCACGCGGCAGGTGCAGCTCGAACTCGAACAACCGGTTTCCGTGCTTCTGATCGCTCGAGCGGCCCGCACTTCTTATAAGATGGTTCGTGATCTAAATCCCGAAATTCGGGGGTATTTTCTGCCATCCGGTTTCCATGTGTTGACCCTGCCTCCGGATGGTGCAGCAGGATTCTTGGAACGGCTGAAGACGATGCCCATCCAGGCAGAAAACGTCCATGTCGTTCAGAAAGGCGAAACGCTCTCCGGCATCGCCAGGAAATACGGCATCCCCGTGAAAGCCCTGGCTATCCTGAACCATTTCGACATGAACAAGACGCTGGTTCCCGGGGAGCGCATCCGACTTTCTCCGGCTGCGGTGCAATCTTCCATACGGTGAGCCTTCATGAAATGGAAACCTTCCCACTTGTTGCAGGCCAGCTGGTTTTCCGTGTTGGCATATGGCATGATCCGGCTGCTCTGTCGGACCTATCGATACACCATCCGAAACGGTGACGGCTGGAGCCTTCTGTATCAAGAAGGCCGGAATGTCCTGCTGTGCATGTGGCATCAGCAGTTTTTTCCGGCTTTCGATTATTTCAGCAGGCACCAGCCCCCTGCCATCACCATCATGATCAGCCGGAGCCAGGACGGGGATATCGCGTCGGCCATTGCACGGCTGGGCGGTTTTCGACCGATCAGGGGGTCTTCCTCCCGAGGAGGAACCGCTGCTCTGAAAACCATGATCCGAGAGCTGAAACAGTCACGGCTTGCTGGTCACATCGTGGACGGCCCCCAGGGGCCGGCAGGGATCGTGAAGCCGGGTGTCGCCGCCATGGCGAAATCGGCCCAAGCCGTTGTCGTGCCGCTTTGGGCATCCGCAGATCGGGCATGGTATGCCCAGAGCTGGGATCGGTTCATGATACCCAAACCCTTCTCCCATGTCACTCTGACCTTTGGTGCTCCCATCCAACCGGAGGAAATGGCGGAAGGAAGTGTCGAGCAGGTACGCCTGATGATCGAGAACGCCATGCGTCCCTTCTTGATCGCTCCCGGATCGTGCCGATGATTGATGATGGCCCCGCAAAAAGTCGGAAAGTCTCTGTCGAGTCGCGGGGTGACTGGGGAACCTTTTTCGATGCTGCGAAAAAACTCAGCCGCCCGAGCTCGTAAGGGCCGGGCATCGGGTCAGTCATTCGATACAGACCAGTAAGGTACAACAGTTTGATTTTCAAACATTCGTTTGTTGTTGAACGCCGCCCGGCCCAACGATCTCCGGCGGCTTCAAACAAGTATCCGCTGCAGCATCAAAAGGCATATGCCCCGCCATGCTCAGGCCCGGCTTTGAAGGGAAATCGGTGGTTAGCGACTTGTTGCGAGCCCATCGAAGGTGATTGTTTCGTAAGGGCGATGGTCCTGAGAGGCTGTTTCGGAAAAGACTGGACCACCCGATCGCTGATGGGTTGGACGCACCGGCGGGATTGGTTGGGAACGAATTGGCCTCGTTCACCGATAGCCGGACGTCTGTACTGGTTCGACGTCCCAGGAACGGGCTCTCTTCTCAAGCGGATATGCCCACTTCGACTGGTTCGGCATGGAGAAGGTCCGCCGCTTCGCCGGGATGCAATTCGACAAGCCACCCCCGTTTCCCGGCATTGATGAGCATGCGATTCAATAGAAGAATGCTTGCTTCCATGTAGACGGGCATGGGGGTTCGAACGCCGAAGGGGGAAATGCCGCCGACGACATATCCGGTCAATCGGTTGGCCCGCTCGCTGCTGCAGGGGAAAACGGATTTCACTCCGAGATGCCTTGCCAGGGACTTGGTGGAAACCTCGAGATCACCGTGCATGAGGACAAGCAGCGGTTTTCCGGTATCCGTTTCCATCACGAGGGTTTTGACGACTGCATGCGGTGAAATGCCGAGACAGGAGGCGGCATGGGCGGCGCCGCCCCTGTCGACGTACGGATAGGCATGCAGACGATAGGCAAGCCCAGCCGCTTTCAAGACCCGAATGGCCTGGGTGACGGGTTCGGTGGTTTTGGCCATTCAAGAACTCATGCAGACAGGCGCTTCAACAGCCACGCCATGTTTTCCCCCAAAACGCGCATCGTTGCCAGTCCGTCCTGATCGGAGCTGACATCACCGATATTCAATCCCATTCCGATGTTCCAATAATTCGATCCCACGACAATCATCTGTCCGATCAGGAAGAAATGGTTCATGGAATCGAAGGCATGAATGGCGCCACCCCTTCTGGCCACGACGATCGCGGCTCCCACTTTTCGTTTGAGCAGGTCGCCGTTGGCCCGGCTCACCATGCCGCAGCGGTCGATCAATGCCTTCATTTCACTGGTCACATCGGCGAAATACGTCGGTGAGCCCAGAATGATCCCATCGGCCTCGATCATCCGGTTCAGCATCTCGTTGAGATCGTCCTTGGCAACGGCGCACCTACCGTTTTTCTTTTTGACACATCCATAGCAGGCCTTGCATCCGGAGATTTTCCTTTCGGCAAGCTGGATGAGTTCGGTTTGGATGCCGGCCTCCTCAAGTACACTCAATACCGACCGGATCATAATCGCCGTATTGCCGTCCTTTCTGGCGCTTCCGTTGAATGCGACAACGTTCATTTCAGATGATCTCCTTGAATCCATGTAGGAACAAACGATATATGTGAGAAGGAAAAAGGGCTCAGGTACCTGCCATCCGTTCACCGCCCACTATCCACCGCCCACTATCCACTGCCCACTGCCCACTGCCCACTGCCCACTGCCCACTGCCCACTGCCGACTGCCCACTGCCCACTGCCGACTGAATTCCACCTGCTGTCTCATCGTTCCCCGCCACCGGGTTCTTCGGCTCGGCCCAAATCACAATAGTCCCGATAGTTGGCAATGAGTTCCGTTGTTTCTCGAACGCTTGCCTTGGTCAGCAGGAGGTTTGCGAAAGATTCGGCTTGTTTGAGGTTCAGCCGCTGAATCAGACCCTGAACCTGGGGCAGGTACTGTGGATCGAGGCTCAGACGACGCACCCCGATGCCGATGAGAAAGATGACGTATTCGGGTTCATGAGCCAGTTCACCGCAAACCGAAACGGGTTTCCCCTGTCGACTGGCCGCCTGAACGATGGCATGCAGCCCACGCAACACAGCCGGATGGCCGGGTTGATAGTAGATGGCGACTTTTTCATTCGTTCGATCCACAGCCAGCATGTACTGGATGAAATCGTTGGTACCGATCGACAGAAAATCCGATTCTGCGGCCAATTCATCCAGGATGGGAATGACAGCCGGAAGCTCGACCATGATGCCGATCTTGGGTGTTTCCAGGTGGTCGAAGCCATTGTGCCGCAACTCATCGATGCAATGTCGGACGACGGCCTTGGCCTCCAGCAACTCATCGAGGGAAGCGATCATCGGAAACATGATGCCCAGATCGGGATGTCCGGCACCGGCCCGCAGAATGGCCCGGATCTGCTGCTCGAAGATATCTGTGTGCTGCAGGGAAAACCGGATCGAGCGAAGCCCCAGCTCCGGATTGGCTTCTACGGTCGCCTCCGAGTAGGCCAGAACCTTGTCACCGCCGATATCGAGGGTCCGGATGACGATGGGCTTTTTCGGCATTGCCTCCACGATGCGGCGGTAAATATGATACTGCTCTTCTTCGGAGGGGAAACTCGAACGGATGATAAAGGGGAATTCGGAGCGATACAGCCCAATCCCTTCCGCAAGCAGCTCGTTGGCCAGGGGCAGTTCGCTCAGCAGATTGATGTTGGCATATAACCGAACGCGTTCCCCGTCCGCGGTGAGGGTCGTCGGGATCATTTGGGGGGCCAGCCGCGACATCTGTGCCCGGGCTTGGTTCCGTTCCTCGAACTGGTTCAGGACCGCCGGGGAGGGATCGACATAGAGATTTCCGATATCGGCATCCATCAGAACAGCGGTGTTGTCGGGAATGGTGAGCAATTCAGGATTGTCCGCGATGATGGTCGGAATTTTCAGGGATCGAGCCAGAATCGAGACATGACTGGTGATGCCGCCGCTGACCAGAACGATTCCGGCCACATCCTGGGATGCCAGTTTCAGGATATCGGAAGGGAAGATTTCCCGGGCGATGATGATGCGATTCTGGAATCCATGCCATTCATCGGATCCTCCTGGCAGGAGGTTTTCGAGAAGCCGTGCTCCCAGATCCTGCATGTCGACGACCTTCTCCCTCAGATAGGAATAAGGGCTGGAGGAAAAGAGGGCGATATAATGCCGGGTAACGGATTTGACCGCCTGCACCGCATCCATGCCGGACCGGATCTTGGACATGATTTCGGCGTGAAATCGGCTGTCCTTCAGGATCATGAAGTGGGCGGTGAAAATCATCGACGCGCTTTCGGGCAGGCGTTCGGCAAACCTTTCCTGCAGGGTCTTCAACTGATTCAGGGTCTGCTGAAAGGCCTGGTGGTAGGCGTCGATTCCGAGTCCGCTTCGTTTGTCGGTCGGGTCATCCTCAAATAGAAGCGATGCAGCCTTTTCCAGTTTCAGGCAAGGCGCGAAGGCAAAACCGGGGCAGGCGCTTTGGCCGCGGACGAAACGCACTTGCTCGGGAATCCCATTTTCCTTCTCCGAGCGATCGGACATGCTCATCAGAAGCCGCGCGTTTTCGATGGCGCCCGCCAGCTGAGATGCCGTGGCCTTCAGGGTCAGGATATCGGTTTCTCCGAAATAGTCCTTCCGGCCGTGTTGCACCACCAGAACGCCGATGTTTTCGGCACCCCGAAAAATCGGAACAGCCAAAAAACTCTCGAAACGCTCTTCACCGGTCTCCGCAAAGTATTTGAACCGGGGATTTGCCTTTGCCGACCCTTCACAGGTCGGTTGGCGGGACATCATCGTCGTACCAACCAATCCTTCCCCGCTTTTCAATCGGACCTTCCCGACGGATTCCGGATTCAATCCGACGGTCGCTCTCAGAACGAGATCGTGTTGCTGGTTGTCGTACAAATAGATGGAGCAGACATCGGCATCGAGGTGCTGAGCGACCATTCGGGCCGTCTCGCGCAGGAAATGGTTGATATCCCGGGAGTCGGCCAGAACGGTGGTCAGTTCGCTCATATCGAAGAGCAGGTTCAAGTGATCCGTATATTTGTTGGGGGCGGAAACGGCGTTCATCCTCAGTATCCTCATGCAGTTCGGCAGTTGGATGGTCGAACCTGACGGTCAACTGAATTCTGGCCGTATATTCAGGAATCGGCTGGCCAGAAAGAGTCCAGCAATGGTTTTGGCATCCTGGATGATTCCTTCATGGATCATGTCGATCGCGTTCGGGTATGGCACCGGATGGATGGAGAGGACTTCGTCCGGATCGAGATGCTGGGAAGCCGAAGTCAGTTCTGTAGCCAAAAACAGGTGAATCCGTTCATCGGAATATCCGGCCACGGGTGTGATTTCACCCAGTTTTCGCCACGTTGCGGCAGTATAGCCGGTTTCTTCGACCAATTCCCGCTGGGCGCAGATCAACGGGTCTTCTGTTCCATCGAATGTGCCGGCGGGTATTTCCCAGATGGTTCCGGAGACGGCTCTGCGATACTGGCGAAGCAGGATGACTTCGCCCGATGTCGTGATCGGCACGATGGCAGAAGCTCCCGGATGACGGATGATATCGATGGTCGTATCGTTTCCATTGGGGAGCGTAAGTTCTTCTGCGGTCAGGGTGAACACCCTGCCTCGATGAATGGTTCGAACGGATCGGACAACAGCCTCCATGTCGGTTTCCTTTGATCAGTGATCAGTGATCAGTGGGCAGTGATCAGTGGGCAGTGGGCAGTGGGCAGTGGGCAGTCGAATGATTACCTGTTCTTATCCCCTGAGGAGGGGTCGTCATCGATTGCCGGTTGCCGGAAGTCCTCCAGAACCACATGAACCAGTTGTTCGGCGATCGTTTCTGGAGGTCCCGGAATTCGGAGAAAAACGGCGGCTTTTCCGACTTCGATGGTGCCCAGATGCCCAAGCCCTATTAGTTCTGCACCATTGCGGGAAGCTGCCGCCGCCGCTTCGTGCACGGCATGACCTGCTTCGAGAAAGAGCCGGAACTCTTCGAGAAAGCTTCGACCATGATGAACGCCCATGCTTCCGGAATCAGTTCCCATGGCGATGCGTACACCGAATCGTCTGGCATCATACAACTGATTCAGCTGGTGATCGAGTGTTTTTTGGGCGACGGAGATCTGGGCGGAATCGGATGGAAGGGACTCGGCATAGGCCTTCATGGTACCGACAGTCGGTACCCAGACCGTTCCCAGTTCAGCCAGCCGCTTCAATACCTCTTCTCCCATGAAGAATCCGTGTTCGATGGACGTACACCCGACATCAGCGGCGATCGATACGGGGAGTATCCCATTGGCATGGGCCATAACGGGTAAACCCAATCGATGGGCAAGAGAAACGGCCTCCCGGAGTTCCGAAAATGAAAACTGAGGAGCCGTCTGGTGGGCGAAGTGTGTCAAGCTGTTCAATCCGGACTGGACGATTTTCAGATGATCGGGTTTGTACGGGCAGTCGTTCCAGTTCGATTCGATGGCTTCGGCAAGGGTCTTTCCAGCGGCCGGGGATCGGCCGATCACTTGGCCGTATCGACCCCGGGCATGCCAGGCGGCTCCAGGTGTCGCCACATGAACGGGTAGCCGGATGCCCCGCGCCGCCAGGTTTCGGCAATACTGCAACACCGACTGGTGTCGGTCTCCACCGTCCCGAACGGCGACGATCCCCCAGCGGCGATGATCGGTTAGGTGTCGTTCGATTCGATGGATCCGTTCCGGATCTTCGTCTGACAACTGGGCCGTTCGTTCCTCGGGGTTCGTTGTTCCGGACATTGCCAGGTGGACGTGACAATCGATCCAGGCCGGGAGGACGGTTGCATTCGACCAATCCTGGATTTCTTCGGTTCCTTTCGCTGTCAGCGCGGGGTCGCAGGGACGAACGAAGTCGATCCAGCCGTTTCGAATCCCGATACACATGTGCCGTCGAGTTTTCTGGCCCGTTCCGTCGATCAGCCAGCCTACCATCAGCAGGCGGGGGTGGTTCATGGGAATCCTTTCCTTCTTTTTCGGAGGGGGATGGACTTCATCGGATTCCCTTCTTATACTTTCCATAGGCATTCTGCTGCAAGAGGATCGTCGATCCGCCATATTGCAAGATGGAGGGCAACGGAAGCCTGTGATCCATTGGACGACACAAAGGGAGGGCCGGCCATGATGCTCTATAACGATACCTACGAGTGGCAGGGGTGGGGTGGACCCATGCGTTTGGGAAGCGGCAAGTGCCATCTTCGACTGATCGATTTGCGCCGGGGTTCAGCTAAACAGCTCTATTTCAAGCCGTATCTGGTCATCGTTCAGGATATTGCAGGCAGCCCCATGAGTGTTCGAAGCTGTGCGGGGCACATTGCAACCACCATCGTCGAGCGCTTCGGGATCGATCCTGCACGCCTGATCTATATCGAATATACGCCGGAAAAGCGCTACGGTTCCCAGAATGAGCACATTATTCCCGGTCGAATGGAAACGGTTGAATTCGAATGGCTGGAGGGTAAAGCCATCAAACCGGTCTGGAGGGATATTCGGCCGCCATTTGACCGGATCGTCAGCGAATGGCTGTTTTCTGAGCAAGAAGAAGCAGGGGAGACGTGAGGGGATCGGGAAACCGTACCGATACCATGAAGCGTTTGATCAGCGGGGCTACATCCGGAAAGCCTTGAGACCTTCGAGGGAAATTTCTCCTTTGGATTGAAAGGCCAGAGAATCGGGTTTGAAAAGGCCGCCGTCCATGTAAAGCTTTCCGTTCATTTCGTAGGTGACCTTGTCCTTCGAACGGATGTCCCGGATGACGCGCGTCATGTCTTCAACGGAAGAATAGACGGTGATCGGGATGACGGCGGTTTGTCGGGAAGGAATGTGGATGGGCAGGTTGGAAACCCCAGTTGCCAGCCGGATGTTGTCTACATGAAGTTCGCAGTTCATGCCTTTGAAATCGACTGGATCGTCGTTTACGTTGATGAAGCGCATCTCGACGCGTACAACAGCCTCGAACAGGTTGATATCTTCCACTTTGATCTTGGAAACCGTAACCTGTGGAGAAGTGACAGAGCCGGTTTTCACGCCACAAGCGGAAAAAGACACCCACATGGAAAGCATGCAAACCATCGCAAGCTGGAAACGCACCAACCGCTGCATGCGCTTATCCTTTTTAATTAACAGCAAAATTTGATTAGACCCGTATAGAAACCTTTGAGGTTTCAAAAAACCGTCTGGAGAATAAAGAAGTCGAAGGTCAAAGTCAATAGCGAAGTTCGCTGAGAAGCCGTAGAAAATCGACAGCGGGCTGTCTTGACGACACGTTTTCGCAGCAGTCTCAAAAGGCTTCCCCAGCCACCCCGCTGATGCCCGACATTTACGAAAAGCACGGAAAAGTCAGGAAGTCTCTGTCGAGTCGCGGGGTGACTGGGGAACCTTTTTCGATGCTGCGAAAAAACTCAGCCGCCCGATCTCGTAGGATCGGGCGGATAGCCAAACTTGGAATACAGAATTGCTGA
>JBFMBE010000094.1:0-13503 GCA_040755275.1 Thermodesulfobacteriota bacterium | reverse complement strand
AAACAGCAAATAGGAACTGGTTGAATCGCAACGGATTGCTTTTCAATGAAAAGTCGATCGGACACGTCCGTCCGATCCAACGATCTCCGGCGGCTTCAAACACGTTTTCGCAGCAATCTCAAAAGGCATCCCCAGTTACCCCGCTCATGCCCGACATTTACGAAAAGCACGGGAAAAGCGACTTTTTGCGGGGCCATCATTAATGTCCATCTGTTGGGGTGCAACCTCGTTGGCGGGCTTTACCGACCTCAGAACGTCAGTGTCACCGAATGTCGTATGGCGTTCCAAAATGCTTTCTCCCAATTCGGACCACCCATCAGGAGCGCCATTTCCTCGAGGATGTGACGTGCTTGCACGTGCGGCTCTTCTATCCGAGCAAGTCCCTGAATGCATGCAGGACAATTCGTCAGCAGCGTGGGGACTTTCCGTCGACTTTCCTCGATATCCAATAAGACCCGTTCGATGGACCGTCGCTTTCGCATTCGAAGGGGTGCGGCAATTTCGGGACTGCTCGTAGCCAGGGTACCCGCCTCTGAACAACAATTCGGCACGGAAAAGACCCGAAGCCCGATGACCCCTTCCAGGAAGGGAACGGCCTGACCGACGGTGGAATCATGACAGGGACGGTGGTAGAGAACGCATCCGGAGCTACGGATCGACCATCCGTGACGCAGCACCCAGCAGGCCGCATCCTCCACCGGACAGTCGAGCAATTCCGAAACGGACATCCGCAGAAGAGCCTCTCGGCAGGTGCCGCAGCTGACGACACAGGCTGCTATTTCTCCTCGGCCAAACATGTCCCCCATCTGACTGAAGATGATCGTGTTCCGAAGCTGGATTCGTTCGTGCATGTCTGTTCTGGCGTTGGCCCAGGCCGGAAAACCACAGCACAAAAAGGCCGGAGGCAGCAGCACCCGATACCCGGATTGCAGAAGAACGTAAATAGCCGCCCTGCCGATGCGGGCATTCAAACGTTCGGAGCCGCATCCGGGAAAATACAGCACCGCCGGGGAAAACGTCTTTTCCGGTTCCAGAAGGACCATTTGATTGAACCGACGTAGGGGCATCCCGTCAGCCAAGGTGCCGACCGTTGCAGGGGGAAGCGGCGCTTTCAGGTAGTCGAATCCAGGAAGGCTCGCCGTTTCGGCTGGAAGCGGCAGAACCCGGATCAGCCGATGAAGCGTTCTCTGTACCCCGCTTCCCCACTCGATGAGGGTTTTTCGAAGCAACCGGTTGGTCGATCGGGACCGGCTCTCGAGATAGGTCAGAACGAGACCGGTTACCGGATGGACGGGAATCCCGGCGACTTCCCGAAGAATGCGTCGCTCCTGAACACTGATCTCCCCAGTATCGATCTGCACCGGACAGGGCGCAAGGCATTTGTGGCAGATTGTGCAGTGATCGGCGATTTCCTTCAGGTAACGCAACGCCTCGAAACGGGTTTGATGGGATCGCTGGGTTTCGTAAAGAACGGCCTCGATCAGGGCGGCAAGGGCCAGGTTCTTGTTCCGGGGATAATAAAAGTGATGGCCTTGCGGATGAAAAAAGCAGCAATTGGGTTTGCATTTTCCACAACGGATACAATCGGCAATGCTTCCGGCAAGCTTCTCGAGCGATCCGAATTGCAGGATACGGGCCTCGAGCCCCAACAAGCTGAACGATGGGGTAAAGCTGTTCCTGGGAACCAACGGATCGCTCAGCTTGCCGGGATTCATCCGGCCCTTCGGATCAATACCCGCCCGGTATTCGAGAAACGCCGCAAGCCGCTCCTGGGACAGGTACTTGAACTTCGTGATGCCGATCCCATGTTCGCCGCTCACCACCCCGCCCAGTTCAACGGCCCGAGCCATGATGGCATCGGCGATTTCCGAAGCCCGGGACATCATTTCGAGATCGTTGGCATGGACGGGAATGTTGACGTGAACGTTTCCGTCTCCGGCATGCATGTGGGTACCGATGACGATAAGACGGCTCCGGATTTCCCGCATCCGGGTTTCCATGAATTGAAGGGCTTCTGGAAACTCCGAGAGCAGGGTTCTCAGACCGCGCATCAGCTCGTTGAGATGCTGCTCCTCCCGAAGTGCCCTTCTTCCGGCAAGGGCTATCCGCTCGAGCGCCCCTCGCGTGAGGGCGATGGCTTCCTCTGCCTTTCGGGCCTTCCAGGAACCTTCTTCTTCGGCCAGAATGGTCTCAATCACCGCAGCTATCTGAAACACTGCCAGCTGCTGATTTTCGCGATCCTCCTCTCCGTTTGTGAGATCGACGAAGGAAGCAAAATCGGCCAGTGCCTCGAGCGGCAGCACGATGTCTTCGTTGAGTTTGAAGGCATGGGTACGGCGCGCGATGGCTCCCATCTTCTTACGATCCTGCCAAAACTTCTCGGCTTCCCGGTCGTTTTCGGCAGTCGTCATGACGGTATCGGGATAGGGATCGAGCACCCGCCGAAGGCGATCTTCACCCCGCTCGATTTCCATCGGATCGTGACCGACGAGATCGATCAGCAGAACCGCCTTCGGCTGCTCCCGGGAAGGGGCCTTCACCTGATAGTCGATGGCCTTGACATATTCTTCGTCAAAATGCTCGAGGGCCATCAAGGCTTCCCGACCTTCATTGGGAAAGGCGGCTGCGATATCGCAGATCACCCGGGAGGCCTCTTCCATGTCCTCACCAAAAAACTCCAGGCAGAACGTCCGCTTGTACGGATAACGCGGATAGAGAATGAATTCGGCCTCGACGATGATTCCGTCGCAGCCTTCCTTCTGGATCCCGGGAAGACCGCCGAGGGCCTTGTTCGTGATGTCTTTTCCGAGTCCTGGGGTGCGGATCTCGGAGGCGGCCAGCCGGATTTCCTGAACCGGACGCTCGGGATATCGATCGTCATACACGTCGAAAACCACGGTATCCTCCGGCAGGATTTTTCGCAGGGGATGGTTCCGCCTTCGAACATGCAACACCCGGGCATCCGGCATGACGATGGTGTAGCCAAGGAGGTTGTCGATGGCCGTTCCCCAGAGAACGGCCGTCTTGCCGCCTGCGTTCTCGGCGATATTCCCCCCGATCGTACAGGCCCAGGAGCTGGTCGGATCGGTTGCAAAGACGAGCCCTCGTTCGGATGCGGCCCGCATCGCCTCCTCCGTGATGACACCCGCCTCCAGCCGGATGAAGTGCAATGTCCGCATCTGTCCGTCGGGAGCCTCGCAGGACCGCTCCCCGATGTCGAGAATACGGTTCAATTTTTCGACGTTGATGACCACACAACTGGCACCGGTCGGTACTGCGCCACCCGTCAGCCCGGTTCCGGCCCCTCGCGGCAGAATGAAGCGTCCGGTTTCCGCAATTTCCCGAACCAGCGGTGGAATTTCATCGGCCTTCGAGGGAAAGACGACCGCTTCCGGAAGATGAAGCCGCCAGTTGGTCGCATCCGTGGCATGGGCAGCCAGGGTGAAGGGATCGAATCGGACGTTTTCCATACCGACCCATTTCCCCAGTCGCTGTTGCAACCTGCGGCGGCTGTCTTCCGTTTTCGAAACACGGTCGAGGAGCTCTGCAAAGGCAGCCCGGCAGGCTCGGGCAATCGTTCGCCCTTCCGGTGAATCGGCGGTGTTACGTTCAAACGTATCGATGTCCTGTCGGACCGCCTGAAAGAACCGATTTCTTTGAGCCGATCCATCGAGGATCCTCTGGAAGACGTAGGGATTTCGATGAATGACGAAGAGATCACCGATGAAGCGCAGCATGAGGCGGATCAACCGGCCGCTCACCTTGCGGAAATAGAGCTTTTCGACGGCATACCACACATCCTCGCCCATCAGAAAGCGCACGATCTGGGCGTCGTCTGCAGAGGTATAGTTGAATGGAATGTCTCTTCGTGTGGAAAGCGGCATGGGATGGAATGTCGTTCTTCAGGTTCGGTACCGCTCGAAGCCGGGAATGACCAAATGGGTTTCCAGGGCTTCCAACGCTCGGGAAACGAGGGTGACCAGCAGGAGGTAAACGATGCCGACAGTGAGGAAGACCTCGAAATACTTGAAGGATGCAGAAGCCAGGATCTTTCCTTCTCCCGTCAGCTCGATGCAGGTGATCATGTAGGCAAGCGAAGAATACTTCACCAGGTAGATGATTTCGTTTCCACAGCCAGGCAACGCCCTACGCACGGCCTGTGGAAGGATCACGTGTCGAATGGTTTGAAATGCGGTCAGCCCGATGGCATGGCCGGCCAGCATCTGTCCCGGACGAATGGATAAGAGCGCCCCCCGGATGTACTCGGAATGATAGGCGGCACTGCAACACACGAACCCGCATACCGAAGCCGTATAGGGAGAGAGGTAGACGCCGATCCGCGGCAGTCCGAAATACCAGATGTAAAGCTGGATGACGAGGGGAAACCCTCGAAAGACCAGAACGATGCCGTCACACAAGCGGCGGAGCCATCCGGTGCCATACACCCGGGCGGTTCCGAGCAGGATTCCGCCAGCCAACCCCAGAACGAGGGACGGAACGATCAGGGAAACGCTCACCAGAAGCCCCCGCCACAGCGCAGGCAGAACCTCGTCGACAAGATACCGTATTTCTTCCATGCGGCCCCCTATCCCCTCGCATCCGCTATCCGCGAACAGAAGGCACGGGTTCTTTCGAGCTCGGCATGTTCAAGAATCTTCTCCGGAGGCCCCTGCTCCAGGATCCGTCCGTTTTCCATAAAGACGATCTCATCGGCCAGATTTCTGGCATAACCGATTTGGTGAGTGGCCAAAATCATCGTCATGCCAGCCTCACCAAGCCGGGTGATCACTGCATGCACTTCTCCGATCAGCTCCGGATCCAGGGCAGATGTGGGTTCATCGAGCAGCATGACCTTTGGGTCCATGGCCAGAGCTCGGGCGATGGATACCCGCTGTTTCTGACCCCCGGAAAGCTGAGCCGGATAATGGTGCGCCCGACCCGCAAGCCCGACCCGCTCGAGTTCCTGCATGGCACGATCCCTGGCCTCGTTCTTCCGAAATTGTTTGACGTGTATCAGGCCGAGTTCGACGTTCCTCAGGGCTGTCAGATGATCGAACAGATTGAAATCCTGGAAAATCATCCCGACCTGTTGGCGGTATCGGCATAGAGCCTGTTTGCTGGAAGCATCGACGGGCTTTCCTTCGAGCCGGATAGTACCGCTGTCGGGTTTCACGAGGAAGTTGACACTTTGCAGCAGGGTACTCTTTCCGGCTCCGGAGGGGCCGATCAGGACCTTGATCTCCCCTCTGCGGATGGATAGGCTGACATCGTCGAGAATCACCATGCTGCCATAGCGTTTGGTTACATGGGAAATGTCGAGTATAGGAAGGGAGCCATCAAAGAACGGGGCGTCGTTCATTTGGAGAATCCGGGGACGGTCAGGCGCTCCTGCAGGGATCTCAACAAGCGGGTGCCGATCCAAGTCATCGTCATGAACAGAAGACCTGCAGTCACATAGAGATAGAGATGCTGGTAAGTTCGAGAAGCAACATGGTGGGCTCGAGCCATAAGCTCAGAAACCCCGAGCGCATAGGTGACTGCCGAATCCTTCAGCAGAATGGAATATTCGTTGGACCATCCGGGGATGGCCATCCGCAGCGCCTGAGGCAACACAATGTGTCGAATGGTCTGCACATCGGACAGTCCCAGTGCCCTTCCAGCCTTCATTTGGCCTTCGGATACCGCCAATATAGCCCCACGAAGGATCTGGGACTGATACGCAGCGCTGATCAGCCCCAGAACGATCACACCGACCGCAAACGCCGACAGGTTCCATCCAAGATATTCGAACAGGCCGAAATAAAACAGAAAGAGGCAGACGAGAAGCGGAATGCCTCGGAAAAACCAGACATAGGCTCCGATGCAGGTTCTCAGAAATGCGCTTCGGCTGTATACCTGAACCAAGGCCATCGGCAGACCGAGCGCAAAGCCGACCCCGAGCGCGCCAATAACGACGACAAGGTTCACCCACGCCCCTTCGAGCATATAGGAAAACCCGTCGATGACCGCTGTCCATCCCTTGGTCATTCTCGCCTTTCAAAAACCGCTGTCCGCACCGCTCAAATAGACTTAAAAAAATTGATGGCCCCGCAAAAAATCCCCATCCACAGATTTTCCTTCAATGCCGGACCTCCAGCAGGAGGGCGGGTGGTGTTTTGTGAAGCAGCGGAAACTGTTTGAGGCAGCCGGAGATCGTTGGATCGGGCGGACGCAATTCATTGATATTAAGTAGAAAAACAGGCTGTTGGAAACCAGCAAACCATTCTTTTCATTCTGGCCATCCGCCCGATCCAACGAGATCGGGCAGATGAGACGTTTTCTAACGCAGGCCGTACTTCTGTTTCATTTCCTGCCAATAGGGGGTTGCCATCAGTTTCTTGAGCCCTTCGTTCAATTTTTCATACAATTCCTTGTCGTCCTTCCGAACGGCATACGCATATTCATCGTCGGGCTGGCCATAGGATCCCAACACCTTGATGGGCATCCCCTTGACCCTAAATTCCTCAGCAGATGTCGTCGAAACGGCAGCCACATCGATCCGTCCGTTCAAAATATCCTCCATGGTGAGCGGGCCGGAATCATACTGCTGAAGCTTAAACGTCTTTCCTTTCTTCAGAAAATTGTCTTCAATCCACTTGGCTTCGGATGTCCCTCTCTGAACACCCCATCTCAGGGAACCGTTGATCGCCTGCTCCACCGTAAGGCTGGAATCGTCCTTGGCGACGAGGACCATGACCGTCTTGTAATAGGGAACGGTGAACTGGACTTGTTCCTTGCGTTCCGGCGTCACGCTCATGCCCGATGCGATCATGTCGATCTTCTTGCTCTTGAGACTGGGAACGATGGCGGCCCATTCCGTCGGCTGATGCTTCACCTTGAAACCCATCTGTTTGGCGATCCAGTTGACGGCCATGATGTCCAGCCCGTCGGGCTTGCCGTTCTTGTCGATGAACGAAAACGGCGGATAGTCGGCATCCATGCCGTTGATGTACACTTTTTCCGCTGCCTGACCAAGGCCCGCAAACAGGCCGATCAGCATTGCAGCAACGAGCAGTTTCCGCGTAAATCTCACGTGTTCTCTCCTTGTTGGGGTGGAATGGTTTTCTGCAAGTGCAGAATCAGGGTGGATATCTAATTCATCAAACTGTGGATCGGCGCCGGAATCAATCCGCCCAGCCGAACGAAGGCATTCTCCGGACTGGAGGCCCGGATCGGCATGATCGGAGCCTCTCCGAGCAGCCCCCCAAAAAAGGCCCGTTCCCCGGCCTTCTTTCCAGGCACGGGAATGAGCCGAACGGCTGTCGTTTTCTTGTTGATGACGCCGATGGCCATTTCGTCTGCAATGATGGCGGAAATGGTGTCTGCTGAGGTATCTCCGGGAAGGGCCACCATGTCGAGGCCGACCGAGCAGACACTGGTCAGGGCTTCGAGTTTTTCAAGCGACAGCATGCCGCTGCCTGCAGCCTCCCCGATGTTGAGGTCCTCGCTGACAGGAATAAAGGCTCCGCTCAGCCCTCCGACATGGGAACTGGCAAAGGCCCCTCCCTTCTTGACCGCATCGTTCAGCATGGCCAAAGCGGCCGTGCTGCCTGGAGCTCCGATACTTTTTAGGCCAAGGCTCTGAAAAATCTCACCGACGCTGTCGCCGACGTTCGGTGTGGGGGCCAGACTCAAATCCACGACACCAAACCGAATTCCGAGTCCTTCCGCGACTTCCCTTCCGATCAATTCCCCCACCCGGGTGACCTTGTAGGCCGTTCGCTTGATGATTTCGGACAGATAACCCAGATTCGGCTTTGTTGATGCTGCCATGGCGCGATCGATGGCCTTCTTGACGACCCCCGGCCCGCTGACCCCGACGTTGATGACGGCATCGGCCTCTCCAACACCCAGATAGGCACCCGCCATGAACGGAATGTCTTCGGGAATGTTGGCAAAAACGCAAAGCTTGGCACAGGCGATGCCATCCCGATCGGCTGTGGCTCGGGCCGCCTTCACAATGGCCTCTCCCATCAGGACGACGGCATCCATGTTGATCCCGGCCCGGGTGGACGCCACATTGACGGAGGCGCACATCCGATCGGTCTGAGCCAGGGCTGTGGGCAAGGCTGCAATCAGGTTGCGATCGCCTATGGTCGTGCCTTTTTCCACCAGTGCACTGAATCCGCCGATGAAGTCGACACCGACATCCCGAGCGGCCCGATCGAGGGCCTGGGCGACTTCGACAAGTTCGTCCGGTCCAAAACAGGCGGCGATCACCGCAATCGGACTGACCGCAATGCGCTTGTTGACCACCGGAATGCCATATTTATCGCCGATCTGGTCGCACAGGGGGACGAGTCGTTCGGCTGTCGTCCGAATGCGATCGGAGATCTTTCGGCAAAAAACATCGAGCCGGTCGCTGACACAGCCGACCAAGCTCAACCCGAGGGTGACGGTACGTACATCGAGATGTTCGTTCTGGACCATCTCGAGTGTTGAAATGACTTCGGAAGGGCTCAGCATGGTGGTCAAACCCGATTGATCGTCTCGAAAATGGTCCGGTGCTGGAGACTGAGGATCAGATTCAAGGACTCCGCTTTCTGCCTCAGCGCCTGATGAAAGGCCTGGCGGTCGATGTCCGTCGGAACATCGACCTCATAGATCATCATGTTGTCGTAAGGATTGTCGCCCCCTCGGAACATGCCTTTCAGGTTGGTGACGTTCACCCCGAAGGATGCGATCACCCCGGTGATGGCTGCCACCAGGCCCTTTCGGTCAGGTCCCCGGGTGGTAATGACGAAGGGTTCTGTCTGTCGGCCGTACAGAGCGGGCTGATGCGGTGCCTTGAGGTGTTTGACGGTGGCCTTGAGCTCTGTAGGCAACAGGGCATCGTTCAGCCGATCTTCGATCCATTCGAGATTTTTGTCTTCGGGAAGCTCGGCAATGAAGATGCCGGCAAATTCCGTCTGGAGAATGGTCTGGGTGACGTCTTCGATGTTGCAATCCTCTTCGAAGAGAATGCGGGATACGGTAGCGAGAATGCCGGGCCGATCCGGACCGAATACGGAAACGATGATCTTGCTCATGGATGAAACGTGCTCTTCAGTTTTGAATTAGGCTGCTGTTCTCTCCAAAATGCGGCCGTCGATATCGGCAACCCGGGCGACACCCGTTAGAATCATGGTCTGCTGCATTTCGGTCTTCAACTGATCGATGAAGCTCATCACCCCCTGCTGGAGCCCACCGATGGCAGCCACCGAAAACGGCCTTCCGATCATCACGGCATCGGCACCAAGTGCGAGCATTTTCACGACATCCTGTCCGGTACGAACCCCACCGTCCGCAAAAATGGTGATCCTGCCCTTCATTTCGGATGCGATTTTGGGAAGCACCCTGGCCACACCAGGCGTGTGATCCAGAACACGGCCTCCGTGGTTCGACACGACGATGGCCTTGGCACCGACATCCACCGCCAGGCGGGCGTCTTCTAGGGTCATGACGCCCTTCAATACAAATGGCACGGGTACGCGGGCAATGATCGTACGGAGAGCGTCCGGAGCTTTTGGGCCAACCGGCCGCCCCATCAGACGCAGCGTAATCAGACCTGCGGCATCGATATCCATTCCCATCATCCGGGCGCCAGTCGCGAGAGCCTTGTCGATTTTTTCGAACAGTTCCCGATCTTCCCACGGTTTGATGAAAGGAATCCCATGTCCTCCTGACGCCCGTATGGCGGCAAAGCCCGATTCATGAATGAAGGGCGGTACACCGTCTCCCGTGCAGCCGATGATTCCCTTTTCCCGACATCCGAGGATTTTGGCGTGGATGTACTCCTCTTCGGTCCTTTGGCCGCCCATGTTGAAGGATACACCGCCGATGGGTGCCGCAAGGACCGGAATGGCGAGATCCATTCCCAAAACTCGAGTCGACGTATCCGGTTGGACGACATCGTGAATCAATCGCATGGCAAGCTTGCATTCGGCAAGAGCTGCCACATTATCCTGAAAGGCGGCTCCCGTCCCCAGTCCTCCCATACCCGGCACTTCCCCGGCACATGCCCTGCCGTCACAAACAGGGCATACCCTGCAGAAACCCTTCATCAACCGCCTGGCTTCGTTACGAATGTCTTTCATGTCCATATGCCGTCCGACCCTTCCGTCAGCCTTCCTCGAAATTCCATCACCTGCTTCTGAAAAACAGGGTTTCTTACTTGAATGCCAAGACCTTTCTGTGGTAGTGTCGAAGCCGGTTCCAATCTGTTCCAATCCTTCGCCCAACGACGCAACCGTGCGTACTATGTCATCTTTGTTCCGAGAAAACAAGACCCTGTTCATCATCATCGCAGTCGGGATATTTCTGATCGAGCTCGAAATCTTCGCCATCGCAGCCATGAAATCCGGCCGCACCGCGAAACTCGAGATCCGCGATGCACGGGGAAATATCGTTCATGTCACAGACGGAAACGATCTGTCGAGCTTCAACAAGTATTATTTCGAAAAAACCTTCGGGCCGCTCGAACAATACCAGGTCAACCTCGTTACCCGCGAAGAACCCTTTCCGTTTCGGGCATGGTTTACGGCTGCCATCGGTATACCCATCGGCGCTGTCCTGCTCTTTGCTTTTATCGCCAAAGCCGTAGGGGTGCTTTTCTTCGGTCATTCCGCCGATGCCCATCCGGCGAATGCATCCAAAGCATCCGACCTACCCCTTGCTGAAGCCTCCCGGATCGAAAAGATCGCCGCATCTTTCGGCAGGCTCAACATCTTCGCCATCGGATTCATCATTCTGACGGGTGTTCTCGCCTACTGGATCCTGCCCAATTTCATCCTCTATCTGGGTGAGCTCGGCATCGAAACCATCCTGAGGTTCAAGTGGTTTTTTCTGACACTGGGTCTTGTGGTGTTGGGTATTTTTCTGTGGATCATCTACCTGAGGTATCTTCTGGCCAAAAAACACCTCGACACGCAGATGGAAATCGAAAAATTTCGTCTGCAACTCGCAGCCACTCATGGAAAGCCCTTGGAGCTGGCAGCGCCTGCGGCATCCAGCGCCACCATCGATTATCAAGGAACGGACGATTCGAATTGAGTCATCAACCACTCTTCACAAGCCGCTGGCTACCACCTTGATCTGATCTTTCATCCAGCCTTCACCCCTCAATCGGTTCAGAGGCCTGTTCCATGCAGATCATCACCACCCACAAGAACACGGATTTCGACGCCCTGGCATCCGTTGTAGCCGCAAGCATTCTCTATCCGGAAGCCACACCCGTTCTTCCCAAAACCCTCAATCCCAACGTCAAGCAGTTTCTATCGATTCACAAGGACATTTTTGCATTTTTGGAACCCGATGAAGTCGATTTGGAACAGGTTTCCTCTCTCATCATCGTGGATGTCAACTGCTGGTCGAGACTCGATCGATTCCACAAATTGAAGGATCAACCCAATATCGACATCCTGCTTTGGGACCATCACGGCTTGGAAGGAGACATTTCAGCGGAGGTCCAGCATGTCGAGGCGATGGGGGCCAACACCACCCTGATGGTACGCGAGCTCAGAAAACAACATGCCCAGCTTACCCCCATTCAGGCGACACTGCTGCTTGCAGGCATCTATGAAGATACCGGTAACCTGATGTTCCCCTCTTCGAAGGCGGAAGATGCGTTCGCAGCCGGTTATCTTCTCGAAAACCGGGCCGACCTGGCGGTCATCGGATCGTTTCTGCGACCGGCCTATGGAGAGAAACAGAAGAACATTCTGTTCGAAATGTTGAAGAACGCCGATCGCATGCGGATCAACGGTTACAGTGTGAGCATCAATAAGCTCAAGCTGGAAGGGCATGTTGACAGTCTGGCTGTTGTCGTTCGCATGTATCGGGAAATCATGAACGTGGATGCCGCATTCGGCATTTTTTCGGATGTAGAAAAGGGTCGCTGCATCGTCATCGGTCGAAGCGCCATTGATGGACTCAACATGGGGCTGATCATGAAGGGGTTGGGAGGCGGAGGACATCCCGGAGCTGGTTCCGCCATGCTCAAATCCGCCAACCCGGATGCCGTTGAAATGATGATCGTGGACCTCATTCAGGGCAATCAACAGGCTTCCGTTCAGATCAGTGACTTGATGTCCTTTCCAGTCATCAGCATTTCTCCGGATACGAGGATGGATGAAGCGGCGAAAATCCTTCGGGAAAAAGGCTGTACCGGTTTGCCGGTCATCGAAGACGGTCGGCTGGTGGGGATGATCTCACGGCGGGATTTCAAGAAGATCAAAAGCCCAGGCCGCATGAAGGCACCGGTGAAAGCCTATATGAGCACGAACGTGGTGACCATCGAGCCTGGCAAGAGTCCGATGCAGGCCGCCCGATTGATGGTCAAATACGATGTCGGAAGACTTCCTGTGGTGGAGAACGACCGGGTGATCGGTATCATCACCCGGTCCGACACCATGATGTATTTCTACGACCTGCTGCCCGATTAGGTACAAGATCGTGAAGTATTTCTGGACCTAGAGAGGCCGCAGAAAA
Organism: Thermodesulfobacteriota bacterium; assembly: GCA_040755275.1. GTDB lineage: Bacteria > Desulfobacterota > Desulfobacteria > Desulfobacterales > Desulfatirhabdiaceae > Desulfatirhabdium. Next base: position 996 of record JBFMBE010000094.1, on the reverse strand, counting down.
CCAGCACAACCCAACATGAAAAGGGATGGATGAATGAACGGACGACGAAAAAACGGATGGTGGATGGCAATAGGGATGATGGCACTGCTCCTGGTGCTGAGCACTGCCGCTTGGGCCGACATTTTCTGGGAAGCAACACAGGAAACGAAGGGTCTGGCGCACAAGCCTGATTCAACCGGTACCATCAAGAATTACATGACATCCAAGGCATTCCGCATCGAACATGAAGAGGGCATCACCATCATGGATTTCGAATCCAAAATGATGTACCAGCTCGATCCGGCATCCAAGACCTATCAACAGGTCGACATGGCGACGTTGGGACAGCCACCGGCAGAAATGAAGGGTGAAGAAGCCGAGGCAGCCAAAAGAATGATCCAGGGAATGATGTCGGAAATCCAGGTGACTCCGACCCAGGAAAAGAAACAGATCGCAGGGTACGACTGCCAGAAATACCTCGTTTCCGGAATGATGATGCAGAGTGAATACTGGCTGTCCAAGGCCGTCCCCGGCTATTCGGAGATGAAGGAAATCGGAAAGAAGATGAGATCGCTGTTCGAAAGCAACCCGATGATGCGGCAGATGAACATCGCGGGCATGATGGACAAGCTGGACGGTTTTCCGGTACAGACGGTCATGCACATGATGAATGGAACCATCACCACAACCTTGAAAACGATCGAAACCAAGTCTCTCGACGCGTCCCTGTTCAAGGTACCTGCAGGCTATACGCTTTCCCAGCAACCCGATCGCCCCATGCCACCTATCAAACGCATGAAAAAGCCCTGATCGATCCAACACCTGCAAGGGTACATTTCAATCATCCAGATGAGCCCGCAAAAAGACGCCGCTACCCCGATTTTGTCGATTGCCGGGCATAAGCGGGGTGGCTGGGGAAGCCTTTTGAGACTGCTGCGAAAACGTGTTTGAAGCCGCCGGATATCGTTGGATCGGACGGACGCGCTTGAACGAATTGACATTGAAAAGCAAGCCGTT
>JBFMBE010000093.1:0-13640 GCA_040755275.1 Thermodesulfobacteriota bacterium | reverse complement strand
TGCAAAACAGCATGTTGGAAACCAGCAACCCATTCTTTCCATTTTGGCCATCCGCCCGATCCTACGGGCTCGGGCTGCTGAGCAAAATTCACCCGCCTTCCTGCGGGTCAAATGAGAGGGCCAGACTTTTAGCGACTCCATCCTTTTTGATGGAGTCGCTAAAAGTCTGGAAGTCTCTGTCGAGTCGCGGGGTGACTGGGGAACCTTTTTCGCAGCAGTCTCAAAAGGCTTCCCCAGCCACCCCGCTGATGCCCGACATTTACGAAAAGCACGGGAAAATCGACTTGTTGCAGGGCCATCCTTTATGATTTCATAATACTGACGTTCAAAGGCTGCTGGTGAGAGATTGCCAAGCCGCGGTTGAATCCGCTGACGGTTGTAGTAAACTTCGATATACTCTCTGTAAGTTCACGTATTGCATGATAGATTCAGGGGGTTCCTCTGGGGGTCTTTACCTGGTTCTGAATCGATGCATGACCGCTTGATTATGACGGATCAATGTGGCATTTCTGCCCCCGGCGGACTGGAATGCCGAAGTCACTTCCATGCCAACAGCCATGATTGGGGCTAGCTTGACGAGGACGTGCGTATTCGCCGATGGGCCGAATACGATCCGTCCGTGAGCCCGTTCAAGTTGATGGGCATAAGGGAGATTTCATGACAAGAGTTCGGCGCGATCTAGCTAACAGATTCACCAAAAGAATGACAACCCCAAAAATTATCTGATTCTTCAATAACCCGATGCCCTTCACCCAAGGCAACCCGGACCTGCCCAATCCCAACGTCGAGGAACGGTTTCGCATCGGAGTACGTCCTTATGAGGTGTGTTGAATGGGTCTATCGATCAAATACTTGCCCCGCGCAACACCCTTGGACCCAGCGGAGGATCCGCCGGGCAGCGTTGATCCTCTGGGCACGCTTGGACCGGCTGAGCGCATCGCTGAGGTCCTGTTTCCCGGCCTCACGGCGCGCATGTGGCGGCCCCGGCTTCTGACGTTTGCGGCCGTGACTGCATTGGTTGCGGAACGCGCAAAGAGCAAACTGAGCGGTCCAGAAGATGGAAGCCTTGCGGCCCGCTTGAGCTTCGAGCGGCTTTTTGTCTCGGCCATTGTGCGCCAGCAAGTAAGAGACCCGGAGAAGTGGCGGAAAGCGGCGCGAAGGCTTCCAGGTACTTTACTCGCAAGGAGGGCTCTTCTCTCCGGCGACACCCCTTTGGGAAGAACCAACTTTCTGAAAGGTCAAGCGGTCAACGGACCGTACGGAGTCGTTGCACGACTGGCCAGACATCTGGGAATTATTGATGAAGACGACATACTGGGTCGTGTCGGAGAAGAACTGCTTCTGGCATGGTCTGCCGACAAAGATTTGCCGGGTCTGCTCGACGAGAACAACAGCGGTTTGGCCGGAAAGCAGTGGCTCAACCATTTCACCCAGGCCACGGTGGCCCATCTTGTTGAGCAACAGTGGAGAAGCCCCGGGTGGTCGGGGTGGCAGGAATTGGCGGATTCATTGCGACCTGATGAGATCGGCAGACAGGAACGCACCGTACTTCTCCGGCTTCTCGACGATGATCCCATCCGTTGTAGATGCATTGAACTGTTATGCCAACCGAACGCCATCGCAGTATACCGCGGGGCCCGCGATGGCGGACGTGGTGAACAAGACCGGAAGGTGTTGCTGGAAGCCTTACTTCCCGCGCTATCGGTAAACGAGCGCGAGACGGACCGGGTTATCGATCTGACCATTCGATTGGCGGATGCTTACGAGGAAATCGCCTGCCATTTTGAGACGGCCTTTCAATGTCTGCTCTGGGGGCTGACGCGGCGAGGTGGCCAGGCAAAGCCTTTGGAGATCGAGGCAGACGAGCAGCTGGTCCCGGTCTTTCGTTCTTTGTGTCAAAAGTTGCCGGAAGCTGCACAACGGCTGCGCGATCTCATCGAGATCATTCCTACCGCTCCACAGATTGCCGAGCAAAACCCCCTTGAGCCTCTGGATATCATGGCATCGCAAGCAACAACGGCCGCTGAGAGTCCGACTCGTCTGATCGAGACGGTCATGACGCGGCATCGAGATGTTCAAGCATCGAAAAGAAAAGGCATGTGGATTGAACCCGGCGAACGATGGACGCTCCTGCCGGGGTTCGGTCTGGCGAGCGATGTACCGCCGCTGTTACAGGTGACGTATCTGCACACCTTTCGTGTGCCGAATGCGTATAGTTTCCTTGCAGAGCTTGGCCTATCGGGCCTAGAGGTTCCAGATGGGGAAGCGTAAAACGGTCGATGAACCACCTTTGGCGGATTACTGGAAGCCTCCGGCCGATAACGGTCTGATTGGCGGTGTAGGTGAACCTGTCTTTTGCCTGGCAACCACGTTTGAGTTTGATGCCGGTTTTTTCGAGGCAGAACTCCTTCCTCGTTTCCTGTGTCTGCGCTTTGATCATACCGAGAATGAACGTACATTCATTATCGAGCGGGAAGAATCACTCGCAACCACCCACGTGGGCGTGCTCGTGGATGCCTCCAAGTTCGATCCGCGCCAGACAACACTTCAATGGGATCAATTACCGATTCAGGTGCCGGGAGGCATTCAGCATGCAAAACTGACGGTCTTGGTATGGGAGCGGATCGCTCGTCTGATCGTGGGGTCAGCGAATCTGACGCGTCAGGGCTACCGTCGAAATCGGGAATTGTTTGCGGCACTGGATTTTTTCGATGCCCCCGATTCGGCTCCGCTGAGTGTTCTGAGAGACGCGCTTGCCTTCATCGATACCCTTTGTACTTGGTCGCGTGCGCTGCCCGCCGCAACCCAGCGTATCCACGAGACGATCGATCAGATACAGGCTCGGGTACGGCCTTGGTCGAGCGCTCCGCAAAATTTCAGCCCGAGGGAGAGACCTCGGGCCGGCCTCGTTGTCAGCCATCCTGCACACGCCTTGGGTTCCGCACAATCTTCGTTGAAGCAGTTGATACGAATATGGATGCCGCGTCGAGCCGTTCGGTTGACTGTGATGACCCCATTTGTGGGGCAGCAGACCAATGGTGAGGATACCGTGCTGCACAGTATGCGGGAACTGCCCATGGCGCGGAATGTCGAAGGGAGGTTGATCGTTCCGGAGGTACCAGCGCCGGAGGGTGAAAAAGGTCGTATCGTTCCTCTTCCCCAAGCGTTCGGCCGGTGCTGGAAGAAACGATTCGGCAAGAATGCGCGCGTTCTTCTTGTGCCGATGCGCGTTGATGGAGCAGATGAAAGACCGCGCGACTTGCATGCAAAGGCGATTCTCATCGAAGGTGACTCCTATGACGTGTTGATGATTGGATCGAGCAACTTCACGCCCCACGGGATGGGAATTGGTGCGTTCAACTGCGAAGCCAACCTCGTTTTCGAGGATAAGGCCGACGAAAAGAGGAACGGGCGGACTTTCGGCGACCGACTGGGGGTACCGGTCTCATGGGATGATGCGCTCGACGTGGACGATATCGTCTGGCAGGCCCCTGAACAGGCTCCGGAAGACGATCCATCGGCCAAACCGCATTTACCCGCATTTTTTACCTGTGCAAGTTACTCGCAGACAAGGGGCGAACTTCGCGTCGGCATTGACCGCACCCAGCCGGAACCGGTGGACTGGAATATCCGCCTTCCAGGACAATCTGCCGAGCCGTCGGTCTCGCTGTTCACACGGACGTCATGCTCGTCCAACGGAACCACACTATTTCTTACCTTGGACGAGAGAACGCGCGGAATTCATCTGACCGCCTTACGCGTGAGTTGGACAGACGAGGATGCCGCGCGCCAGGAAGCGTTTCTGGCAGTAGCCGTTGAGAACAAGGACACCGATCTGCTTCCTCCGGAGGAGTTCCGACGTCTCTCCGTAGACGGTATCATCGAATGTCTGCTGAGCGGTCGGTCCCCCGCCGAGTGGATCGAAAAGCGGGGGGCATGGCGCAAACGATATGCCAGCACCGATGCGGCCATCGAATCGCTGCGTGCTGTGGACACATCCAACTATGTCTTGTATCGGGTGCGTCGGTTTGGTCGAGCCCTTGCCGCCATGGCCGACCGGATTGTTCGGACATCACCAACGCCGAATGCGATTCGTTACAGACTTCTGCGTGATCCGCTCGGCCCGGTTCATCTGGCCGATGCATTGTTCGACAGCGGGAACGGTCATGAGGATGGACATCCTTGGCAGACGGAAACCGGCTATCAGCTTTATGTCCTGGCCGAGATGCTTCTATCGATTGGTCATATCGCCGAACAGGTTGGCCGCTCCTGTGGACGAGATGGCAAATGGGTCATGCCGCTGTTCCATGAAGCACGTGAAAGGATCCTGTCGGTGATTCAGCGGATTTATGAGCAGTCTGCCTCATTGCCCGAGGACTTGTCCCGCTATCTTGAGGCATGCCTTTCGGAAAACGTGAGGCTCCTGAACGTGGCGCAGGAGGAATAGCCAGTGCCAGTCGAGTGGTCCATAGCAGGCGATATCATCGCACTGGAAGGTTTGGGCAAGGCCCGGATCAATCCCGCCGACGCAAGGCGTCAAGCCGAAACGGCCAAGGTGATTCTGGAACGGCTCCGCACGCAACCCGGCTTGTTGCTGGCCGACGAGGTTGGTATGGGTAAAACCTATGTGGCATTGGCGGTTGCTGCATCCGTGATTGTGTCAACGAGACAAACACACTGCCCCGTTGTTGTCATGGTCCCGGCGGGGTTGCGCCAGAAATGGGAAAGGGACTGGGAGCAGTTCAAGACGCACTGCGTGAGAAACCACGCACTGGATTGGGTGCGCGACGAGTACGCCCACACGCCGACCGAGTTTTTCAAGCTCCTGGATGACCACGTGGAGCGGCGTACCCACCTTGTGTTCATGACGACAGGATGTTTCTCACGGGGACTCAACGACCCCTGGGTGAAGATGGCCTTGATCCATCTTGCCTGCGACATGACGAAACTCAGCAATACTCAGAAGCGCCGACTCCATAGCTGGGCGGCTGACTTGGTCCGTCAATTCTCAAACCACCGGCTCACGGAAGATGTCACACGACAATTGATGGATTCCGACGTTCTCGATTGGAAGCGTATTTTCATAGACAAACACATTCTGACCATGGAGGACGATGATCCGATTCCGGAGCTGTTGGCCAAAGACGCCCATCGGATCGACTGGACGGCCCTGTGCAGCATCTTGCAGGACCTGCCTGGGAGAAGACCTGAATCGGTCAAAACGCCCCTCCGCAAGCGGATGCGGCTGAGATTCAACGATGCATGTCAACATGCGTATAGGCAATGGATGGACCTCGTATGCTGGCGATCTCCTCTCCTGATCCTTGACGAGGCTCATCACGCCAAGAACGATTCGACGAGCCTTGCCCGACTATTCCGCCCGGAAAGCGAAGAATACGTTCCATTGCTGAAGGACAAGTTCGACCGAATGGTGTTCCTCACGGCAACACCGTTCCAACTCGGACATCAGGAACTCATCCGTGTTTTACGGAGTTTCGCAGCCGTGCGGTGGTCGTCATCGGAAGCGCCGGCCGGAAGCCGCGAAGAGTTCTTGGCAACAATGTTCCAACTGGATCAGGCACTCGACAGCAACCGTCTGGCCGGAAGACAATTTGACCGACATTGGGGAAAACTACGGGCCGACATGCTCGGCAGTATCGAGCAGAATGAGGATGAAGAGCAACGGATCCTCCACTGGTGGAGGCGTGTCGAGGCAGCACCGGCAGATATCTGGGAAGAGCAGATGGTTCAGGTATACCGGAATTGTGCCACGACGAAAGAACATGCCGAGAAACTTCTGAAACCATGGCTGATCCGACACAACCGTTTGCCTCACCTGCCTGGCACGGCAGCGATCCCTCGGCGCAATGTACTGGTTGGCAAGGCCATCGAGAACTCTGGTGCCGGTGACGCTCGTCAAACGGTCGAAGGTCTCCCCATTTACGGGCGGGCGCTTCTTCCGTTTCTCATCACCGCGAGGGCTCAGGGCCAGCTCGCACAATCCCTCGGCACGAGGGCGTTCTTTGCGGAAGGCCTTGCCAGTTCCTACGAAGCGTTTCATCACACGAGGGACGGGCGCAGCGAAAACAACTACTTTGGCGACGGGCTTGCCGGCCATACGGAATGCCCGTCTTGGTTGGTCCCAACGAAGTGGTATGAAGAGCAGATCGCTCGGCTTATTCCCTCCCGAAAGGCCTCCAGGGAACTGCGAATGGCACATCCCAAAATCGAGGCTACCGTTAGGCGGGCTGTTGAACTTTGGCTTTCTGGCGAAAAGGTCCTTGTCTTTTGTTTCTACATTCAGACGGCACGCGCTCTTGCGGAACACCTACGCGAGGAGGTCAACCAGAGGATCCTAGATATCGCCGGCAAGAAAATCGGTCTGAACACTCGACGCCAGTCTTCAGAGATTCAAGGCTGGCTTGCCAGAATTGTGCGACGTCTTTCCGATGTTGAAAGCCCCTTCAATCGCGAGATTCTCTCGCTATTGGAGTCAGCGGTGGACAAGCCGCACTACGCAATCCTCCAGAGGTATCGGGAACAACTTCTTGGGGTTCTGATGGCGTATTTCAGGTCCTCTGCGTTCGTTGCCCGTTACCTTCCACTGAACGATCCGCTTGTCCGTAAAGCTTTTGGCGAACGTGTAACCCGTCGAGATGTCATCGCCAAGGGAATTGACGCTCTGCGGCACGCTATCCTCGAGGAAACAGATGCATCGAACCAGACCTATCTGGGTCGGATCGGACAATTCCTCGATTTCGCCACCGAACTTGCGGAACGGGCCGAACGGCGCTTGGTGCTGAGGGAAGGCGAGGAACCGGAAGAATCGGAAGATCCTTTATTGGAGTATCTCAATGCCGTCAGTATCTACTCCAAACCAAGGCGGTTGGATCCTGCCGATGATGACGAGGCCGAGGATGGAACGGACGACGGCAGTTACCGCGTCATGCCTTTGGTCCGGATGGTCTATGGCGAAACGAAGACTGTCGTCAGGGATCGCCTGATGCTGGCGTTCAACAGTCCCTTGTTTCCTGAAATTCTTGTGAGCAGCTCAGTCATGGGTGAAGGTGTGGATCTGCATCGCTTCTGCCGTCATATCATTCATCATGATCTCTGCTGGAATCCGAGCACGCTGGAGCAGCGAACCGGACGCCTTGATCGTGTCCGCTGCAAGGCGGAGGTGTGTTCTCGGTCCATTGAGGTATACGAACCGTTTCTCGCAGGCAGCGCGGACGAAAAGATGTTTCGGGTACTGCGTGATCGGGAACGCTGGTTTCAGATTGTCATGGGCCAGAAGTTCGAATTTGACGAGGCGACTTCCGAGGCCATTGCATCCAGACTTCCACTGCCAAGCGAACTGGCCCGCGCGCTGACCTTTGATCTTTCGTGCTGGTCTGAAGGACCGTGTCGTGGCGGTCATGAGGGACCAACTTGAAGGGGCGGAACGTATATCAGACGGTGTGATTGAGTTTTCTCTTGTCCTGCCCAAGGGGCTTTGGTAGGATGCCGCAACTTGCAGAACCATCGCAATGGATCCCGTACGTCCGCCTGCACGCCCCGATCCAGTCAGCAAAAAACCGTCGGAAATCATCCGGATAACCACCGCATGTCATATCTGGTCCTGGCACGAAAATACCGCCCTCAGACGTTCGAGGAAATCGTCCAGCAGGAGCATGTCACCCAAACCCTGGTCCATGCCATCGAGGCGGACCGGGTGGCGCATGCCATCCTGTTTTCCGGGCCGCGCGGCACCGGAAAGACGACGATCGCCCGGATTCTGGCCAAGGCATTGAATTGCGAAAAGGGACCCACCCCGAAACCTTGTGGTGTTTGTCCTTCCTGCGTGGAAATCGCCTCAGGGCTGACGGTCGATGTATATGAAATCGACGGCGCATCGAACAACAGCGTCGATCAGGTTCGGGACCTGCGGGAAAACATCGTCTATCTTCCCGTCCACGGTCGATACAAGATCTACATCATCGACGAAGTGCACATGCTGTCGATGGCGGCCTTCAACGCCCTGCTGAAGACCCTCGAAGAACCTCCGCCCCACATCAAGTTTTTCTTCGCCACGACGGAACCCCAGAAAATTCCGGCGACCATCCTTTCCCGATGTCAGCGGCACGATCTCAAGCGCATATCCTTTGCGGCCATTGTGGATCACCTGAAGAAGGTTGCATCTGCGGAATCCATCTCCATTTCCGATGCAAGCCTTCGGTTGATCGCGCGGGAGGCCACGGGCGGCATGCGGGATGCGTTGAGCCTTCTCGATCAGGTCATTTCTTTCAGTCAGGGAGCCGTTTCCGATGCGGATGTCATTCGGCTCTTCGGAGTTGTCGATGAGGAAATGCTCACTGCATTTACGGATGCCCTGCTGGAGGGACAGACGGTTGCAGCACTCGAATGGATTCATCGCCTGCATGAAGCCGGAAAGGACTTGAAGCGGTTTTATGTCGACTGCATGAACCGCATGCGCAACCTACTTCTGGTCAAGCTCGGTGTGGCTGCCGATGCCATGGACATGGTCACTGCAGAAGAGATCGACTGCCTCAAACGCCAGGCGGCACCTGTCGATGTCGTTCGGCTTCGTCAGATCCTCGATATGTTGCATCGCGAAGAGCCTACCATCCGATATGCATCGAACCCGAGACTGTCGCTCGAGATGGTGATTTTTCGATGGGCCGACATCCGTCCCGCCCTGTCCGTCGATCGCCTGATCGAAGCCATCGAACAAGCCGCCCGGAATTTCTCCGCATCTGTGCCGTCCGTGGAAACCGCCGTCCAGCCCCCTCTTTCGGCCGTCCCTTCCCCCCAGCGGTCCCAGACGCTTCAGGAACGGCCTGCCGTCTATCCGGAGGTATCCTCATCCGTTCCCTTGGCGCATTCCCCCAAGGATCGTCCGGAAGAAACGAAGCCGCATTCCCAACCCATTTTGGATTCTCCGATGGCGGCTGTGGCGCCCGTAGCTTCGGCTCTCTCTTCGAATGTCGATGACCCAGCCGTTTCAAGAGCCACGGCTTCCGAATCGAACGATCTTCTGGCGCTGCTTCGGGAGCGTCTGGTCCAGATGCAGAACCCGTCACTTGCCGGGTTTCTGGCAGCCGCCCAGGTGCTTGAACAAACGGACGATCGCATCGTCCTCGCCCTGAACGCGGCTCCGTTCATCGCCGCCAAAATCCGCAGCAGCGAAACCCTGTTGCGTCGCATCTGCTCCGAAATCGTCGGAAAGCCGATCGATCTGCAATGGGTCGAAACCGTTCCGTCTCCGGAAGCCCCGAAACCTGACATCCCCAAACCCATCGATTTGAAGACAGCGGCGCTGAATCATCCGAAAGTATCCGAAATCATCGAAATTTTCGGGGGTTCGGTCGTCGATATCCGTATTCCAGCAAAGGAGGCATCATCATGATGAAAGGCATGGGCAACATGCTGAAGCAGGCCCAGAAAATGCAAGCACGCATTCTGAAAATGCAGGAAGAACTGGCCGGTCGAACCATAGAGGGGTCGGCCGGCGGCGGCATGGTCAAGGCGGTGGCGAACGGAAAGCAGCAGATCGTCTCGATCACCATCGAAAAGGAAGTGGTCGATCCGGAAGATATCGAGATGCTTCAGGATCTTGTTCTCGCGGCGGTCAATGACGCGCTTGCGAAAAGCCAGGAAATGGTGTCTTCGGAAATGAACAAGATCACCGGCGGATTGAACCTTCCCGGATTGTGAACCCAGGCGCATGAACTACTATCCCGAACCCATCCGCAAACTGATTCAGAGTTTCTCGAAGCTTCCCGGCATCGGGGAAAAAACCGCAGAACGCCTGACGATGCACGTGCTGAAGGCCCCGCGCACCGAAGCCGAACGCCTTGCCCGAAGTCTGATCGACATGAAGGACAAGATTCGGCTGTGCAGCACATGTTTTGGACTCAGCGAGGGGGAGACATGCTCCCTGTGCGCCGATCCGGGAAGGGATCACACGATCGTCTGTGTGGTGGAGCAGCCTGCGGACATGATCGCCATCGAAAAATCGGGGGCCTATGGCGGTGTCTACCACATCCTGCAGGGGGCCCTGTCTCCGATCGACGGCATCGGTCCGGACAATCTCCGGATTGCGGAGCTGGTCCGGCGGATCCAGGGCGGGTCGGTTCAGGAACTGATTCTGGCCACCAGCACGAGTGTCGAGGGTGAATCGACGGCCGCCTTCCTGCGGGGATTGCTCAAGGATCATCCCATCCGGGTCACTCGGATCGCATCCGGTGTCCCCATGGGCGGCGATTTGAAATATGTGGATCAGGTCACCCTGAAACGGGCCATGGACTGCAGACATGACATGTAATACCGAAGAACCCGCGCCAGGCTCCGGGGAGCAGCCCATCTTCACCTGCAGGCAGTGCGGCGACTGTTGCAAGGGATATGGGGGCACGTATCTGACATCCGCAGACATCGCCGCCATCAGCCGGTTCATCGGCGTCGAACCCGGGCCTTTCCTCGAGACCTATTGCACCTTTTCGGGGTCCAAACCCGTTCTGTCTCAGAGAGCCGACGGCTACTGCATTTTCTGGGACCGGCTGTGCACCATCCATCCCGTCAAGCCCTTCATGTGTCGTGCCTGGCCCTACATCCGAAGTGTCCTCATCGATCCCGACAACTGGTATGCCATGGCTGGATCCTGCCCGGGCATGCGAACGGATGTGTCGACCGATCGCATTCGCGAAGTCGTCCAGGCGCAGTGGGATCGGTTGATCGCAGGCAAACAAGGCTGACGGGCTCGCAACGAATCGAAGCGAACCGATGACAGGGCCGTCAATGCTTCCACCCATCCGGATCCGGAAGGGTATAGACGGTGGTTTTTCCATCGCTTGCCACAGACTTGAGGATCCCCCTTGCGACAAGTGTTTTCAAGCTTTCGGCCAGTTGCTCTGCACTCCCCGTCCATCGTTCTTCGATGTGCTTGGTGGAAATGCGAAGGGACTCGTCCTTCAGGCTGCAGCACAGCAGGTACAAAGACACCGCTTCCGTGCTGAGCCCCATCTTGAAAATCCGCTGATCCATTACGGAACCCGTCATTGGGATTTCCTTTCCAACTTGTTCAGATTGATCTGCGCCGCTTCATAATCCGGATCGATCGAAAGCGCCCGCTCGAAGGCGGCACGTGCGGCGTCCCGATCGCCCGTCAAATCCAGCACCACACCCAGGTTGTTCCAGGCTTCCACATATCCGGAATTCAGGGTGACGGCCATTCGATACTGCTGTACCGCTTCGGCGTATCGGCCGATTTGGCGATAGGCGAGCCCGGCGTTGAACCGAGCCTCGACATCGTTGGGCTTGATCTGGATGGCCCTCAAAAAATACGGAAGTGCCGCCTCGGGGCCGTCTCTTTCCGCAACGAAGACCCCCAAGTTGATCTGGGCCACATGGTTGGGGCCGGTCACCGATTCGGCATGGCGGAACAGGGTCAAGGTGTTCTGCCAGTAGCCGATCTGAACGAAGGTAAGGCCCCCCATCCATCCCAAGACAAGTGCATATCCAAAAGCAATCGGACGCACCCACGCCGGTCGATGTCGGAGCCGGTCGGCGAACCACCAGCAGAGCACCAGGAAGAACCCGATGGATGGGATATAGGTGTAGCGATTGGCCATGCTCTGGCCGCCGACTTGTACCAGGCCGATCACGGGAACCAGCGTACCCAGAAACCACAGCCAGCCGACGATCCCGTAGGGATGGGCCCTGCGCTTCCACCAGAGCAAGGCGCTGATGAGCAGCAACACCGCAAGACATGCGGCAACCCGCCACCCATGAACGCTTTCCGAATAGGGGTAGAAGACGGCCAAATCGTTCGGCCACAGGAGTTTTCCGATATAACGGACGTAGGCGGTGATGGCGTTGGCCAGTCGGACGTCCAGAGGAAGCGCTTCGAGGGAACCCATGGCCTTTCGCTGGACCACGATGGTCATCAGAGACGATACGGCGGAGAGCAGAAAAAAGGGGACCTTCTCGACGAAAAGCCAGAAGAAACGCCGAAGCAATCCATTGGGTTGGGCGCTATCGACCAGGGTGACGGCATTCGGATGTCGGTGTCTTTCGTACGGCCAGAAATCCAAAAGCAGCAGCAGGCAGGGCAGGGTCACCACCATGGGTTTCGCCATCAGCCCGAGACTGAAGCACACCAAGGAGATCAGGTAATTGCGAAGGCTCTGGTGTCGAACGAATCGATTCCATGAAAACAGTGTCAGGAGCAGAAACCAGGTGCTGAGTACATCCTTTCGCTCGGAAATCCACGCGACAGATTCCACATGCAGGGGATGGAGGGCGAAGAGGCCGGCCAGGGCTGCGGCAGACCATCGGTTTCCCGTGACCCGCGTCCAGAACAGGAACAACAGCACACTGTTCAGGGCGTGGAAGAGAACGTTCATCAGATGATGCCCCGACGGATGAGCGCCGAAAAGGCTCACATCCACCATATGGGAGATCCAGGTGAGCGGATGCCAGTTGCTGGCATGGCCCGTCACCAAAGCCCATCGGATTCCTTCGAGGCTGAGCCCCTTCAGAACGATTGCATTTCGCCAGACATATTCCGTGTCGTCGTAGTGGACGAAATCGAGTCGATAAACCCGACCGTAGACGGCCACAATCAACACGATCAAACCGATGCCGATGGATAGGGGGGAAGCCGTCTTTTCGATCGAAAACCTCACAGCAATCTGCGTCTGAGAAACACGACATGGGCAGCCAGCAGCAGACCGGCCACCCAAGCGGCCCAGCTCATGGCCGCAAGTCCGATCATGTAGCCGGGTACCGGTTCAGCGTATAAGGCGGCTTGGCGGAAATTCAGTGCCTCCAGATTGGGAAGGGCCTTGTAGGCACCGATCAGCAGCGAGTGGATGAGCGGGTTTTCGACGCGCTGGGCGAACAACAGCAAATCCTGAAGCCAGTGCCCCAGAAAGACAATGCCGGTCAGAAAGAACAGATGCAGCACGGGTGAAGTGATGACGGCAAATAACAGACTCAAGGCTGCCATCAGAACCCATTCGGCTGCAATGAACAAGAGGGCTGGGACGTAGGATGCGTTCAGGGGGACACCGGCCCACTTCAAGTGGATCAGGAAAACCAGACACAGGATGGCATAGACGACCATCAGGACGAGCAGGACGCCGGCGAATTTTCCCATCAGGAAAACGGATCGACTGACAGGGCGGTACAGAATCAGATAGGCCGTCTGGCGTTGAAATTCCTGACGAACGAGGTTAAACCCCATGTAGGCGACGGTGATGAGGCCCCAGATGCCGAGAATCCACATGCCGGCATTCTGCAGAACGCGCTCTTTGCCACCCACGGCCATGTTGCCGAGCAAAATGGTGGCAAAAAACATCAGGATGCCGCTTGCGACCAGTCCCTGAACGCCCCGGTCGCGCAGGGCGTCGCGCCACACGTGAAGGGCAAGTGACCGGATTTGAGCCAGGAGGATCATGGCGGTGCCTCTCTCCGTTCGTGTTGGTAGTCGCTTTTTGCGACGCCATCAACCGTGATGGCCCCGCAAAAAGTCGCCATCCACGGCTTTTCCTTCAATGCCGGGCCTCCAGCAGGAGGGCGGGTGATGTTTTGCGAAGCAGCGGAAACTGTTTGAAGCAGCCGGAGATCGTTGGATCGGA
>JBFMBE010000092.1:0-13829 GCA_040755275.1 Thermodesulfobacteriota bacterium | reverse complement strand
CTCGCAAAAAGTCGCTAACCACCGACTTTCCTTCAAAACCGTGCCTCCAGCAGGAGGGCGGGTGATGTTTTGCGAAGCAGCGGAAACTGTTTGAAGCAGCCGGAGATCGTTGGATCGGGCGGACGCACTTCATTTATATTGGTTTGAAAAACAGCATGTTGGAAACCACCAAACCATTCTTTCCATTTTGGCCATCCGCCCGATCCTACGAGCTCGGGCTGCTGAGTTTTTCCGCTGCTGAGCAAAATTCACCCGCCTTCCTGCGGGTCAAATGAGAGGACCTGACTTTTTGCGGGGCCATCAATCTTGACTTTTCCCGGATGCTTCTCGATAATGCCATAGGATGAAGCCGTTGATCCGTTACGGCATTGGCTTACCGATCGTTTCTTTATCCGCCTGGATCGAAAGGAAAAGATTCATGTACCGAATGTACCGCTTTCTTCTTGTAGTGACACTCTTGGTTCCCCTTGTCGTATTCCCCTCTTGTTCCAAGAAAAAAATTTATTCGGAACCCGCTGCGGGCTCCGGGCGGACAGGCGCCTATGGCTCTGGGGCATACGGGGGGGGGGGATCGGGTGGAACAGGAAAGACCGGTGGATTCGACGAACAGGCCCTCAAGGGTGGCGCAGGCAGTGGATCTGGTTCGGGGGCTGGATCATCGACCCTTGGTTCAGTAACCCGCTCGAGTCTCGTCACAGAAGATATCTACTTTGAATACGACAGCTCGGCATTGCTTCCCGAAGCGCGTGAGTTGTTGAAGCGCAAGGCGGAATTCCTATTGGCGAATCCTCAGATTTCTATCGTGATCGAGGGGCATACCGACGAACGGGGAACGTCCGAATACAATATCGCTTTGGGTGAACGAAGGGCCGAGAGCGTTCGTACCTTTCTCGAAGGGCTTGGGGTGGCTGCATCCCGAATGAGCACGGTGAGTTTCGGCGAAGAAAAGCCGATCGATCCAGGGCACAACGAAGCAGCATGGGCCAAGAATCGAAGAGCCCATATCGAGATTCGATAAGTCCCGATCAACGATCCAGTCTGCGATGCTTGTAGACGGTGGAAATCGCGGTGGGGGTGCGAGATGAGCGAGCATCCGGCAACCATTCTGATTGCGGATGATGACCTGACGATTCGGGCCATCCTCCAAAAAACATTCGAAAAAGCTGGATACCGGGTGATCGCAGCTGCCGACGGCCTTCAGGCCGTCGAGTCTTTTTCCGCCGATGTATCGGCCGTACTGCTCGATCTCGAAATGCCCCGGATGAACGGAATCGAGGCACTTCGACGCATCCGGGAAATCGAGCCGGATATCTCTCCCATCATGCTGACTGCGAGTGAGGATGTATCCAGCGCTGTTGAAGCGGTGAAATCCGGCGCGTTCGATTACATCATTAAACCGTTCCATGCTCGGCAGCTCATCGCTTTGGTCGAAAAGGCCATCGTGACGGACCGCAACGCCAAGGCCGTCAAACGGCTGGAAGCTGAGCTTCAATCCGCCCGGGAACGGGAGATCGAAACCGCTTCTCGGATTCAGCAAACCCTGCTGATGGGCACCCCACCGACCCGCATTCCGGGAGTCGAAATATCTACGCTCACCATTCCATCTCAGAAAGTAGACGGTGACTTCTACGACTTCTTTCGGTTTGGAAATGACTACCTGCATGTCGTCGTCGGTGACGTCATGGGCAAGGGAATCGCCTCCGCCCTACTGGGCGCTGCCACCAAAAGCCACTGTCTTCGGGTGATTCACGATCTTGCCCATCTGCATCGGTTGCCTGCGGAGAACATCCATCCTACGACCGTGGTGACCCATATCGCCAATGCCATGTACGGGCAGATCGAGGCGATCGAAACCTTCGTCACCCTGTGCTACGGCCGTTTCGATCTGAAGCGACATACCTTCTCTTTTGTCGACTGTGGCCACATGCGTACGATCCATTACCACGCCGAGACCCATTCCTGCTCTCTGCTTGAAGGGGTCAACATGCCTCTCGGATTTCCGGAAATCGACCCCTATACCGAGATCACGGTATCGTATGAACCGGGTGATTTGTTTTTCTTCTATTCGGATGGGCTGACGGAGGCTAGAAATCCCGATGGGGAGCAATTCGGTGAACAGGCACTGGTTGAAACGGTTCTGGCCCATCGGATGCTCGGCTGTTACGGTCTGATACGGCATGTCCAGGACGATATTGTACGGTTTTCCGGTTCGGGGTTCTTTCAGGATGATTTTACGGCTGTTGCCATCGCTTTTCTCGATTCGGATCAGGATGT
Organism: Thermodesulfobacteriota bacterium; assembly: GCA_040755275.1. Classification (GTDB taxonomy): domain Bacteria; phylum Desulfobacterota; class Desulfobacteria; order Desulfobacterales; family Desulfatirhabdiaceae; genus Desulfatirhabdium. The sequence goes on along the minus strand of JBFMBE010000092.1, from coordinate 11,555 downwards.
CGTTCAGTTTGAAGAATTTCTGGAGCTTGATAGCGACATTCGTCGCGTTCCGGATGTGCGACGGTTCATTCAGACCTTTTGCAGCCGGATCCAGGACGAACCGATCGAGGCGGTTCGCATCGACCATTTGATCCTTGCAGCGACGGAAGTGGTCACGAACATCATGCGACATGCCTATGATGGAAGAACCGATCGAAAGATTCGGATTCATGCCCTGTGTAAACCCAGTTGCATCGAAATTCGATTTTTCGACAACGGGGTTTCCTTCGATCCTGGAAGTGTTCCACCACCGCGCTTCGATGGTACCCAAGAAGGTGGTTACGGAATCTACATCATCGGCCAATGTGTCGACCAGGTGACCTACAGGAGGGATCCTCTGGGTGTCAATGTCACGCGGCTGGTGATGAACCGTGAAATCCATCACGCGAATGTGGGTATTTATAGAGAGGGTATGTCATGACGATTGAAGCCCATGGCGGCGAGCTGATCGACCGGCTTGTCGATGAGCAACGGGCAGTCGAATTGCGCAGGAAATCCAGGGACTTTCCCAGCCTGACGCTTTCCAAAGGATCGGTATCCGATCTTGAATTGCTGATGAACGGCGGATTTTCCCCCCTGAAGGGATTCATGGGAAGGAAAGATTATGAAACCGTTCTGGAAACCATGTATCTATCGGATGGAACCCTCTGGCCCCTTCCTGTTTGCCTCGATTTCGATCCACAACGAACGAAGGGGATTGAACCTGGGACTACGGTGGCGCTTCGGGATGTGGAAGGTTTCATGTTGGCCGTTCTTCATGTCGATGATGTCTGGGAAATCGACAGGAAGCGGGAAGCTCTTCTGCTGTATGGAACCGACGATCCCGATCATCCCGGCGTATTCCGGCTGTTGCATCAAACCGGATCCCATTATGTCGGTGGCAGCATCGAGGGCATCCAGCTGCCGATCCACTCCGCATTCAAGAGCCATCACCATACGCCCCGGGAGCTTCGGGCGCTGTTTCGAAAAATGGGCTGGCGCAGAATCGTCGGGTTTCATACGAGACATCCCATTCATCGGGCCCAATATGCAATGACGCTGTTGGCCATGGAACGATCCAAGGCCAATTTGCTCATTCATCCGGTGGTCTGGAGCGGTCTTTCCGCTGATATCGACACCTATACGCGGATTCACTGCTATCTCGCGCTGCAGCGCCAATATCCCGCGAGCATGATGCAGTTGAGCCTTCTGCCTTATGCCATGCGCGAGGCGGGCCCCAAGGAGGCGCTGCTGCACGCCATCATCCGAAAAAACTACGGATGTACCCATTTCATCGTCGGGCCACACCATGCCAGTCCGCAGGTTTCCGGCGGAAAGCACTTCTATGGACCGGATGCAGCCATACGCATGGCCCTCGATCACCAGGAAGAACTCGGTATCGCCATTCTCGACATGGAGGAAATGGTCTATCTCGTCGAGGAAGACCGCTATGTGTCGGCGAGTGAGGTGCCTTCCGGAGCGGCAATCCGGTCCGTCAACGGGGAGATGTTTCTGGATCGGCTTCGAAACAGCCGGACCGTTCCGACCTGGTACACGTTTGCCGATGTCCTGAACGTCCTGCGCAGGGCCTATCCGCCTCGGCACGAGCAAGGATTCACCATTTTCTGCACCGGTTTGTCCGGGGCCGGCAAGTCGACGATCGCCAAAATCCTATACGCCCGGTTTCAGGAAATGGGCAGAAGGCCGGTGACTCTTCTCGACGGGGATATCGTCCGGCAGAACCTGTCGAACGAGCTCGGATTTTCCCGGGAACATCGAGATATCAACGTCCGGCGGATCGGCTTCGTAGCGAGTGAAATCACGAAGAATCGGGGGATTGCCATCTGCGCGCCGATCGCCCCGTATGCTGCGACGCGAAACCAGATTAGAAACCTCATTTCCCGCTATGGCGGTTTCATCGAGGTGTATGTGGCTACCCCGATCGAAGTTTGCGAGATGCGGGACAGAAAGGGGCTATATGCCAAGGCACGGGCCGGTTTGATTCCGGAATTCACAGGCGTGAGCGATCCTTACGAGCCGCCCCAGCAACCGGAGGTCACCATCGATACGACGGAAATGACGCCGGATGAAGCGGCTCAAGAGGTGTTGCTCTATTTGGAGAGAGCCGGGTACGCAAGGCAATAGTTTTTCGACGAACCAAAGGACAAGGATAGATAAGGCCATTCACATGAACGGAGAATACATCAACGCCGATTTCATCGGGCTGATCGCCCTGGAAGCCGGAAAGGCAGTTCTCAGTATTTATGAGCAGGAGACGGATGAAGTCGTTTCGGAGCGCAAAGCCGATGACTCGCCCTTGACCCAGGCCGACCGAACCGCTCACGCCATCCTGACGCGAAGGCTTCAAGAGCGCTATCCCCATATTCCAGTACTGTCGGAGGAAGGGGAGGAAATCCCGTATGAAACCCGTCGCATGTGGCGGCAGTTCTGGCTGGTCGATCCGTTGGACGGAACGAAGGAATTTCTGAACCGAAATGGGGAATTCACCATCAACATTGCCCTGATCGAAGACGGTTATCCGGTGGTCGGTGTCGTCTATGTCCCGGTTCTGGATCTGTTGTACATCGGGGATCGAAACATCGGGTGCAGGAGGGAATTTCGAGGGATCAAAACAAATCTGCGTCTGGAGGGGACGAAGGCCCTTTCTGACGGTGTCATCCGGGTCGTGCACAGCCGATCACACATATCGGACGCCCTGAGGGATTTTCTGAAAACAATGCCCGAACACCAGGCCATCAGCCGGGGCAGTTCACTCAAATTCTGTGCTGTTGCCGCCGGAGAGGCGGATTTGTATCCCCGCTTCGGACCGACCATGGAATGGGATACAGCCGCTGGCCAAGCCGTGGTGGAGGCTGCCGGTGGGATCGTCGTGGATCGGAACGGCAGCCGCTTCCGATACAACAAGGAAGACCTACACAACCCGCCGTTTTTCGTGGCTCCCGATCGGAAGCTGCTGGAGCAGATCGGGGTGCTCTCCTAAAGTGCCCGTATGGCCCTACGGATCAGTTTGGCACAGGAGGGGCAGTACTGGTGCGGTTCCTTGACATCGGGGTGGTGATCCGTGGCGCGGATATGCACGTGATCGAGAAACCGCGGTGTGGCGAAGGATGCACCGCATCCTTCGCATCGGAGCAATGGGTGTCTGCCGATGATTTCGTCGCGGATCGAGATGGTCCGCACATTGTCCCTGTCTTCGACACGGATCACCTTGGTCGGGCAAATGTTGGCGCATGTGCCGCATCCGATGCAGTTGCCTGGAACCGGAACGACCAGCATCCGGTCGTTGATACGGATCATCCGTAAGGCTGCCGCTCCGACGATTTCCTTGCAGATCTGGACACAGAGCCTGCAGCGGATGCACCCGTCAGGCGGTGGAGTTGTTTGCAGGCCAAAGCGTTCCGCCAGCTGCAGAAGGGTTTCCGACTGAGGGGCCATGGACAGCAGAATGTTCATGGCTTTGGTTCTGGCCTCACGCACAGCTTCCGTATCGGTTTCCACCACCAGGCCTGGATGTGCCTTCAGGGCGCAGGCCAGGGTGACTTTTCCAGGTATGCCGGCTTCTCCACTGAGGATTTCAACGGCGCACAGCCTGCAGGAAGCTATTGGATGGGGTAGGGCCGGATGATAGCACAGGGACGGTATCGATATACCTTCCTCCCGGAGAAGTTTCATCAAGGGGGTCTGGTCTTCGACCCCGATGTCCTGGCCGTTGATGGTGACATGAATCATGGTGCTGTGCTTTCTTTTCTTTTATAGAAGCCGCAGACAGTCCTGAGGCAGTCGAAATGTTCCCTTGCCGTTGATGCTCACCTCGATGAGCGATTCTGGATCGTTGATGGAAGTGTCCGGATCTGTGATGATGCCGTGCCTGCCGATCAGCTCGTCCATATACGCCTCCCACGCTTCATCCTGCGACCGTCGAAAAACTTCGACTTTTTGACCCTTGTGAAACGACATATCGATAGCCCTCCTGTTCTGATCCTGGTCGAAAGGGGTGGCCCCTCGACTTTCCTGGCTTTGGGTTCTCGAAGGATCCCTGAATGGAGGCGGTGTCGCCGCTTTTCGCAATGAAAACGGTCACACCGCCCAATACCGTCCGTTTCCACGAAAATGTTCATCACGATGGGTTTCCGCCACTCCCATGATTGAAAAAGCAGCTCGTTGTTCCTACCGAACCCATTACACGGGCGTCGTCTCATCGTGAATGCCGGCATGTCGTTTTCGTTGGCAGGATTCACACAACAGAGAGTCGCCTACAGCCGGTGTCGATACCGTTTTCTTTCGGATGAACTCCCGGTAGCGAACCGTTCCGAGAACGGCGTGGCAATCCCGACAAAACAGCAGCTTCTGTCGGTTCAGGAGGGTGCCGCACAGACTCAGGACGCGTTCGTCCCCGCGGTCTTCGATGCGCATGGCACCCGTCGGGCAGTTGGCGGCGCAGGCCCCGCACAGGATACATCGTTCGGCCGTGATCCGGTAGTCCGTGGGTGTCGGTCGGTCGAAATCGATGTATCCCATCGACAGCGCATCGATACCCATCTTGTCTCGGCAAATGTCGACGCATTTCCCACACCGGATGCATACATCACAGCGCAGGCATCGTCTGGCTTCCTCCCGCACCATGTTCTCGGTGAATCCGAGTTCCACCTGCTGAAAGGTGGTACGCCTACGGTCGATGTTCAACAACGGCATGGTGGAGCGCTTGAGGATCATTTTCGTTGTTGCGGGGACTTCGAGAAACGGTATGCGCCCTCTGCGTACAGGAACCGGCCGGCTTCTGGGTTGGGGGATGCCGCTCAAGTAGCGGTCGATGGCAAGTGCCGCCCGTTTGCCGCCACCAATGGCCTCGATGACGGTTGCCGGTCCCGACACGGCGTCTCCTGCCGCAAAAATGCCGGGAATCGCTGTTTCCATGCTGATCGTGTTCGTTTCGATCGTATTTCTGCGGGACCATTTGAGGCCGATCAGCTCGTTGAGACAACCGTGATCGACCTGTTGACCGATGGCGGAAATGACGGCATCGGTTTCGATGTCGAAGTCGCTTCCTTCGATGGGTACGGGTACCTTGCGACCGCCTTTTTCCGACTCTTTCATCTCCGCCCGGATACACCTCAAGGCCGTCACCTTGCCGTCCCGGCCGATCACCGAGGCTGGGATCGTCAGGAAGGAAATGTCGACACCTTCTTCTTCGGCCTGTTCGACCTCTTCCACATCGGCAGGCATTTCGGCCCTTGTCCTGCGGTAGGCCATGACCACTTCTTCCGCACCGAGGCGAAGGCTCGTCCGTGCTGCGTCGATGGCTACGTTACCGCCGCCGACGATAACCACCCTGCGTCCGGGGCGGTGCCTCTGACCCAGCGCAACATTCTTCAGGAATGAAATGGCCTCGATGACCTGGGGGTAGTCGTTTTCTCCTGGAATGTTCAGCCTGTAAGATCGATGGGCTCCGATGGCGAAGAAAAAGGCCTCGAAGCCTTCAGCCTTCAGCCCCTCGAGCGAGACATCTTTCCCGAATGCCGTATTGAACCGAAACTCGACCCCCAAGTCTTCCAGCATGGCCACTTCCCGGTCGATCACCTCCCGGGGCAGTCGATATCGGGGAATGCCCACCATGATCATGCCGCCTGCCATGGGAAGGGACTCGATCACCGTGACGCCGTATCCTTTGAGCGCCAGGTAGTAGGCACAGCTCAATCCTGCAGGACCGGCACCGACGATGCAGACCTTTTGCTCCTTGTCGGGCTCTTTTTCCGGATTTCGGTAAAGCCGCGTGGACATGGCCCGCTCGGCCGCAAACGCCTTCAGGAACTTGATCGATACCGGCTCATCCATCCGTCCCCGTACGCACATGAATTCACAGGGGCGGGTGCACACCAGTCCGCATACCCACGGGAAGGGACAATCCTGCCGGATGACGTCGATGGCTTCGGCATCCCGTCCCATGCCGATCAGGGTGACATAGGTAGGGATGTCGAGACCTGCAGGGCAGGTCATCTGGCAGGGGGCAGGGGCCAGTTTGACGCAGGCCCCCGTGGCGCAGTTGTGGGTGTCGATATGGCTTTGGAAGGTTTCTCGGTTGGACTCGATCGTGTTCCGGATGAAGCGGGTCATCTGGTGAGATGGGGGATCGGCCATCGACTCCCAATCCGCCAGCAGGTGTTCAATGGCAGGCAGATGTTCCGATCCGGCCCTGCCCCAGGAGATGTCGAAGAGCAGGTCGTGCACCTCTTCCGCCAGTCGATGACTTTTTGGGGTCTTGAATTCACCGGCATCCAGGGCATCCTTGAGTCGGATACGGGCTTCGTATACGGGGCAAGTGGTTTCAGCCATGTGTGCCTCGGATCATGCATCCAGGCCGGCGACGGCCTCAGCGTGTCGCTGTCTGCGAATGTCGGGGATTTCTTCGGTGACGCCGAAACTCAGGCAATGGGTCGTGCAGACCGTGACACAGGCAGGCTTGAGCCCTGCATCGATCCGATCCTTGCAATAATCACACTTGACCACCTTACCGATTTCGGGGTTCCACTGGGGTGCACCCCAGGGGCAGGCGGTGATGCAGGTCTTGCATCCCACACAGAGGTTGTGATCCACGAAGACGATTCCGTCCTTTGCTCGCTTCTGCATGGCTCCGGTCGGGCAAGCAGCCACGCACCACGGGTTTTCGCAATGAAAACAGGGCATGAAGACATAGGCCGCCTTGGGCAGACCGTTGATCATCTTCGGACCCACCGCGATGACCTGGCAGAGCTTGGGACCCGGCGGCAGGGATTTGTTGCTTTTGCAGACGATTTCACAACTATGACAGCCGATGCATTTTTTCTTGTCCTGAAACAGATAATATTTGCTCATGATCGATTCCTTCAACAATCGGGATTCCAGTTGCTCTTGATGGATGCGGCCATCCATACCGATGGCCCGCTGTTGTGCGTTGCTCGGCTATTGCACCCGTTTGACCGTGACGAACGTATCGTGCAGGGCGGGGCTGCCACCGACCCAGTCCGTGAGATTTTCCTGCAGCACACTGTCCGAAACCCCTTTGTTGAAGCATCGAGAGGCGGTCTTGGCTTCGTGGCCGAATCCATGAACCATGAACACGGCCTCGGGGTGGATGAAATCCGTAACGAAGGCCCGGATCACCCCGGAACCAACTGCAGAGCTCACCTCCACCCGATCGTTGTTTTGAATGCCAAGGGCTTTGGCCCGAGCGCTGTTGATCCACAAGACATTTTCCGGGAAAAGCTCACTCAAAAGCGGGTTGTTCTGGGTGGACACATGGGTATGCAGAGCGACACGGCCAACGGTGAGTCGGAATCGGTTCTCCGATGCTTCGGGTGCATGGGGATAGGGCGGGAAGGAGGGGAACCCGGCGTTTTCGAGAAGGGATGAGACGAATTCGATCTTCCCCGAGGGTGTTTTGAACTGAATGCCGTTGTTGCGATCCCAGAAAATCTGCTCCTTTCCGTAGGCGACAAATCCCTTTGCATCGAAATCCTGGAGGGTGAAACCGGTCGGCTCCAGCTGCCAGGACACGAGATCGTCCATCGTTTCATAGGGGAAATATTGACCGATACCCATACGATCTGCCAGCTGTTTTAGGATAATGGCTACCTCTCGGGTGTCGTAGCGGGGCTGTACGGCTTGTCTGCGAAGGAACATCTGGGGCTTGAGGCCGTTTGCCTGCTGGATGCAATCGGTTCGCTCCAGATAGATGGACTCCGGCAGGATGACATCGGAATACCATGCGATGTCGCTCATGTTGATGTCGATGGTGACGATGAGATCGAGTTTCTCGAGGGCCTTCTTCAAGCCGTTGGTGTCGGGAATCGATTTGATTGGATCGAACCGGTTGGCGATCATGGCCTTGATGGGATAAGGAGATTCCGTAAGAATGGCATCGGTCAACACCTGGGGAACGCCATGGGCCGGATCCGGAAGCGGAAAATCAGGGGTTCCGACCTTGTCGAACCGAACGGCCGAAACCTTCGGCAGGGTCTGATCGGTGAGCTTGCGTGCCGGTTGTTTACCGAGGGCACCGGGGCCTTTCTTGAAGAAGATTCCGCCCTTGGCTTCGACACTCCCCATGAGGGCGTTCAGAATGAGAATGGAGCGGCGCAGGTGGATCTCGTTCTGGTGGTGTGCCCCCCGGTATCCATAATGGAAAATGACCGATGGTTTGTCACGGCTGATCTTTCGGGCGAAATCGACGATGTCATCCGCCGGAATTCCGGTTTCTTTTTCCGCCCATTGCGGGGTATAGGGTTGAACGAAATCCTGCAGTTCGGAAAGACCCAGCACCCAACGCTCGACATATGCCGCATCGTAGAGCCTTTCCTGAAGAATGACGTGAATGAGGGCATAGTTGAGAGCGAGATCTGTTCCAGGCCGGATCATCCAGTAGCGATCGGCCTTGGTTGCGGTGACAGACACCCGGGGATCGATGTAGGTGACTTTGGCTCCTGCTTCGATGGCATCCATCAGGTTGTTGACTTCTTTCACCGAAATGGCCTCGAAGATGTTCCGGCCGTAGAGAACGATGTGTCGGGTGTTCTTCAGGTCGATGCCGACCTGGGCATCGGTATATCCGAACAGACTGCGGCAGGCGGTGTTGACAGATCCCTTGCAAAGGGCGTCGTGGGTGAAATGGTTCGGTGAGCCGAGGGCTTTCAAAAAGGTTTTTGAAACGTGGGTGGAGAGGTTCGTCCGTTCACCCATCACCAAGCTCTGGGGACCGTACACTGAAATGATTGCCTTGAGCTTGTCTGCCACATAATCCAGTGCTTCGCCCCAGGAAACCTTACGCCATTTGCCTTCACCGCGTGCACCCTCACGGATCAGCGGTGTTTGAAGTCTTTCTCGATCGTACAGCAGGGAAATTCCGGCAGATCCACGCGGGCAGAGGCTGCCTTCCATGCCGGGAACGTGCGGATTGCCTTCGATCCAACGCACTTGTCCATCCTTGACCAATACCTTGATGGGACAGCGGATCGAACACATGAAACAGAGCGAGTAAACGGTTTTTTCCATAAATACTTCCTCCGGAAGACGATCGTTATCGAAAAAGGATGCTGAATGCAAGGCCATCCATATTATGTTCCGTTTCGTTTCGGCAGAGAGCCGAAGAAATCGGATAGACCCAGCATCTGTTCTTCGTGTCCGTCGTTAGAAGGCGAAGCGCTGATGGTGCGCTGCAGGATCCGCTTGCGGATCGGACCGGTCAGAATACGGGTCAGGATATACAAGAGAATGAAGACGAAAATGGGGGTGACACTTGAACCGATTTTGGGCAGGGTGATCGGAATCGGGAACAGAACGTCCTGAAACCGCTCCTGCAACCATCCCAGGGCGAAAGGTACCGGAAGAAGCGCTGCCGCTCCGAGACCGGTCTGTGCGAAGAAATACCTTCCGAAAGCCTCGTTGGCCATCTTGTTGCAGCTGGTATAGCTCTGCTTGTCCTTGACGGCAATGGCTTTCATGGACAGGTTGTGCATGGAGACGGTCTCTTTTCTCAGCCGTTGAAGATGGGGGTTCATCAAGGAGGCCGCAGCATCTGCGGTGTACCAGCCGATGACCGTGACAAAACCACACAGGGCAGCCGTGCCGACGATAAACCCCAGCATCGGGTTGTCGGGTATCCGATACCAGAACATCAAGAATGCATCGATCCAGAAATAGACGGTCGAAAGAATGCTCATTGCGGGAACTTTCATCCCCTTCCCGAAGCCGGGAAGGGGAAACGGGTGAATGCTGAAACGATCCGGGGGAATGCCGGGGAATCAACCTCCCGGAAGCAGTTTCATGCCCATGAAGCCTTTCAAGAAATAATCGATACCGGTTACGAAAGCAAGGATGATGAAGAGGATCTTGAGGGCCTTGTCCGGAAGGTACTTGGAGGTGTAAGGACCGAGGATGGAACCGGCCACGATGCCGGCCATTTCGAGTCCGACGAGGGACCAGTGAACGATGGTTCCCTGCTGGATGTAGCTGAAGATACTGGTGATCATGCCGATGAGAACCGCGAACGCGGAAGTGCCTGCGGAAAGATACATCGGGAGGCCGGATACGCTGGTGAGGAAAGGAACGAGGAGGAATCCGCCGCCCACACCGATGAATGAGGCGACTGCTGCGATCACGAAACCACCGATGACTGGAAAGAGGGGATTGAAGTGAAATTCGACGCCATAGAAGGTGAATCGGACGCGGCTTGCGGTGAATTCGACGATTCGCACGCCAAGTTCACGGGTATCGACATTGGCGCCTGCCTTCTTTTCCTTCATGACCTTTTCGAAGGCGTCGGCTGCGGCTTTTGCGGCCTTTTTCTTGGCCGCTCCGGCGGGTGTGGTTTCATAGAGCATCCAGCAACCCAGCAGCAGAACGAAGAGTCCGAAATATCCCTGATAGGCCTTGAAGGAGACCTTGCCGGCAGTCAGTAGTGGAACGAGATAGCTGCCGCCCATGGAACCAATGGCCAGTGCAATGCCGAGCGGTACGACGAGGCGGCCCATCTTGTAGTAATTGATGGAAGAGATGAGGGCGCTCATGCCGACCAGAAACTGGTTGGATACCCGGATCGAGTCGGTGATGACTTTGTTGAGAACGGGGGATGTATCCTTGAAGGTGGCTGCATAGGTTCCCAGTCCGAAGACCGAGATATGACCCACACCTGCCATGATCCCGCCGAAGGCGCCAACGGTGGAGAAGATCCAGCCCACCCACACCGCCCACAGGAAGGCGACGATCATGTTGACGTTCGGGCCGCCGGGGATGCCGAGGTATCCGGGAGCGGCTTTCGGGTCGATCTGCCCCTTGCCTGTGCCGACAGGGGTCTTGGCAATGGCATCGGTGAGCTTGTCGGCAAAAGCCGTATCAGGAAGGATGAGCGGGGTCAACAACAGGGCTGCGAGAATGCCCAATACGATGAAAGATTTAGTCGTTTGTGTCATGTATTTTCTCCTGAAATAAAGTGGGATGACAAAGCACAAGCCTCATCACCCGCGCTCCCGTCGTTTCGATGGGAGGGGAAAACGAAGGGGGTGCGTGCTGGAGGCTTGTGGTGAAACAATGAACCGGTTGAACAATACGGGGTTTGAGATCTTGGGCGTCACCTCCTTTTCCAGTCAAGAGCGTCCATAAATGCCGCTGTGGGCTAATGCAGGTTGTATGCCAGGCATTGGCCAGGATGATGAAATCGTCTAACCGCTAGGAAATAATCGATAAAAGCGATTCGCTCCTCGTTTCTTGCGAATCGATGGGAAACCCCGTACTTGCATGAAATGCATGCGCTTGGCAGGCTATATCCGATAGTTAGCTATGGATAGCGAATGATATCAGATGGATAAATAATTGTAATCGATTCGTTGCAGGTGCAAGAATTTGCTTGCATAACCAATTCTGATGGCCCCGCAAAAAGTCGCTAACCACCGCTTTTCCTTCAAAGCCGGGCCTCCAGCAGGAGGGCGGGTGGTGTTTTGCGAAGCAGCGGAAACTGTTTGAAGCAGCCGGAGATCGTTGGATCGGGC
>JBFMBE010000091.1:0-13949 GCA_040755275.1 Thermodesulfobacteriota bacterium | reverse complement strand
CCAAGTTTGGCTATCCGCCCGATCCTACGAGATCGGGCGGCTGAGTTTTTTCGCAGCATCGAAAAAGGTTCCCCAGTCACCCCGCGACTCGACAGAGACTTCCTGACTTTTTGCGAGGCCATCATCAATGGATGTAACCTGCTTCCTGCGATCGTTTCCTCTGAACGCTTTCTCGTTTCGAAAAGCCGGTTCATGCCACAGGCCAGCGCTTTTCCGGAGAAATGTCCGCTGAAAAGAGGTGCCTTCCCCGCTCCATTGCGCAGAAATCCCCGCACATCGTACAGGTGCGATCATCTTCCGGGGCCCGTGTGCTGCGAATGGCCCGTGCTTTGTCCGAAAACATCAATCGGGAAAACTGCTCTTCCCACAGGCTGTCGCGGCGAGCCAGAGAAACGCGTTTTTCTCTTTCCCGTCGATGGGGATATTTGGCCAGATCGCCGATGTAGGTACCAAGACGGGTCGCCCGAATCCCTTCCCGAATATCCTGTTCGTCTGGAAGGGCCAGATGTTCCGCAGGCGTAATCGTGCAGATGAGGTCCGCCCCATACCGAGCGGACAGGGCTGCACCGATGGCGCCTGTGATGTGATCGTATCCGGCGCCGCTGTCCGCAGGAAGAGGACCCAGGACATAATACGGCGCGTTGCCGCTCATCCGCTTTTCCAGCAGGATATTGGCCTCGATTTCATCGAGGGGTACGTGCCCCGGACCCTCCACCATCGTCTGGCATCCGGCCTTGCGACCGATCTCGGCCAGCTCGCAGTTGACAACCATCTCGGCCATCTGCGCCCGATCGTGGCTGTCGTGGATGGCTCCCGCACGAATGCCGTTTCCGAGAGACAGCACGGCATCGTATTTTTTCATAATGGAAAGCACCCGGTCGAACTGTTCATACAAGGGGTTTTCCCGGTTGTTGTATTCCATCCAGCTCACCATGAAGGTGCCGCCTTTGGACACCAGCCCGCCGTAGCGATATCCCTGTTTGCGCAGTCGCTCGATGCTGAACCGGTTGATGCCGCAGTGGACAGCCATGAAGGAAATCCCGTCGTCCAGTTGTTTTTCGATCAGGTCGAAGAGGTATTCGGGATCGAGGCGATTCGGGTTCCGGTATTGGTGGGCTGCGTCGTAAAACGCCTGATAGAGAGGAACGTTGCCCACGGGAAGAGTGACGGCGTCGAGGACGGTGCGGCGGATTCGGTTGAGGTTTCCGCCTGCGGAAAGCTCCATCAGGGTGTCGGCCTTTTCCTCCTCTGCAGCCCGGGCCTTTCGGACTTCGAGATCCAGATCGCAGATATCCGATGACGTCCCCAGGGACGCATTGACCTTGGTCGTCAGACCGCTTCCGATGCCGACGATCTTCTGAAACGGCCGCTTCGGATGATGCAAAATGACGATCTGTCCCAAGGCCACTTTCTCCCGGACATCTTCCGGCGCAACACCCTCTTGCCGGGCCACCCGCAGCATTTGTTCCGTTACCACTCCTTCCCTCGCCCATTCGATCTGTGTCTTCATGTCCAAGCTCCTGTCGCGTTTTCGGCGAAAGGCGATCGCATACGCCCCGCCAACATGATCTTCAGAAACGATGGACAGTCGTTTCCCGGCCGATCATTCCCTTGCCGGCAGATCCATCCGACAAAAAAAGCCGTATCGCATACGCGATACGGCCTCTTTGGACAATCGGTCCGATTTCCGGATTCGGGCAGGTCTTCTGACTTGCAGATCATCCCTTCATCACGCCTTCCCATCGCCTGAACGGCACGACAGTGGCATCCGGTGATGTCGGTCCCTGCTTACAGCGCCGGTCCAACGTTACGGATTTTCACCGTATTCCCTTTTCACGGCCGCAAACGGCCGCACCCCAATCCATTGAATGGCACAAACCTATCACATTCGGGACATGAATGGAAGATCGAAGATCCCACCGGAGCGATCCGTCCCTCTTCCCTATCCCAAATAGCGCACTGCATTCTCGAAGATCCTCGTCCCCAGCACATCCACCGTTTCATCCACATCGAGCCCTCGGGACCTTCTTTCCCGAATGCGGGTCCAATCCGGATGGTGGGTGGGATGATGGAAGGCCTCAGGATGAGGCATGAGGCCGAACACCCGGCCCGTGGCATCACAAATGCCCGCAATGTCGTCGATGGAACCGTTGGGATTTGCCGGAAACCGCCCCTCTGCCGCCTCCCCGTTTTCGAGGGCATAGCGGCAGACGATCTGTCTGTTCCGCCGAAGGGCATCGATCCCATCCGGTTCCGCATAGAACTTGCCTTCTCCGTGGCGCACCGGAAGATCGATCCGTTCGATGCCTGCCGTCCAGACACAGGGGGAATCCGCCGAAACGGCGATCCGCACCCATTGATCCCGAAAATTTCCACAGTCATTGTGGATGAGGGCCACCTGACGTTTGCCGTAGTTCCCATCGAATCCAGGAAGAAGACCGAGATTCACGAGGGTCTGAAACCCATTACAGATCCCGATGACAAGCTTTCCGTCATCGATGAACCGACGCATGGCCTCTCCCAGATGGGTGCCCATGCGAACGGCTTGAACCACGCCGGCCCCGTGGTCGTCTCCCCAGCTGAATCCCCCACCGAAGGCGAGGATCTGAAAGGATTCGAGGCTCACCTCCCGGTCGATCAAGGCGTTGATATGCACCCGCTCCGCCGCGGCCCCGGCCTTCTCGAAGGCAAAGGCCGTCTCGATGTCGCAGTTCAAGCCGTAACCTGTCAGCACCAGTGCCCGTGGTTTCATATCAGCCCTCCGAAGGGTCGTTTCCAGGCGGTCCGAAGTTCGGCCACCGGAACATCGATCATGAGCCTTCCGTTAGGTCCGTACACCCGGAACGGGGAATCGGAATCGGTCACCCGCCCGATCCGCGCCACCGGCAGCCCGTCCATCACCGCCTCGAAGTCTTCAGTACGCTCCGGAGCGACCGTCACGAGAAACCGACCGGCCGTTTCCGAAAACAGGGCCTGATCGACCCGAAGCCGATCCCGAACCGGAAGATCGGCAAGGTGGACATCCATGCCGATATCCCCTGCAATGGCCATCAGCCCTGCATGAACACCCAACCCCCCGCTATAGATGCCGTGAACCGCAGAGACAAGTCCCCGTTCGAGAGCTTCGGACAGGGCCCGGTAGGTCGGCAAAACATCCGCAGGGACAACCTGTGGTACCCGAAGGCCCGCATACCCGAAGCGGTTGTAATAGATCGAACCACCGAGCTCGTTTGCCGTACGGCCGACTCCATAGAGGATATCTCCAGCGACCTTCGGGTCCATCGTCTGGCAGCGATCCATGCTGCGGACGATCGAAACGGCCGAAAACTGCATCGTCTCGAGGGCCGACACCTTGTGTGTCTCCCCGTAGCGGCCCGGCAGATGACCGTCGACATACATGCTGTCCTTGCCCGAAAGAAGCGGTATCCCATAGGCCAGACACATGTCCTTCAAGGCCAGGCAGGCCCGCACGAGCTGAGCGGCCTTGAAACGTCCATCGGGATTGCGTACCGGATCGTACTGGATGTTCGGCCAGCAGAAATTGTCCACGCCGCCGACATGATCCGGATCGCCACCCACGGCGATGAGTCTGCGCACGGCCTCGTCGATGGCACACGACACCATCGCTGCGGCATCGATGCGGCTGTAGAGCGGCAGTAGTGCCTGGGAGAAGGCAAGCCCCCGCTCGGAAGAAAGCACCGGCCGAATGACGGCCGCATCGGTGGGTACGTCCCGGAACCTGCCGACGAGAGGTTTGACGGCGCTTGTCCCCTGCACTTCGTGATCGTACTGCCGGGCGATCCACTCCTTCGAGCAGACATTCGGATCCGCAAGCAGATCACACAGAAGCGATCGATAATCCTTCGGTTCCCCCAACACCGGCTCGAACAGCCCCCGTCGTTCGGGCTTCACCCATTCGGCCTCGAAGCGCCACTGGGGAAACCCGGAATCGAGGAAGGACAGATCGACATAGGCACAGGTGGTGCCGTTGTAGGTGATGTGAAGCTTTCCCGTATTTGTGTAACGTCCGATGGGGGTGCTTTCGACCGCATGCCGCCGCGACAGGGCCAGAAACGCATCGAGGTCTTCGGGACGAACGGCCACCGTCATCCGCTCCTGGGATTCACTGACCCAGATTTCCCACTGATCGAGCCCGGCATATTTGAGCGGGGCCTTTTCGAGCTCGACGTGGCAGCCGTTCGAAAACCGAGCTGACTCGCCGATCGAGGAGGAAAGCCCGCCTCCCCCGTTGTCCGTGACAAACTGGATGAGCCCCCGATCCCGGGCCTCGAGGAGAAAATCGTGCATCTTCTTTTGGGTGTAGGGATCTCCGATCTGAACATGACCGGCAGGCGTGTTCTCGGAAAACACTTCCGAAGAGGCCGTCACCCCGTGGATGCCGTCCTTGCCGATCCGGCCTCCGCACATCACGATCACGTCTCCGGGGGATGTGGTCTTTTCGGCGGTCGGCTTTCCGAGTACCCGGTTCGGCATGATGCCCAGGGCGGTCACGAACACGAGACATTTTCCCATATAACCGGGATGAAAGAAGACCTGGCCGAAGGGGGTGGGAATGCCGCTCTTGTTGCCGCCGTCGCGTACCCCCTCGATGACACCGTCCAAAAGCCGCCGGGGGTGCAGGTGGGGTTTGAGATCGCCGCTGTAGTCCCTCGGACCGACACAAAAACCGTAGCTCCCCATGATGAGGCGTGAGCCTTTTCCCGTGCCGAGCGGATCCCGGTAGACACCGACGATCCCCGTGATCGCACCACCGTAGGCCTCCATGTTGGAAGGAGAATTGTGCGTTTCGCCGGTAATGACGTAGTCGTTTTCGTCATCGAAGCGACCGATGCCTGCATTGTCCCATAGAACGGAAACGACCCATGGCTTTTGGGCCTTGAGAGCGAGGGTGGGCTCTTGAATGCAGGTCTTGAACAGGTTGTCGATGAGACGGGTTTCGCCGGTGTCGCCGTCCACATAGCGAAACAACCCTCGGAAGGTGTTGTGGTTACAATGATCGCTTCTGGCCTGGGAAATGTATTCGAGCTCGACATCCGTCGGCTCGGCAAGACCAACACGGGCCCGTTCGGCCAAGACGGCGGGATTCGTGAAATAGGCCCGAATGACCGGAATGTCGTCGGGATGCAGGGCAAGGTTCCGATCGCGGCTGAGGCGGGCCAGGGTTTCGTCGCTGTCCACCCGGATGACGGAAACGGTGGGTTCATGATCGAGTCGCACCTGCGGCAGAATGATCCCGATCCCTTCGGCAGGATCCCATCGATCGGGCAGGTAGATCCGCCACTGCTGGATGATGGCGTTTGCCAGAAGCTCCCGGGCAATGAGATCGAGCCGTTCTTCGGAAAGCGCCCCATCGCTTTCGATGCAGTAGCGTTTTGACGTGTAGACGGCGGTGCCTCCAGAAAGATCGCGACCCAGCACATCCGACATGGCCTCGATGGCCGTTGCCCCGGCATTGTCCCGCACCCCGGGCCGGAAACCCACCCAGATGCATCCGTCGAAGGGCAGTGCCAGCGGGCTGTAGGCGGAAATCTGGGTGACCGGGTTGGTAAAGACATCGGTACGCACCCGCTCGAGCTCTTCAGCCGTCAGATCGCCGTCGATCGTGACGATCCGAACCGTGCGCACCGAACGCAATGAAATGCCGAAATACTCCTGAGCCTTTTTCCGGATGGAGGCTCCTTCGGCATCGAAGAGTTCCGGCTTGAGCGCAATTTCCAATCGATGGGCCATGGGGTCACCTGCTGGTTTCAAAGAAAATCCGAGTCAGATCGTTGTAAAAGACGAAGGCCATCAACAACACGAGCAGAAAGATGCCGACCTGGTTGGCGACTTCACGGGTTCGGATGGAGAGCGGTTTACGGGTGACCGCCTCGATGAAAAAGAAGAGCAGATGGCCGCCATCGAGCACCGGAATGGGCAGAAAATTCAGAATCGCCAAATTGATGCTGATGACTGCAATGAAGTAGATGAGATTCTCGGCGCCTTCCCTGGCCTGCTGGCCGGCCATTTCGGCGATCAGGATGGGGCCGCCCAAGGTCTTCGGAGAAAGGGTGCCGTCGATCAGCTTGACGACACTCAACACCGTCAATTTGGCGATTTTGTAGGTCTGACCGACACTTTCGACCATGGCCTCACCGATGCCGATCTTTCGGGAAGCCGTCATCCCCGAAGCCACGATCCCGATGGCATACCTCTCGGAATCTTCACCGAAGAGGTTCTTGACCGTTCTTCGCGACGGCTGGACCTCGACCGTTCGGGTTTCGCCTTCCCGCTCGATCGTGATCGACAGGGGACGGCCTTTCGAATTCAGGATGCGCTCCGACATCGCCTCCCAAGAACCGACGGCATCTCCATCGATGGCGACCACCGTATCCTGCGCCCGGATGCCCGCCCTTGCCGCCGGGCCGTCCGGATCGACGGCACCGATGTGGGGTTTGAGGTAGAAAATCCCCGAATACAGAAACACCCCGAAAAAGATCAGCACCGCCAGAATGAGGTTGAAGATGGGGCCAGCTGCCACGATCACGAAACGGGGCAACAGCTTCTTGTGGCTGAAGGAAAACGGGATGTCCTCCGGTGGGATTTCGGCATCCGGCTCCTCCCCGACCATCTTGACATAACCGCCCAACGGAACGACCGAAATCCGATAATCGGTTCTGCCGACGGTCTTTCCCAAAAGCCTCGGCCCGAACCCGAGTGAAAAGATCTGAACCCCCACCCCGAACAGCCGGGCCATCAGAAAATGGCCCAATTCGTGGAAAAAGATCAAGACCCCGAGAACGATGGCGAATGAAACGATGTTGCTGGTCATCTAAGGCTTTCCTTCTTCCCTTCCCTCAAAGAATCTCTTCCATATAGCCCCTCGCCCACCGATCGGCCTCGAAGATATCCTCGAGACATGGGCCCGAAACAACCCGATGGGCGGCCATCGTCCGCTCGATGCGGTCAGCGATGTCTGTGAATCCGATCCGCCGATCGAGAAAGGCGCCTACGGCCACCTCGTTTGCGGCATTCAGGACTGCCGGCAGGGTTTCGCCGATGGATGCAGCCTCTTTGGCGAGGCGAAGGCAAGGAAAGCGGTTCTCGTCCGGGGCTTCGAAATGTAGGGCGCCCAAAGCGGCGAAATCGGGAAGGGGTTGACCGATATCGAGCCGCTCCGGCCAGCTCAGGCTACAGGCGATGGCGGTCTTCATGTCCGGAACCCCCATCTGGGCCATCACCGAGCCGTCACGGAAAGCCACCATGGAATGGACGATGCTTTCCGGATGGACGACGACCTCGATTCGATTCACGGGAACACCGAACAGATGGTGGGCCTCGATGAGTTCGAGCCCCTTGTTCATGAGCGTAGCCGAGTCGATGGTGATCTTTTTTCCCATCGACCAGTTGGGATGCCGCAGGGCGTCTTCCGGGGTGATTCGGTGAAATTCGGATGCCGGTATCCTGCGGAACGGCCCACCCGAACAGGTGAGCAAAATCCGATCCACATCCTGGTTGCGGTTTCCCTGAAGACACTGGAAAATGGCGCTGTGCTCGCTGTCGATCGGAAAGATGGGGACGTTTCGCCGCCTCGATCCTTCCATGACTTCGCGCCCCGCCATGACGAGGGTTTCCTTGTTGGCAAGAGCGATCGTCTTTTCAGCCTCGATGGCCGCCAGAACCGCCGGAAGCCCGGAAGCCCCCACCATGGCGGCAACCACCGTGTCCGCATCCTCATGGGTGGCCGCCCGCAATCTCCCCGCCTCCCCGAAACCGATCTCGATATCGAGACCGTCGGGCAACAACCCCCGGAGCCTTCTCATGTAATCCACATCCCGAACCACCGCCAGCTTCGGCCGAAACGCCTGGATCTGCTCCGCCAGAAGTCCCACGCTCGTATCGGCAACGAGCGCAACCACTCGAAAGCGATTCGGAAACCGGGCCACGATAGCGAGGGTGTTTCGACCGATCGATCCGGTCGAACCCAAGATGGTAAGCCTTTTCATGATGGGTCATCCCCACATCGATTTCAAGATCCACCCAACCGGGGCGGCAAACAACAGGGCGTCGATCCGATCCAGCATCCCGCCGTGGCCCGGAAGAATGGCCCCGGAATCTTTGATGCCATACGTGCGCTTGATGACGGATTCGAAGAGATCGCCGATCTGGGAGGCGATACCGAGGCACAGAACCACGACAACGGCCTGCAGGAAGGTCAGCTTGGGTATACCGAATGCGGCGATGGGCAGCCCCACGACGAGGTTCGAAGCAATGCCGCCGAGGGCACCTTCGATCGTCTTCTTGGGGCTGATGGTCGGGCAGAGTTTGTGTTTGCCCCGGTAGGTTCCGACGTAGAGGGCGCCGATGTCTCCGGCGAATACCACGGCCAGGAGGAAATACATCCAGATGACCCCGTCATCGGCCGTGTGTATCCAAACAACGGTCGAGAGGGCCAGCGGAATGTAGACGATGGCGCACACGTGCTTTGTGATGGCATCGAGGAGGTCCGAATCATCCGAAAATCGATTCAGAGCAATCGCACCGACCCCGAGCATATCCAGAAACACGCCCGCCCAGGCCCCGAGTGCGGACCCGGCGGCTGCAGACAAGACGATCCATACGCCGACGACATACCCCCAACCGGTGAAGAGCAATCGGGTCATCCGGGGGGTTGCGGCATAGAGCATACGGAAAAGTTCGGAGAGGGCAAGGACAGCAACGGCGGCTACCACAGAGGACAGAATCCAGCCTTGGCCCCAGGAGAGGATGTAAATGAGGATGGGTAGGGCGACAAGCCCCGTGATCCAGCGTGTCCGCATGTTCAGGCCATCCCGAAACGGCGTTCCCGTCGTTGATAGTCCTGCAGAATGGAGATGTATTCTTCCCGGTCGAAATCGGGCCAGAGGGTTGGGGTGATGGCCAGCTCGCTGTAGGCGATCTGCCAGAGCAGGAAATTGCTGATGCGCATTTCACCGCTGGTTCGGATCAGAAGATCCGGATCCGGCATGCCTCGGGTGTAGAGCCGATCGGCGATCAGCCCCTCGTCGATCGAGGCGGCATCGATCACGCCATCCCGGACATCCCGGGCGATGGATGCGACCATGCGGATGATTTCGGCTCGGCTGCCATAACTGAGCGCGAGGGTCAACACCATCGAACGGTTCTCCGCCGTGATCCGAAGGGTTTCCTCGAGGGTTTCCCGAACATCTTCCGGAAGTCGCTCGATTTCTCCGATCGTATTCAGGCGGATGTCGTTTCGCATCATCAGGTCGCGCTCGCTCACCAGAAAACGCTTCAGCAACATCATCAATGCGGAAACCTCGGCGGCGCTTCTCCGCCAGTTTTCCGTGGAAAAGGCATACAGGGTGAGGAATTGGATCCCGATCTCCCGGCTTGCGGTCACGATCGTCCGGACAGTGTCCGCCCCCTTTTCGTGCCCGCGCACCCGGTTCATCAAGCGCTGTTTGGCCCAACGGCCGTTTCCATCCATGATGATGGCGACATGCTTCGGAAGTTTTTCCGGATCGAGACCGTATCGAGAGATATCGGTATCAGAACTCAAGGATTTCCTTTTCCTTTTCGGCATAGACCCCGTCGATGGCCTTGATGAATTCGTCGGTCATCTTCTGAATCTTCTCCTGAGCCTTGAAGGCGTCGTCTTCGGAAATTTCGCCGTCTTTTTTCAGGGATTTCAATTGCTCGTTGGCGTCCCTTCGAATGTTCCGAACAGCCACCTTGTGCTCCTCGCTCATCTTGTGGATGACCTTGACGAGGCTCTTGCGACGATCTTCGGTCAGGGGCGGGATGGAAATGCGGACGATCTTGCCGTCGTTACTCGGTGTCAGCCCCAAATCCGATTTGAGGATGGCCTTTTCAATTTCCTTGATGACCGAAGCGTCCCAGGGCTGGATGGTGATCAGTCGGCTTTCGGGAACCGACAGGGATGCAATCTGATTCAGGGGGGTGGGGGTGCCGTAATAATCGACCCGGATCCCGTCCAACAGCGACAACGAGGCCCTTCCCGTCCGAACCCGCTTGAATTCGGTTTTCAGGGAAGCCACACTTTTCCCCATCGATTCCTTGGCTTCTTCGATAACGAGATCGATCATAGACGAATCTCCTGTTTATATTGCATGGCGTCGCAAAAAGTCAGGCAATCTCTGTTGAGCCGCATGGCGGGGCATACGACCATTGAGGGACATTCTGACTGGTTGCAAGCCCAACCGATGCTCACCGGGATCGAGGTATCGGATCAGCCGATTCGGGTGCCGGCCTTCTCGCCGCAGACGATTTTTCGGATATTGCCCGGCTTCGAAAGGTTGAAGACAGCCAGAGGCAGCTTGTTGTCCATGGCCAAGGAAATGGCCGTCATGTCCATGACCTTCAATTGCTTTTCCAGAACTTCCATGTAGCCGATTTGCGGGATGAAGGTGGCATCCGGATGGGTCTTGGGATCTGCACTGAAGATACCGTCGACCTTGGTGGCCTTCATCAGGATGTCGGCATGGATTTCCTGGGCGCGAAGCGCGGCTGCCGTGTCCGTGGTGAAATAGGGGTTTCCCGTGCCGGCAGCGAAGATGACGGCACGCCCCTTTTCGAGGTGCCGGATGGCCCGACGCACAATGAAGGGCTCGGCCACCTGGTGCATGGCAATGGCCGTTTGCACACGGGTGGTAACCCCCTTGCGCTCGAGGGCGTCCTGCAGGGCGATGCTGTTGATGACTGTGGCCAGCATGCCCATATGATCGGCCGAGGTTCGATCCATACCGAAGGAGCTGGCCGCAATCCCCCGAAAGATATTCCCGCCGCCGACGACAATGGCAACCTGAACCCCGAGGTCCACGACGGATCGAATCTCCTCGGCGACGTAGCGGATCATTTCTGGATCGATGCCGAAGCCCTGATTGCCCATCAGGGCTTCACCGCTCAGCTTCAACAACACGCGATGGTAAATGGGTCTGCTCAAGGGATCATTCCCCTATCTTGAAGCGAACGAACCGTTTGATGGTGATGTTTTCCCCGATTTTGGCGATAAGCCCGTTGAGCAGATCCTGAATCGTGACGGTCGGATCCTGGACGAATTCCTGCTCGAGGAGGCAGCTTTCCTTGTAGAACTTGGTGAGCTTGCCTTCGGCGATCTTGTCGATCATCTTTTCAGGTTTGCCCATGGCTCGGACCTGCTCCCGATAGATTTCGAGCTCTTTATCAATGATTTCCTTCGGGATGCCGTCCGCACTGACGCTGATGGGATTGCGGGCAGCCACATGCATGGCGATGTTCTTCGAAAATTCGATGAAGTCTGGGCTTTTGGCGACAAAATCGGTTTCACAGTCGATTTCGACCATGGCACCCAGTTTTCCGTCGTGATGAATGTAGGTCTGGATGATGCCTTCGCTGGTGGCTCTGCCGGCCCGCTTGGCTGCAGTGGCAAGTCCCTTCTTGCGAAGATAGTCGACGGCCTTGGCCATGTCTCCGCCGCTTTCCTGAAGGGCCTGTTTGCAATCCATCATTCCGGCTCCGGTTTTTTCCCGGAGCTCCTTCACCTGTGAGGCGCTGATCTCAGCCATATCGTGTTCTCCTGTATCCACCTACAGGGCTTGTTGGGCAAGCCCTTGCGATTCATGTTGTCATTGGAATGAAAAAACGGGATTCAGCCGTATGGATTCGTACTTCCGACAGCCAATTTGTGCCTTCCGACGTTCGGAAGAATGACTGCCGGAAGATGACCCCGGGATGAGACTATTCCTCGTCTTCTTCTTCCGTATAGCGGTAAGTAGCCTTGCGTTTGATCACCTCAACGATTGCGCCGTCTTCCCCATCCTGGATCACCTTGCGCTCGCCGGGCTTGAGCCCGCTGTCTTCCAGAGCGGCGGCGGCTTCCTGGTCCTTGTCGGTAATCGCCTGCCGCTTTTCCTCGTAGCGCTGTTTGCCTTCCAAGCAGGCGTCTGCGATGCGGGAGGTGATCAGTTTGATGGATCGAATGGCATCGTCGTTTCCAGGTATGAGGTGATCGATTTCATCGGGATCGCAATTGGTGTCTGCAATGGCGACGATCGGAATGTTGAGCCGGCGACCTTCCCGCACAGCAATGGCCTCGTTTTTGGAATCGACCACAAACAGGGCGCCGGGAAGCCTCACCATGTCTTTGATGCCGCCCAATGTCGCGTCGAGCCGAAGCTTTTCCTTTGCCAGTTGGAGGCGTTCCTTTTTCGGATAGAGATTGATGGATCCGTCCATCTCGATCTGAGTGAGGTGGTTCAACCGGTCGATACTTTTCTTGATGGTGGCGAAATTGGTGAGCATCCCACCCAGCCACCGGTTGTTGACAAAAAACATGCCGGCTCGAAGGGCTTCGTCCTGAATGGTTTCTCGAGCTTGTTTTTTGGTGCCGACGAAAAGGACACTTTGACCGTCTGCAACGGTGTCCCGAACGAAGTCATAAACGGAACGGAACATGCGGACGGTTTTCTGTAGATCGATAATGTAGATTCCGTTTCTGGCTCCGAAAATGTAGGGTTTCATTTTCGGGTTCCAGCGTTTGGTTTGATGTCCGAAATGGACACCGGCTTCAAGCAACTCCTTCATGGTCAAATAAGCCATCAGTTCAACATCTCCTCTTTCCTCTGGTTGTTTCCACCGCATCCATCCACCCTGTTTCCGACCCGTCCGCTCCGAGCGGACCGGCACCGGGAAACAGGTCCGGAGGCGTGTGTCGTCAATGCAATCGAATTTTTATATCAATATCGGCCGTCTTTCTCAATAAAAATATGGCCGCTTTCGCCTCTTTCCCATCTGGATAAGCTTGCAAAAAGTCGATCCATTCCGGATTTGGTTCATTGTCGGGCCCGAGCATGGCGGGGTATACGCCTTTTGATGCTGCAGCGGATACTGCCTGACTTTTTGCGAGCCCATCCATCTTTTCCGTTCTCTCGTTCTCAGTCCCCTACCCGTCTGGCTGCAACCACTCGATCCATCCCTCCCAGGTCCTTCCGTATCCGGACGTCTTCAAATCCGCCCACACCCTCGATCAGCCCCTGAACGGCCGCCCCCTGGTCATATCCAATTTCGAGGAAGAGCCACCCGGTAGGCCGCAGGATCCATGACGACTGGGCAACGATTCTCCGAAGGGCATCCAGTCCGTCTGATCCGCCGTCGAGGGCGATCCGCGGTTCGTATCGGTTCACTTCAGGCTCCAGCCGCTCGATCTCGGCCGTCGGAATGTAGGGCGGATTCGAAACGATCGCATCCAGGGATCGGTAACCGAAGGCATCGAGCCAATCGGCACAAACCCACAAAACGTCGTCGATTCCGACCCGTTCCGCGTTCTTCCTGGCCATGCGCAGGGCAGCCATCGATCGATCCGTTGCGATGTATCGATGTCCCACGCGCTCGCAAGCAAGGCTCAGCACGATGGCCCCTGATCCCGTTCCCGCATCCAGAATGGTCCAACCAGATCCGTCGGCCTGTTCGGGAATGACCTCGAGAGCCGTTTCGACGAGAGTTTCCGTGTCCGCCCGGGGAACGAGCACATCGGGGCTGACTTCCAGATCGAGATTCCAGAAGCCTCTTTCGCCCAGAATATAGGCGACGGGCTCCCTGCGGAGCCTTCTCTGGATCAGGGCCTTGAATGCGGCGCGCTCAGAAGCGGAAAGCGGCTGGTCGTGCCGCAGGTAGAGATCAAGTCGGGTCGTATCGAGGACGTGAGCCAGCAGGAGCTCTGCCGTCAGGCGGGGGCTGTCGATGCCGTTGGATGCGAAATACTGCGTTGTCCATTGCAGGATCTTCAGAACGGTCCAATCAGACGAAGAGGAACTCTGTGGTGGGGTTGCCATTCTGTTGCAGCATCTGTGTCTGGTAATGGGCGATCAGAGCGTCGATGACCTCGTCCAAATCCCCCTGAAGAATGTTTTCTAGCTTGTATAATGTCAGTCCGATCCGATGATCGGTGA
>JBFMBE010000090.1:0-13951 GCA_040755275.1 Thermodesulfobacteriota bacterium | reverse complement strand
GTTGCAACTCAGCAATTCTGTATTTCAAGTTTGGCTATCCGCCCGATCCTACGAGATCGGGCGGCTGAGTTTTTTCGCAGCATCGAAAAAGGTTCCCCAGTCACCCCGCGACTCGACAGAGACTTCCAGACTTTTTGCGGGGCATCATCCGTGATGGCCCCGCAAAAAGTCCACCATAAGGACGGCTTCGAAAAAAGGCCGCAGGCAAGGAGTGCAAATCCCGAGGAATGAGGCGTACTTAAACGTACGCCGCAATGACGAGGGATGCAGCACGACACAGCATCCGGCCTTTTTGCGAAGCCGTCATCCGCAATGGACACAATACTGGGCTTCCCATGAAAATTCTTCTCATTGACGACAGCACCGATTTCCTGGAATCCATCAAACGATTTCTGTCCGCACATGCCGACTTCGAGGTGGTGGCTGCAGCTGGAAGTGCGCCGGAAGGCATCGAGCTGGCCCGGAGGCTCAAACCCGATGTCGTCATCACCGACATCGCCATGCCCCAGATGAACGGTCTCGAAGCCGCATCGATCCTGAAACGATTGTCGAATACACCGACCGTTGTCATCCTCACCCTGTATGACACGCCAGAATACCGGGATGCAGCAACAGCGGCCGGAGCCGACGCCTTCATCCCCAAGTCGGAGCTGACCTCGAAGCTGCCGGCCGTACTCCGCTCCCTCGTTTCCAACCCGCACCCCGGGCCGCCCCGAAGCCTCTCAGAACCCAAGGAGAACCGCATGAAACACATTCTGGTCGTGGATGACTCCAAAACCATGCGTAGGATGGTCATTGCCTCACTTCAGCCGGTGAAACCCGCCACGTTCTACGAGGCTTCCAACGGTCTGGAGGCTCTCGAGCAACTGGCGCTGCATCCCATCGACGTGATGACCCTCGACCTGAACATGCCCGACATGCACGGCTTGGAAGTGCTTCGCTTCGTGCGTGCCCACCCGGTTTTCAAGAACCTTCCGGTGGTCATCCTGTCTACGAAGGGCGATCCCGTTTCCCAAACCGAGGCCATGGAGGCCGGCGCCTCCCTCTATCTCACCAAGCCCTTTTCACCGGCCCATCTATGCAACCGCGTCATGGAATTCTTCCGGAACCAGAAGGAGACCCCATGAATACGCCTCCAAACGACGACACCACGCTCATACAGAATTTTCTCGACGAGTACTTCGTCGAATCCGATGAGCACCTGACCACCATCCAAAGGGACCTGACCACCCTCGAATCCTACGTGGGCCGGGCCGGCATCGAAAAAGGATTGTTGGAAAGGCTCTTTCGGGCCTTCCATACCCTCAAGGGGCTGTCCGGAATGGTCGGCATCCAGGAAGCCGAACAGATCGCCCACCAGATCGAGGCCTATCTGCGAAAGCATCGGGAAGCTCCGATCGTGCTGACAGCCGATGCCCTCGATACGATCATCTCGGGAACCAACCAACTAGCGGCCGTCATCGCCAGCCTGCAGCAGCAAAGGCCCATGCCGGATATCCAGGACATCCTACAGCGGCTCGATCGGTTGGTCCACTCACCAGCGCTTCCATCCAGAAAGGGCATACCCTCACTCGATACGCCTCAACCGGCGCCCCCTTCCGAACCTCCGGCTTCGGGGTCTCCGGCTGTCGCTCCTGCCCCGATTCTTCCGAAAGAAGGCGAAGGGGAACTGGAAGAAGCCCGGCTCCACGCCGTCGAGGAAGCCATCCGGCAGGGAAAGACCATCTGGCAGATCCTGTTGACCCCTTCCCAAGAACGCGCATCCAGAGGGGTTCATGTCAACAGTGTCCGGGAGCGGCTGTCGGCCGTTGGGGAGCTTGTCCATGCCGAACCGCTGATCGATCCCCATTTCGGGATCGCCTTTCTCTTTCTGGTGGCCGTCAGCGGAGACCCCCCCGACTGGCAGCCCTTCATCGACGACGGAATTCAGTGTCAACGCTACCAGGCGACAACCCTGCCAATAAATGCTGCAGCCGATGTCGGTTCTCCAGAAACCCAGGAAAAGCCAGCCCGCGAACCGTTGGCGCCATCACAGGCCCCTCCGGCCCCGACACCCCCATCCGAACCTGTGGCGACGGATGCGGATTCCCTTTCAAACCCACAACCGACCCGTCTGGCGCCCTCCAACATCGTCCGGGTGGATCTCGACCGACTGAACGACTTGATGCGGTTGGTGGGGGAGCTGGTCATCAGCCGGGCCCGACTCGAGGACAACATCTCCCGGATCGAAGCCCATGTACCCCAGAGCCTGCTTCGCTCCCTCCAGGAAACCCATATCGGCATGGAACGCCAGCTGCGCGCCCTCCGGGAGAGTGTCATGCGCATCCGGATGGTGCCCATCGGAGAGGTCTTCGAGCGCATGCGCTTTGTGGTACGGGATCTGGTCCGGGAAAGCGGGAAGAAGGTTCACCTGGAGACCATCGGCCAGGCAACCGAAATCGACAAGTTCGTCGTCGAGCGCATCATGGATCCGCTGCTGCACCTGGTCCGAAACGCCGTATCCCACGGCCTGGAATCCCCCGAGGCCCGGCTTGCGGCTGGAAAGCCCGAAGAGGGACGCATGGTGCTGAAGGCCTCTGCGGCAGGCGATGTGGTGATGATCGAAATCGAGGACGACGGAGCGGGCATCGATCGCAACCACATTGTTCGAAAAGCTCGGGAAAAGGGCATTCCCGTCGATGAAACGGCTACGGATGAAGCCGTCATCCTTTCGGTCATCTGTGCACCGGGTTTCTCCACCCGGGATGCCGCAGATCGGGTGAGCGGCCGGGGTGTGGGCATGACGGTGGTTCGCGACGCCATTGAGGAGTTGGGCGGTGAGCTGGGTATCCGCACCGCACCGGGGCTTGGAACCACCTTCACCATTCGGTTGCCGCTGACCCTGGCCATTGCCGACGCCTTCATCGTCCAGGTAGCCGATCAAGTGTTCGCCGTCCCCCAGGCCCTGGTCAATGAAATCATCGAAATCCATCCGAAAACCATCGTTCCCATCGAGGAAAATGAGATCGTTCCGTACCGCAACACCGTCATGCCCCTCATCCGCCTTGGAGAAGTCTTCCATCTTCCGATGAAGCCGAACGGCAGTTTCTTCGCCCTGGTCATGGGTTCAGGGCTATCTGCCGTCGGTATCGGGGTGGACCGGGTCATCGGCAGAAAGGAAATCGTCGTTCGGGCGATCACCGATCCGCTGCTGCATGTGCCCGGTATTTCCGGAGCAACGGAATTGGGAGACGGCCGGGTGGTGCTGATTCTGGACGGGTCGATCGCCCGAAAACGTCATGCTTCAGGAGGCAGATCATGAACAGCCAGCAACAGACGGAACATTTCATTCTCTTTGGACTTGCCGGCACCACGTATGCCATTCGGAGCACCGATGTACGCCAGATGGACATGATCGGTCAGATCACGCCGGTGCCCAACGCACCGCAATGCGTAGACGGCGTGGTCTTTCTGCGCGGGCAGGTGCTTCCGGCAATCAACCTGCGGGTGCGCTTCGGCTTTCCGCGCATCGATTACGACATCAAGGCCCGCCTCATCGTGGTGCAATCGGGAGGCCGCTCCGTCGGGCTGATCGTGGATACGGCCCGGGAATTCGTGGCCATCCCCAGAGACGCCATCCAGCCCCCGCCGGAAGGCATATCGAACTTGAGCGGGAAATACCTCGACGGAATCGTCAAGATCGGCGATCGGGTCATCCTCGTTCTAAACGTCGAGGAAGTCATCAACCCGCTCGACAGTCAGACAATCGTGGAGAAAGGGCCCTGATGACTTGCTCTGCAACCGACCGTTACAACCTTCTTGATATCCCTTGAAGACCCGATTACATAAAGGAGCGTGCCCAATGGAACATCCGTCGCAAGTCACACCGAGCAGCAGACACAACACCGGGTTGATCGAACAGATCGAGCAGTTGAAAACCTTCACCGAAGACATCGACCGAACGGTCCAGGACGTTTCGGAAGGCGTCGAGCATCAGAACCGGTCCATCGAGGAAGCCGTCAGCGGTGCGAACCAAATGGTCGTATCGCTCAAGGATACGGCCGATCAGGCCGAGTCCGTCGCTTCCAGCACCGAAGAGCTCGTTTCCTCCATCAACGAAATGGCCGCTTCCATCGAACAGGTCTCCGCCGGAGCAGCCACCCTGGCATCCAGCATCCAGCAGACGGTGGCCTCCATCGAGCAGGTCAACGCCTCGATTCAGAACGTCTCGTCCTCGGCTCAGGAAATGACGACATCCGCAACCGAAACGACGGCAGCCATCCATGAAATCGCCGCTTCCATCAAAAGTGTTCGTTCGGATTCCGAAAGCCTGGCGTCGACTGTGAACGAAGTGGCTGCCACAGCCGAAGAATTGAACCGTTCGGTCAAGGGCGTCGAAGACAACGCCGACTCGCTGACGAGTGCTGCAGAAGAAACCTCCTCAGCCATCAACGAAATGGCCGCTTCCATCGAAGAAGTGACGGCCATGGTGGAAAATCTCGGCGGCTCCATCGAGGAAGTGTCCACATCCATCGAGGAAACCGGCCGATCCATTCAAAACGTGGCTGCAAACGCCGAAAAGATTTCCGAAGCGGCCGCCGTTTCCTCCACAGGGGCCACCCAACTCGAAAAGAGCATCCGATCGGTGGCTTCCATGGCCAAGCAGGCCGATGACATCACCCGTCGGATGGCCCGGGATGCCGAGGACGGCGGCCAGACGGTCGAAAAATCCATCCAGGCCATGGGGCGGGTCAAGGAATCCATGTCCCAGTCCGCATCGGTCATCAAGGAGATGGGCAAGCGCAGCAACGAAATCGGCAGCATCGTCGACACCATCAACCTGATCGCCGAACGGACGAACCTGTTGTCGCTGAACGCGTCCATCGAAGCGGCTCGGGCCGGAGAAGCGGGTCGCGGCTTCGCCGTGGTAGCCGAAGAGATCCGCAACCTGGCGGACCGGAGCGCCAAGGCCACGGCCGATATCTCGGCCATCATCAAGGCCCTGCAGGAAATCGCCCAAGAGGCCGTTTCGTCGTCCATGGAAGGCATGCGCATCATCGAAGACAGCAGCCGGCTTTCGGAAGAAGGTGCCAAGGGGCTCCGAAAAATCCTCCAAGGGGTGGACGAAACGACCCGGGTCGTCTCCCAGATCGCCACAGCCACGGATGAGCAGATGAACGCCGGGCAGAACGTGTTGAACGCGGTCAACACCACGGCGACCCAGGCCAGAGAAGTGGCTGCAGCCACCCGGGAACAGCTCAAGGCCGTACAGGCGGTGATCCAGGCCGTCGGCCAGATGCGCAAGATCGGCACCCAGGTGACCCAGGCCATGGGCGAGCAGGGAAGGGCCTCCCGGGACATCATCAAGGCCGCCCAGAACACGATGAGCCAGGCCGTCCAGGTGAAAAAGGCCACGGGCGAGCAGGCCACAGGCATCAACCAACTGGTTGTCGCCGTCGAATCCATCCGAAAGGGGGCGGCAGCCACGGCCAAGGCCGTCGCCGAGCAGAGCACCGCCACGGATCAGATCGCAACCGAATCCGAACGGCTGGGCAGACTGATCGCATCCGTGACCAAGGCCATGAACGAACAGACGGCCGGTATCGGCCAGATCAGCCAGGCATCGGAGCTCATCCGCAAACAAGCCGATCAGACGGCCAAGGCCGTCTCGGAGCAGAGCCGTGCCGTCAAGGACATGAGTCAGGCCGCCCAGAACGTCAGTCAGCAGATCGGGCGCATCACTCGTGCCAACCGGGAACATTCCGCAGTTTCGGAGAACATCCTGAAGATGTTGGCTGCCATCCGGTCGATCAACAACAGAAACGCAGCGGGTGTCGTGAAGGCCAGAGGGGCCTTTGCCAAATTCCAGGAAGTGGTCCAGAAAACCCTGCGGGAGATCGGCGCCTGAGACAGCGATCCAGGGGAAAGCGTGCATGGGAAAACGAACAGGGGGGACAACCTGCAGCCCGACAGAAGCCATTCTCGAAAGCATATCCGACGGCGTGTTCACGGTGGATCACGAATGGCGGATCACCTCCTTCAACCGGGCTGCAGAAACGATCACCGGTATCCCCCGCAACGAGGCCATCGGCCGCTTTTGTTCGGAAGTGTTCCGGTCGAACATGTGTGAAACCGGATGCGCTCTGCGGGAAACCCTGATGACCCATCGACCCGTCATCGGGAAAACCGGTTACATCATCGATGCCAGGGGTTCCCGGATACCGGTCAGCATTTCGACCGCCGTACTGCGGGATCCGAACGGCACCGTCATCGGAGGTGCGGAAACCTTTCGGGATTTGAGCGAAGTCGAAACCCTTCGAAAACAGCTGGAAGGAAAATACCATGTCGGCGATCTGGTCAGCAGAAGTCCTGCAATGCGTCGCATCTTCGAAATCCTGCCTCCGATCGCCGAAAGCCTGAGCACGGTTCTGATCGTCGGTGAAACGGGAACGGGAAAGGAACGTATCGCCCGAACCATTCATGAGCTGAGTCCCCGCCGGGACGGCCCCCTGGTGGCCGTCAACTGCGGGGCGCTTCCGGATCCCCTGCTCGAATCCGAGTTTTTCGGTTACAAGGCAGGTGCCTTTACCGGAGCCACCCGGGACAAACCGGGGCGTTTCGCCCTCGCGAACAACGGAACGCTGTTTCTCGATGAAATCGCTGAAATCAGTCCGGCGCTTCAGGTGAGGCTGCTCCGGGTATTGCAAGAACGCACCTTCGAACCCCTCGGTTCGACCCGACCCGAAAAAACGACGGCTCGGATTCTGGTGGCCACCAACAAGGACCTGTCCGAAGCCGTACGAAACGGCACGTTCCGGGAAGACCTCTACTATCGGGTGAACGTCATGCGCATCGAGATTCCGCCGCTGCGAAACCGCAGGGAAGACATCCCGCTGCTCGTGGACCAATTCATCCAGCGGTTCAATTCCATTCAGGGAAAATCGATCCGTTCCGTTTCTCCGGAAGTCCTTTCGCTCTTTCTCTCCCGAGATTGGCCCGGTAATGTCCGGGAGATCGAAAATGTGATCGAACACGCCTTCATTCTGTGCCGCAAAGACATCATCACCACCGAAGACCTCCCGGATGAGTTTCGGCAACGGGTTTCCTGCACCGAGCCGCCGACCGACATCCGAACCACTCGGGACATTCTGGAAAGCCAGGCCATCCGACAGGCGCTCGAAGCCACTGGATACAACCCCACCCAGGCTGCCAAACGGCTCGGCATCCACAAGAGCACCCTGTACCGAAAATTGAAACGCTTGGGCATCCTATCCCATATCCCGACCTGAACGCTGGAGAACATCCACAACGTTGTCTCCATGAGACGGTTCGGATGTTCACCCGTCGCATGCATGCCTCTGATTCCATCCGCCCTGCCCCCCAGACAATTCCCTCTTGCTTTGTCCGCCTTCTGAGGCTAAATAACGCTTCCCTTGGGTCGGCGCTTCCGACCCGGCTTTTCGGCACTGTTTGTAAGACCGTCCACTCATGATGGCGTCGCAAAAAGTCGCTAACCACCTATTTTCCTTCAAAACCGGGCCTCCAGCAGGAGGGCGGGTGGTGTTTTGCGAAGCAGCGGAAACTGTTTGAAGCAGCCGGAGATCGTTGGATCGGGCGGAGATGCTTTATCGATATTCGTTTGAAAAACATCATGTTGCAACTCAGCAATCCTATATCCCAAGTTTGGCCATCCGCCCGATCTTACGAGCTCGGGCTGCTGAGTTTTTCCGCTGCTGAGCAAAATTCACCCGCCTTCCTGCGGGTCAAATGAGAGTGCCTGACTTTTTGCGGGGCCATCCTACATGAATCGCCTGTATGGCATTTTCTCGATCCAATTCCCATTTCTAGCGACTTTTTGCGACTCCATCACTCATGCTCAACCATTCGGAACGAAAAGATGACACCATCACAACCCCAACTGTTTATCGACCCAGAGGCTTGTGTCGACTTCATTTTGTCGAAAGTCGGCAGGAACATCGTTCTTGGACTCCCCCTCGGACTGGGAAAACCCAACCACCTGGCGAACGCCTTTTTCCAAAAGGCGTTGAAAGACAAGGGCATCCGACTGAACATCGTCACAGCCATCACGCCGGAAATTCCCACCTGGTCCACGGATCTGGAACGCCGACTTCTGAAACCCATCTTTGAGCGGGTGTTCGGCGGATACCCTGAGCTGGACTACGCCCTGGCGCTGCGCAGCAACCGCCTGCCCGACAACATCGATGTCACCGAATTTTTCTTTCGCCCCGGTGCCTACATGGGAAACCGAAGGGCACAGCAGAACTACATCAGCACGAATTACACCCATGCCGTCCGGGACTTGATGGCAAACGGACTCAACGTAGCGGCAAGCCTCATCGGCGCAGAGACGATCGACGGTGTCACCCGCTATTCCTACAGCTGCAACCCGGAGGTTGTCCTCGATCTGCAGGATGCCATGAAACAGGCCCGATCGGAAGGGCGAAAGACGGCCGTGGTCGGACAGGTCAACCGGAACCTGCCCTTCATGTACGGAGGCGCCCTCGTGGATAGCGCCGTTTTCGACGCCGTCCTCGACCATCCATCCTGGGACTTCCCGCTCTACGCCCCACCGAAAGAACCCGTCAACACACAGGACTACATGATCGGCATTCATGTCAGCGGCCTGATTCGGGACGGCGGAACCCTTCAAATCGGAATCGGCTCCCTGGGAGACGCCATTGCCTATGGCCTGATCCTGCGCAACGAACAAAACGAGGCCTACCGTCGCTTTTTGACGGAAGCGGGGATTCTCGACAAATTCGGTGAACCCATCGAACGAATCGGCGGAACGGATCCGTTTTCAACAGGCCTGTACGGCTGTACGGAAATGCTGGTCGATTCCTACCTGCACCTGATCGAACGGGGGGTGATCAAGCGAAAGGTCTACGATCATCCCGGTCTGCAACGACTGGTGAATCAGGGTGAAATCGACGAAACCATCTGCAGTGACATCCTCGAAAAACTGGTTGGCGCCCGCATCGTCTCCGGCAGGCTCACGGCAGACGATGTCGCCTTTCTGACCCGCTTCGGCATCTTCCAGCCGCAATGGCGCTGGGAGGACGACATGCTCGTGGACGGCCGTCGGCGGATTTCCGCCGATCTGATGGACGCCCGGAAACGGGAGGAAATCGCCTCCGCCTGTCTGGGAGATCACCTTGAACATGGGGTTCTGGTTCACGGCGGCTTTTTTCTCGGCCCGAGGGATTTCTATGAACGACTCCGACGGATGCCTGCCGAACGACGGCGGCTGATCGACATGACGGCAGTCACCTACATGAACCAGCTGTATGGAAACGAAGAAATCAAGATCCTGCAACGGCGGCACAGCCGATTCGTCAATACGGGCATTCTGGTGACTTTGGGCGGGGCCATCGTTTCGGACGGTCTGGAGGACGGACGGGTGATCAGCGGGGTGGGCGGGCAGTACAACTTCGTTTCCCAGGCGCATGCCCTCCCGGATGCCCGAGGCATCATCATGATCCGGGCCACACGCAACAACGGCGGGAAAGCGAGTTCCAACATCGTCTGGAATTACGGGCACACCACCATCCCCAGGCACCTGCGGGACATCGTCGTGACCGAATACGGCATCGCCGATCTGCGCAGCAAACCCGACAAGGAAGTGGCCCAGGCACTCATCGAAATCGCCGATTCCAGATTTCAGGAATCCCTGCTGCAGCAGGCCAGACAAGCCGGGAAAATCCCCAGCGGGTACCGCATCCCGGAACGCTTCCGCAGCAATTTCCCCGAAAGGCTCGAACGGGACATCGCCCCTTTCCGGAACCAGGGACTGTTTCCAGCCTTCCCCTTTGGGTCGGACCTGACGGATGAAGAATACGTTTTGGCCAAAGCGCTGAAAACCGTCAAGGAAGAGACACAGGCCCGGGGAATCCGCTCGTTCGACTGGAGATCCGCCGTCAAATGTCTCTCGGTTCCGCCAGCGGCCCGTCCCTACCTGGAGCGGATGGAGCTCGACAAACCCAGCGGCATTCGGGAGCACCTGATGCAGCGCCTCGTGGTATATGCGCTGCAGCGGGCCGGGGTTCTTTGCGAATGATCGAACGGATCCGATGGGTCCGTCCGATCGATCCGATCAGCCCAAAAACCGCTGCAGCCGCTGAACGATCTCTTTCTTCGGAAGTGCTCCGACCAACGTATCCTTGAGCTCGCCGCCGTCGAAAACGAGCAGGGTGGGAATGCTCATGACATGAAAATTGGAGGAAACGAGAGGATTTTCGTCCACATTCACCTTGGCCACCCGGATGCGGCCCCGGTATTCGGTCGCTATATCGTGGACCACGGGTGTAACGATCTTGCAAGCGCTGCACCAGGGCGCCCAGCAATCCAGCAAAACGGGCAGCGGGGCATTCAACACCTGCTCCGTGAATGTGGCATCGGTGACGACGATCGGGGTCGAGACATTCAGCAACCGCGTGTCAAGGCTGGTGCCGCACTTGCCGCATCGGCCCACGGCGCCGATGCGGCCGGCTGGAATCCGGTTTCGGGTGCGACAGGCTGGGCATCGGAACATGAAGGCATCGGGGTGTGACATGGGTTATCCTTTTTCGATGAGCCCGAAGGCTTTCAATTTGTTCTGCAGGGTTTTTCGGGTAATCCCCAGCAGCTTGGCCGCCCGGCTTTTGTTGCCGCCGGTTTCGGCAAGCGTTTTCACGATGGCGTCCTTCTCCATCTCGGCCAGACGATTGCTTTCCGGAAGCACGGGCGGCCGAAGGTCCTTGCTCCCATCCCCAGCAGAAGTCAGCGGGAAAATGGCCAGATCGGCCTCGTCGATGATTTCCGACTGGGCCAGTACCACCGCTCGCTCCACGGCATTCATCAGCTCTCGGATATTGCCGGGCCAGGAATATCGGAGCAGCCGATCCATGGCCTGCTGGGTAAACCCCTTGATGGGCTTGCGGTTCTGTTCGGCAAAGCGGTTCAGGAAATGCTGAGCCAGGATTGGAATGTCCTCCTGCCGCTCCCGCAACGGCGGCAGCGTCAGAGACACCACATTCAAGCGATAATAGAGGTCTTCCCGAAAAGCCCCCGTCTGGACCAGCTGTTCGAGCGGCCGGTTGGTGGCTGCAATGAGCCGGACATCGATCGGAACGACCTGGTCCCCTCCCACCCGCACGACTTCCCGTTCCTGCAGGACCCGCAGCAGCTTGACCTGCATCATGAGCGACATCTCGCTCACTTCGTCGAGAAACAGACTTCCTCCGGATGCCTGGACGAACTTTCCGTCCTTGCGTCTGTCGGCCCCCGTGAACGCCCCCTTTTCATGACCGAAGAGCTCGGATTCGAGCAGGGTTTCGGTGATCGCCGCACAATTGATCTTGATGAAGGGGCCGCTTCTCCGGTAGCTGTTGGAATGGATGGCGGTTGCGATCATTTCTTTGCCGGTACCCGATTCGCCGTTGATGAGGACCGTGGCCTCGGAAGGAGCTACGAGGGAAACGGTGTCGAGCAGTTTCTTCAGCGCCGGGCTGTTGCCCACGATGGCCCGTTTGTCGAACCGCTCGTTCAACCGCTCCCGCAGCTGCTGGTTTTCCACCCGCAGCTGGACATGTTCCATGGCTCGATCGATTGTTATCCGCAGTTTCTCGAAATCGAGCGGCTTGGTCAGGTAATCGTAGGCACCCGATTTCAGTGCGGTAACGGCCGTGTCGACGGATGCATAGGCCGTCATGATGATGACAGGAAGGGTGGGCTGAACGCTCTTGATGGCTTCGAGAGCTTCCAGTCCGCTCATCTTGATCATCCGAATATCCATCAGCACGAGATCGTAGGGCTTTGTCCGGACCTCCGAAACGGCGGCCCCGCCGTCGGCCGCAAGGGAAACGGCATAGCCCCAGGATGCGATCAGGGCCTTGAGCATCGTGCGATGGGCCTGATCGTCATCCACAATCAGAATGGTTTTGGGTCGTTCGATGGTTTTCGCTTTCATGCTGCTTCCGATACGCTCGGATCGGGCCATGCGGGGCTGGTCTCGAAGGGAACGGCCACCACGACCGTGGTCCCCGCCCCCGGTTCACTCGTCACCCGAATCGAGCCGTGATGCGCCTCCACGATTTGATGGACGATGGCCAGCCCCAGACCGGTTCCAGTCGACTTGGTCGTAAAATACGGATCGAAAATCCGGCCGAGCTGATCCGGCGCAATACCTTCTCCGCTGTCCCGGATCGTGAATACGACCTGACGGTTCTTCTCGTCTGCATGAACCTCCATCGAAATCCTTCCGCCGGAAGGCATGGCCTCCATGGCGTTCAGCAGCAGGTTCAGAAAGACCTGGTTCATGCGGTCCGGATCGACCCCGATCGGCGGCATCTCTTGGGTGGACGCCGTCTCGATGTGAATTCCTCGTTCCGCAGCCTGTCGTTCGACGAGGCTTACCGCGCGCTTGAGGATGTCCATCGGTTGGCAGCGCTGCGGGACAAGTGCAATGGGTCTGGAAAATTCGATCAGCTGGGTGACCACCCGATTCAGCCGATCCACCTCCTGAACCATCAGGGTGGCCAGCTCGTTGTCTTCGGGTTTGTCTGCGTAGCGTTGCTGAAAATAGGTGGCAAACCCTTTGATGGAACTCAGGGGATTGCGGATTTCATGGGCCACACCCGCTGCAAGGCTTCCGATGGCGGCCAACCGCCGGCTTCTGGCCAGGGCCCTTCGAAGGGATTCCACTTCTCGAAGGTCCTTGACCAGCATCACATATCCCAGGGGTTCTCCGGTTTCATCCACGAGCCTGGCCGCCGCCACTTCGATCGGGATGGGTTCCCCCTCCGCCATGCGGCATTCGAGGGTTCGTACGATCGGTGCGCTCTGCATCTCCCGATCGCCGATCAGATCGAGAAGCGACGGCGGCAGCCGGCGTTCGGCCGTTTCCAACGGTTCCCATCCAAACAGCACCCGGGCCGCCGGATTGTGCATCACCAGCCGGCGGTTCGCATCCAATGCGACGACGCCGAGGGGCATGTTCTCGACCAGTGTATCGGAAAAGGCCTTGATCCGTGACAGGGACTGTTTGGCCGATCGGTATCCCTGAACCAGAAACAAGAGAAGGACGCCCGTAATGCCGATCATCAGAAGAACCACCCCCATGATGACCGTATGGCGCATGTCCATTTTCATGGCTTCTTCGACAGGGGTCGTGTCGAGACCGATGAAAATGATCCGGTCCTTCGGAATGTCGGGCTCCGGAAACGGGAAAATCGGCGGGGGGCGATCGGGCCGCAACCGGTTTCGATGGAAACGTTCGGCGGTTTCCGTCGGCGTAAACCGCCGATAGACTTCGCAGATGGATTCCCCCTGGGGTGTTCGGATCATCCGCCACTGAAGGGTCTTTTCCTGCAGCAGGGACTTCAAGTCGAGATCGGTTCCGTACGGTTTTCCGATCTGCGTCGGATCGGAGCTTGCCAGAACCGTTCCGTCGGCATCTGTAACGATCAAATGGACGATATCGGGCTGCAGTGCCGTTTCCATCAGCAATCGCTGCAGCTGGAAGTCTCCCATCCGGCCCATCATCCCGGTTCGGGTTCCGGCTTCGAAAGAGCGGATCAGCGCAGCCCCCTTCTCGCGCAGCAGGTGCAGGCTTCTTTCGCGCTGCCGGTGAATCGTCTCGAAGGTCATGTACGAGAAAATGGGCAACAGGATCAACACCGCCCCGATGAGGATCCAGGGGGGCACACCGATCCAGGATTTGGCAGTGAATTTCACCTTCATGAAGGCTTTCGGTTTCGGCAAGCGGTGTTTTCGGCCATTGCAGCTCGATGGGACACTATAGCCGGATCGACAACAAGTTACAAGATTGACGGCTTCGCAAAAAGCCAGGAAGTCTCTGTCGAGTCGCGGGGTGACTGGGGAACCTTTTTCGCTGCTGCGAAAAAACTCAGCCGCCCGATCTCGTAGGATCGGACGGATGGCCAAACCGTGAATACAGGCTCGTGGAATCGCA
>JBFMBE010000089.1:0-13992 GCA_040755275.1 Thermodesulfobacteriota bacterium | reverse complement strand
GGTGGCTGGGGAAGCCTTTTGAGACTGCTGCGAAAACGTGTTTGAAGCCGCCGGATATCGTTGGATCGGACGGACGCGCATGAACGAATTGACATTGAAAAGCAAGCCATTGCGATTCCACCAGCCTGTATTCATTGTTTGGCCATCCGTCCGATCCTACGAGATCGGGCGGCTGAGTTTTTTCGCAGCATCGAAAAAGGTTCCCCAGTCACCCCGCGACTCGACAGAGACTTCCTGACTTTTTGCGACCTCATCAGAAGTGATGGACTCGCAAAAAGTCCATCATATGGACGGCTTCGAAAAAAGGCCGCAGGCAAGGAGTGCAAATCCCGAGGAGTGAGGCGTACTGAAACGTACGCCGCAACGACGAGGGATGCAGCACGACACAGCATCCGGCCTTTTTGCGAAGCCGTCAGAAGTGATGAGCTCTCAAAAAGTCAGGCTCCTTGGATTGACCCGCAGGAAGGCGGGGGAACCTTGCTCAGCAGAAGTCAAAAGAAATGCGGATGGCACCTGTTTTCCTGAAGGTGGCCCCAGAGATTCCCGCCCGTTGGGTTGCAGGACCGAGTGGTTTATCCGATGGCACTTGTATGGCTTGGTTCCTACGGAAGGAGCTTCCGGACCTGAAACCAGAATGCATCCACTTCCCTTCTGACTTCTGCAACCTCATTCAGGACAACTGCACCATGAAGAATGCCAGGATTCTCGTTGTCGACGACGAAATGGACATGAGAATCTACATCAGCACCGTTCTCAAATCCGCCGGACACCAGCCGATGGTGACCCGCGACGGAGCCGAAGGAATTCGAATGGCCCGCGAGGAAAAGCCGGATCTCATCCTCCTCGATATCATGATGCCGGACGAGGGCGGAGCCAAGATGTACATGACGCTCAAGAGCGATCCGGAGCTCGACCGGATTCCGGTCATCATGATCTCTGCCGTATCGGAAAAGACATTTCGGCATTACCTTCGGATGTTGGGAGCGAGCCTCGCATCCTCCGTCCGGGGTCCGGCATCCTATCTCGAAAAGCCCGTCGAGCCCGACGTCCTCCTCGATACGGTAGCCAAAGTCCTCGCTCCCCACTCCGATTCGGCATGACCCCTCCCCATTCCCCCGTGAGGCAGCCCATGACACGCAACCTGTTGCTCGTCGACGACGAAGAAGGCATCCGCACGGTTTTAGGCATCAGCCTCGCTGACAGGGGATATTCGGTGGTAACGGCAGCCAACGGGGAAGAAGCCCTTGATCACTTTCAGGTGGAAAAGCCGCCCATCGTTCTGACGGACATCAAGATGCCCGGCATCGACGGGATCGAGCTGCTCAAACGGATCAAAGCCATCGCGCCCGATACCGAGGTCATCATGATCACGGGTCATGGAGACCTCGATCTCGCCATCCGAAGCATCCAGCTGGAAGCCACCGATTTCGTCACCAA
This sequence comes from Thermodesulfobacteriota bacterium, assembly GCA_040755275.1. Taxonomy (GTDB): domain Bacteria; phylum Desulfobacterota; class Desulfobacteria; order Desulfobacterales; family Desulfatirhabdiaceae; genus Desulfatirhabdium. Next base: position 12,555 of record JBFMBE010000089.1, on the reverse strand, counting down.
ACCTATTCACGATGCCGTGCTCGACATTGCTCTGGGACGGGCCGAAGAACGCATCCGCATGCGCAAACAGCTTCAGGAATATACCCGAAATCTGGAGCGGCTGGTGCAGGAAAAGTCCCAACGAATCGTGGAGCTGGAACGGTTGACAGCCGTCGATCAGGCGATGGCCGGACTGGCCCAGGCCATGCGCGATATCGCCACCGACATCGGTGAGCCCCTGCGCTATTTCAACGAAATGCCCTGTTTCGTCTCCGTTCACGACAAACGCCTCAAGGTCGTGGCCGCAAACGATCTGTACCACAGACGGCTCGGAAAATCGGTCGGAGACGATTCCTGGACGGTCTATGTCGGCCCCCACGCCGATCCATCCGAATGTCCCGTCGCACTGACTTTTCGAATCGGGGCCGGTCAGCGCGAAAAAAGTGAAATGACCCTTGCCGAAGGGGGATCGACTCCGGTCATTGTTCATACGGCACCCATCCGCAATCGGGACGGCGCACTCGAGCTGGTTCTGGAGATTGCCGCCGACATTTCAGAAGTCAAGCGTCTTCAGGACGAGTTGGATACCACCCAGCAGCGTTACCGTCAGCTGTTTGAAGAGGCTCCCTGTTACATTACGGTACAGAATCGCTCCTTCGATATCGTGGCTGCCAACCGGCGGTTTCATGCAGATTTTGGAGACCCGGCCGAACGACGGTGCTTTGCGGCATACAAAGGTCGATCGGAACCGTGCCCGAACTGTCCGGTTCAGGAAACCTTCCGGGACGGCAAGCCGCATCAGACTGAAATGGTCGTCACCTCCCGCAAAGGCGAGCAATTGATTCTTCTGGTCGGAACAGCCGCCATCGTCAATTCCGCAGGAGAAATCCATCAGGTGATGGAACTTGCGGCCAACATCACCGAAATCCGCAACCTTCAGGATCACCTCTCGAAACTGGGCTTGATGCTCAGCACGGTTTCACACGGCGTCAAGGGCATGCTCACGGCCCTCGACGGCGGGATCTACCGCATCTCGAGCGGGCTGCGCCGCCAGGACATGGAACTCGTCCGGGAAGGACTCGCCGATGTCGAGCAAGTCTCCAACCGCATCCGCAACACGGTTCTCGATATTCTTTTCTATGCCAAGGAGCGGGAAATCGAACCCGAATGGGTGGATGTCATGCATGTGCTCTTCGACGTCGTTCAACTCATAGAGCCCAAAATGGCGGGCCATCCCCTTCAGAGCCGGTGGGAATTCGATCCGTCCGTCGGAACGGCATGGATCGATCGAAACGCTCTTCGGACAGCCCTTGTAGCGATTTTGGAAAATGCGGTGGAAGCCAGTTTGGAGGATAGCGCCAAGCCGAAGCATACCATCCGGTTTTCGGCCCAGCGACGGGGAAAGGAAATCGTTTTCGAAGTCGAGGACGACGGAATCGGCATGGATCCGGAAGTCCTGGATCACATCTTTTCGCTTTTCTATTCTTCCAAGGGGAAACGCGGCACAGGGCTCGGTCTGTTCATCGCCCGAAAAATCGTTCAGCAACACCGAGGCACCATCGACGTCCGCTCCGAAAAGGGCAAGGGAACGACATTCGTCATCTCGATCCCAGCAGCTCAATAAAGGGAAGGCAGAACGGAAGGATGGCCGGGGGAAGGAAGGCCATAAAAGAGCCTCTCAGTCTGCCCGTTCCGCCGCCGAAGATAGGAGACCGCATGCCCATGGTGTCAGCGATTTTCATTAAACGGGGCGCACATCCGGCCGACCCTGCATGGGAGGGTTTCGCCAGCGCGTAAAACCATCCAGAACAGCCTGCTGCACCGAAGGCCCCTCCCATGCACAAGGATGGCGTTCATGACTGATGGCCCCGCAAAAAGTCGCATCTACCCCGATTTTATCGATTGCCGGGCCTGAGCATGGCGGGGCATATGCCTTTTGATGCTGCAGCGGATACTTGTTTGAAGCCGCCGGAGATCGTTGGGCCGGGCGGCGTTCAACAACAAAGAATTGTATGAAAATCTAACTGTTGTACCTTACTGGCCTGTATCGAATGACTGATCCAATGACCGGCCCTTACGAGCTCGGGCGGCTGAGTTTATCCGCTGCAGCGAAAAAGGCGTATGCCCTGCCATGCGACGATGACGAGACTTTCCGACTTTTTGCGAGGCCATCATGACTGCCTGATTATGTTGGATGATAAGGCAGCATGCCTTGATGTCAGAAAACCTGAAATCCGACTAACAGGGAAAATGCGGTAAAAACAACCCCGCTCCACAACAGTGTCATGGTTGTATAGCCCATGATATCACGCGCCGACAATCCAGCGAGCCCCAGCAATGGTAGGGCCCAGAAAGGCTGGATCATGTTGGTCCACTGATCTCCCCAGGCCACCATCATAGCGGATCGAACAGGATCGATACCTATCATCTTGGCAGCCTCCATGGTAATCGGACCTTGTGCAGCCCACTGTCCTCCACCCGATGGAATGAAGACATTGATGATCCCTGCCGCCCAAAATTGGAACATATAGAACGTCTGTGGTGATGAAATGGCTACAAATGCGTTTGCAATCACTTTCGCCAGGCCTGTCCCAATCATGATCCCCTGAATTCCACCATATAAAGGAAATTGGAGAGCGATGCCTCCTGCCCCTTTGATGGCAATGTTGACAGCCCGTACATATTGAATGGGTTTCCCATGAAGGATAACCCCGGCAATGAAAAAAATGAAAATAACGATATTCAGGTTGAGGTCCAGGCCTTTGTTTGAAAAATGATTGTACAAATAAATGAGTCCCATCAGGCCAAAAAGCATATTGATAACGACACTGTGATCGATCCGCTGAGCAAGCGTAGGATTGGGTGGTAGTTCCACCCGAAGCATTTCGTTACCGATGTCCTTCAATCGCTCTTCAGGAATGGTCTTGACGTCTTCATCTTTGGGGTAAACAAGGTAAATCAAAAGAGGTAGCGTAACGATCAGAAGGATGGCAGGCAGCAGGTTGAAGGTTGTAAAAATGCTTTGAGAAACTGGAACCACCGTACCGGATATTTTTTCGACAAAATTCTGTGCATGTTTGGCAGTAGCGATCACCAGGGGAATCGATCCGGACAACCCCTGATGCCATATGACGAATCCGCTATAAGCAGCGGCGATCAATATCGGAAAATCGGTTTTCGGATTTCTTCTTACAATTTCCATTGCAAGCAACCCGCCGACAATCAAGCCGAACCCCCAATTCAAAAAAGAGCAAATGGCTGCCACAAAGGCAACGATCATTCCACCGCGTACAGGGGTGCTTCCCATCGAAGCGATGCCAACCAACACTCGGTTAACGGCTGGAGTCAATGCAAGGCAATGTCCGGTTACCAAAATCAGAATCATTTGAAAAGCAAAGGCAACAATGCCGTATATCCCATCTCCCCAAGCTGTGACCAATTTGACAAACCCGGTATCGGTGAAAACCAATGCAAGAACAGCCGAAATAAATGTCAGTAGGATAGCAAAGAGATAGGCATCGGGAAGATAATTCCGCATCAAATGGGTGAAAAAGGCTGCAAGACGTTTGATCATGGTTTTGCTCTCCTTTTTTGAATGGATGGTCCAAGGATGGCACTTGATGGAATGGCTCCCTCACGCTGAATCGCCCTGTGTCGTTTAGACATTAAAAAGTCCGGATGTCAAGAAAAATACAGCAATGCTTCCCCCCGGATAGGAAAAGGGGCGCATTTTCTGTGTTCACGTCAGCCTTCAATCGATCCCTTCTTCGGCAGACGGATATCGATTCGGGTTCCCTGTCCGAAGGTGGATTCGAGGTAAAGCTTTCCGCCGTGTTTTTCGATGGTCCGTTTGGCCGTCATCAGCCCGATACCCGTTCCCCGGCTTCCTTTTGTGGTATAGAACCACCGAAACACCCGCTCCATCGTCTCCGCATCCATGCCCACACCGGTATCCTCGATTTGGTAGACGATCTCCCGATTGTCATCCACCCGAACCGAAAGCCGTACCTCCCCGGTCCGCTCGAGCCGCTCGTCCATACAAGCGTCGATCGCGTTGTATAGTAGGTTGGATAATGCCGTAGCCATGGCGTCCGGATCCATCCAAAAGAGATGATCGGTTGGTTGGCGATCGAACCGTATCCGTACCCCGCCGGCCGCAGCCTGATCCTGTACCACCTGAAGAGCCTGCTCGGCAGGCGCATTCGGATCGCACCACTGCATATGCAGCTCTGCGGCTTTTCCGTAATGCAGCAGATCCATCGCGAGTTTGTAGAGCTTTTCGGCATTGCCTTTCACCATGGTCCATCCCTGGGTGAGGCATTCCCGATCCTGCTGATCGATTCCCCGCTCGAGAACGAACATGCCCCCCCGCAAGCCGCCCGCAATGTTCTTGATCGTATGGGAAAGCCCAGATATCGCCTCTCCGACGGCAGCCAACCGTTCGGCATCGATGAGGCGCCGGGTCTTCTCCTCGACCAGTTGCTCCAGCCGCTCGGTATACTGACGAAGCTGCCGCCGCATGGAAATTCGATCGGAGGCACGACGAACAGCGATTTCGAGCGCATCGTTTCCGATGGGCTTGGTGATGAAGTCAGTCGCCTCGAGTTTCAGGCTCTGAATGGCAAGTTCCATATCGCCGTGCCCTGTCATCATGATGACTTCTATGTCCGGATCATGAGCCTTGATAGCCTTCAGCAACTCGATACCATCCATTCCGGGCATTTTGATATCGGTCAGAACAATCGACGGCCTTTGCTGCTTGACCTGTAAGATGGCATCATCAGCAGTTTCCGCCAGACGCACCCGATGTCCCATATCCATCAGGGAGATAGACAGAACCGTACGAATACCGCTTTCATCATCGACAACGAGGATATCCTGGCTCATCGGCTGGTTTCTTCCGTTCGCGTTCTCACCCAGTTGGGATGCCTCACCGGTGGAGAAATGTCATGTGGAAAATAGCCTTTGATATCCAGCAACGGAGAGCCGTCCCGCGCATCGATGTCCTCGATGTGGATGGTGCATCCTTCAATGCGCCGAATCCGGCACAGGGTCAATCCGATCAGATTGGGGCGCATCGGAGAATGAGTAGCGAATACGCCCGTAAGGGGGTTGGCTGGATTCCGGCAGGGATGCACCTTCAAGATCGCCCGTTTTTCCGGCGTATCGTTTTCGTGAAACCAAAACAACACTTGAATGTGGGAATAGGCGGAGAGCCCTTCCAGCCCTTCCGCATACTGTGGATCGACCTCGATCCACGGGTCTTGACCTGGATGATGAATGATACCGATAACCTGAAGCTGAAAATTGCGATGGATCATGTTCCCTCATTCCAAATGAGTGGTTGGTGATGGCGATCTTCGCTCCCTGAAAAATGCAATCAAGCCTCCCTTTCAGGAGAAACGTTCAGAACGATGATGGCGTCGCAAAAAGTCTGACCCTCTCATTTGACCCGCAGGAAGGCGGGTGAATTTTGCTCAGCAGCGGAAAAACTCAGCAGCCCGAGCTCGTAGGATCGGGCGGATGGCCAAAATGGAAAGAAAGGTTTGGTGGTTTCCAACATGATGTTTTTCAAATCAATACAAATGAATTGCGTCCGCCCGATCCAACGATCTCCGGCTGCTTCAAACAGTTTCCGCTGCTTCGCAAAACATCACCCGCCCTCCTGCTGGAGGCACGGCTTTGAAGGAAAGTCGGTGGTTAGCGACTTTTTGCGAGCTCATCATTTTTCATCATTGTCGTTTTCGTCGATTTTTGGAAACTGGACAATGAACGTGGCTCCGCCATCATCATTGTTGACTGCAGAGATTTCTCCGTTGCATTCCCGAACGATGCCGTAGCTGATCGAAAGCCCCAGCCCTGTCCCCTTTCCGACTTGCTTGGTTGTGAAGAATGGTTCGAAGATTTTATCGAGAATGTCCGGCGGAATGCCGCATCCGGTATCCGAAACCGAAGCAGCCACGGTTCTTGAAAGCACCTGAGTCTTGAGCTGAATGCGTTTAGTAATCGAAGGATTGGCCGTCTTTTCCATCCTCTCTTCGATAGCATCCCGGGCATTGATCAGCAGATTAATGAAAACCTGCTCGAGTCTTGCAGCATCGGCCCAGATCCATGGGGTCATTTCGGTCAGATGCCATTCCACATCGATGCCTCTGGCTCGAAGCTGCTGACTGAACATTTCAAAGGATTTCTTGACGACATCGTTCAAATTCACCTTCTCGAGCCGAACCTCGGTTTTTCGACCAAACTGGCGCATGTGGCTGATGATCCGGGCGGCACGATCCACATGGCTGTCGATTTCCTTAGCCAGGGTTTGAAGAATGGCATCCGGAATGGGCTCGTTCTTTTCGATTTTACGGATGAAAAAACTGCTCGCCGTCTTGATGACCGAAAGCGGCTGGTTCAGTTCGTGAGCGACACCCGTAGCCATTTCCCCCAATGTCGCCATTTTGCTGGCTTGGATGATCTGCTGCTCGGCCTCGATCCGTTTGGTCTCGTCGGTGGTGGTGACAAGCAACACGGACTGCCCGGCATACTCGGACGGCGATATCCGGATGTTCACAAACAGCGCATTTCCTTTCCGATGAATTTGCCGGGCCTTGTTCACGACCGAGGCAGTCAACATCTTGAAGGCATAGTCTTCCCGCTCCCCTTCCGGAAACAGCTCGAGAAACCGCTTGCCGATAAGCTCCTCCCGATCATACCCGTAAATGGTCTCTGCGGATGTGTTGCAATCGAGAATGTCGAGGGTCTTGATATCCAGCACGAAGACTGGATTCGGGATGTTGTTGAAGATGTCATGGTATTTGCGTTCGGACTCTGCAAGCTGCTCCTCCAGCTGCTTGCTCCTGGAAATATCGATCGACATTTCCATTGCGGCCACGATATTTCCTTCTGCATCCTTGATGGGTGCCGTCTGAACCACCCAATAGGTCCGGCTTCCGTCTTTATTGTAGCCCGTCTCCTCGCTGTAATGCCCCTTCCCATCGGCAAACGTCCATTCCACGGGGCATTCCGGACACTTTTCGTTCCTGTCCTTGTATGCCTTGTAACAAAAATCTCCAGGCTGGGGATCGAAGCGCCTCGAGAATTCCCGGTTGTATTGAAGCAGACGGAATTCTCGGTCCTGCACGGTAATGATGCACGGAACCCGTTCGAAAAGCGTCTGATACTGGATACGCTGATTTCGTAATTCCTGCTGTTTCTCCTCGATACGCTTTCCCATGGCGGCAAAGGCTTCTGCAAGCTGTCCCAGTTCGTTTCGATAGGGAATGTGGATGGGGGTCGAAAAGTCACCTTTCGCAATCCTTCGGGTTCCTTCGATGAGCTGCATGATGGGCCGGTTGACGAAACGCAGGATGAAACAGAAAATAACGGCTGCCGTTGATAAAAACAGAAACGCCGAAAGCAAAATCACCCCTTCTTCGAAATACAGGATGTCCTGATCCGTCTCCTTGAGGGACACGACGACATCTAGAGCACCTAAAATGTTCTTGTCCGGGGAGTGGAAATGACAGTCTCCCGTCGAGCATCCCGGGGCATTGCGAATGGGAGAAATGATGCCGATTCCGCGATGGCCATCGGCTGTCTGCAACACCCGAACCCGCTGAGTAAGCGGCAGGTCGACGGCCGGCGGATCCGATTTATGGCAGACGTGGCAGGCTTCGTTTCGAATGTTCGTTCGGGTGTTGATTTCAGCCAGGTTTTTGCTGAACTTGATTTCACCTTCCTTGTTGAATATCCGAATGCTGTCGATGGCTTCGAGTCGACCGATATTCTGAATGCTTTGGTTGATGTTGTCCCGGGCGTTGAGCATCATGGCATATTCCGTGCCCAACTTGATCGTTTCCCCCAGCCGATCCGTCCAAACCAGAATGTAGTTCATCATCTTTTCTTTCTGGTAGCGGATATTGAAATAGGCCCAGATCGTAAACCCGGCAAACAACGTAATGCCCATCACGAAGATCAGGTGATAGCCGAGACTGTTCCGGATGCGTTCCAGCATGACGAATTCCTAAAAAAGGCTATGGATGATGGCCCCGAAAAAATCAGGAAGTCTCTGTCGAGTCGCGGGATGACTGGCATTCCCGAAAAGCACGGGAAAAGCGACTTTTTGCGACTCCATCATGGGTGATGGAGTCGCAAAAAGCCAGGTGTTCTCGAATCGGGATGGATACAACTTTTTTCAACGTCATCGTTTTCATCATAAATTGAAGCGTTGGTGAATGCAACGACAATGCCGGAAACCGGTTAATTCCAGATGTTCACACTCTCAATCCTGTCAACCGGCACTGGTTTTTGTGCCTCACAATCCCGTCATCGTAACTGGGTTGCGGTTCAGCGTTTTAGGAAGAATCGATTGACATCACGCCGTTAGAAGATGGATATTGGAGGACAAGGCGTCATGATCTCCCCTCGCCTAAACAGGCTGGACGATATTGCCCTGTGCGTTTTTTGGGGCGAACCTACCAACCGCATCGGATATCCGCTCCGATGCATAACAAAAGGATTTTAATGCCATGTCGGCCAATGTCATTCAACAGCTGCTTGCCCAGGCGGGTGTGGGTGTCAACGGCAAAAGCCCCTGGGATATACGGATTTACAACCCTCTTGTGTACGACCGGATGTTGCGGGACCGAAACCTGGGCCTTGGAGAAGCCTACATGGACGGATGGTGGGACTGCGAACGGCTGGACGAATTTTTCTGCCGCATTCTCAAAAGCGATATCGAAGCCAAAGTCACCCGCGATTTACGGTCTCTGATCCGCCTGCTGCCCGCCATTGTCTTCAACCTCCAATCCAGGTCCCGCTCCCGCATTGTCGCCAGGCGGCATTACGACCTTGGAAACGATCTCTTCTTTTCGTTTCTAGATGGTTACCGCCAATACAGTTGCGCCTATTTTCAAGGAACCGACAATCTGGATACGGCACAACAGATCAAAATGGAGATGATCTGCAGCAAGCTGGACCTGAGGTCTTCAGACAAGGTGCTGGATATCGGATGCGGCTGGGGTGGATTGGCCAAGTACATGGCGCAGCGCTCCGGTTGTTCGGTTACCGGGGTGAACATTTCCAAGGAACAGCTCGTCTACGCCCGGGAATTCTGCAAAGGACTTCCGGTGACCTTTCTGGAGTGCGATTATCGGATCGTCGAAGGCAGTTTCGACAAAATCGTCTCCGTCGGCATGTTCGAACATGTCGGCTGCAAGAACTACCGAACATTCATGCAGGTGGTTCGACGTTGCCTGAAACCGGACGGGGTTTTTCTGCTGCATACCATCGGAGGCAACATTTCCCAAACCAGTTGTGATCCCTGGATCGACCGATACATCTTTCCCAACGGCATGTTGCCCAGCATCGCACAAATCGCCAAGGCCTGTGAAACGCTTTTCGTCATCGAGGACTGGCACAATCTGGGGCCTCACTACGATAAAACCCTCATGGCCTGGAACGCCAACTTTCAACAAAACTGGCCTACGCTGCAATCGCGATACGACGATCGGTTCAGGAGGATGTGGACCTATTACCTGCTTTCCTGCGCCGGTGCCTTCCGCGCACGGGACATCCAGGTGTGGCAAATCGTCATGACACCGGTCGGGACGAGTCAGCCAGCCTGGATGACCGGGGGCCGATCTTGGTGAAAGAGACCTTCCATCTACCTACCGTTGGCGAGAAGACAGATACGGATTGTAAATCCGATCTCCCAGAAAATTGTATCCGTAATACCTGAGCCTCACCTGCTCCAGATCCACTCCATCCAGTCGATCGGCGGAGGTCTGGATCAATTCCTCATACGTATAACCGCAAACGGTTGCCAAATTCGGATCCAGCGTGATATCGTCCAAATTGTTCAGGCCGCTGAAAAGAGAGACCTCACTAAACTTGCTTACAGATGAAGACCAATTTCATCAATTCAGCGGAGCCATCATTCCATGATGGTCCCGCAAAAAGTCGGAAAGTCTCGTCATCGTCGCATGGCAATCCACAAAATCGGGGTAGCGGCGACTTTTTGCGGGGCCATCATTCCATGACCGGCTACAGGATCCGCTCGGCGGCAACCGCTGTTTCATAGAATTCCGTAACCACTGGCAATGATATCCAGCAAAGGAGAACCATGAATCCCAAACACCAGTCACACCTGAAGGTGTTGATGATCGATGCTTCAAGCAGCTTCTATCGGTTGAAGCGATACCGTGTCGGCGATTTCTTTGGTCCTGTGGATATGGGGATTCACTTGGCTTACAAGCACAACAGCCTGACGATCGGCGGCGGCCTTCTGGCCGGATCGGTTTTTCCCGGATCGAACCGTCTGATCTTCTGTGGCATATCACCCTGCTGGCATGGTTTCTTCGTTTCTTCGATGGGCGGAGCAGCGCTTGTTTTCGACAATCTTGGCATCAACATGATCTCCATCATCGGAAAAGCCCTGCGTCCATCGATGTTGTATCTGAACCGCATTCATGGAGAAGAAATTGAGGTCGAGCTTGTGGAAGTCGCCCCTGAGAAACTCTGGGAAACCGGACGACAGGGCGTCTACGGTGTCATGGAAGCGGCGATATCCATGTTTTCCGGACGGTATGAAAACGATCCGAGAGTGCTTGCCATAGGCCCGGCTGCATTATATACGGATGTTGGCGCCATTGCCTCCGCTCCGATTCGGAAAGGCGTCTTGACCCCGGTCGATACCTGGGCAGGCAGAGGCGGTTTCGGCACGAAGCTGCTTCAAGAGCACGGCATTGTCGGCATCATTTACGGAGGCACCCACATCGACGAGGATGTCACCGAGCGGACCGTGGTCGATCAATGGTTTGAAGACAAATACCATCAGCGTATGGCCGCAAAAGACCTAGATGCAACCACCAAATACCGCTACGATCCCAAATTCAATACCGGTGGCACGTTTGGTGTCAATTATGCATCGATGGACACCAACCTGTTGGCATTCAATTATCGAAGCATCTACTGGCCCGAAGCCAACCGACGGGAAATCCACCGTCGCTTCATTCTCGAACATTATCTGAAACAGTTCAACGAAGAGACCATCCAGACCAAGCAGCAGAAAACCTGCGGAGAGCCGTGTGCAGCAGTATGCAAGAAGCTGAACGGCTTCTATAAAAAAGACTATGAGCCCTATCAGGCGATGGGCCCACTTTGCGGCATCTTCGATCAACGGGCAGCCGAACGGCTCAACCACAGGGCCGATACGCTCGGCTTTGACGCTATTTCGATCGGCGGGGTACTTGCCTGGCTGATGGACTGCATCGATGAAGGGCTGATCGAGCCGGGGGCGTTCGGAGTGAATCGAAAACCCCGATGGGATATCAACCACTTCAATATCGTCGAAGATTCATTGCACAACGCCGAGCTTGGCATGGCCTTACTCGATGAAATGGTTCGACCGCAAGGAAAGATCCCGCTGCTGCATGGTGCCCGGAAATTCGCCCGTACGCAAGCCCGTATGCAGGGCAGGCGGGCGATGGATCTGTTCGTGCACAACGCCTTCGCTCGTCAGGGCTGGATGGTTCCGAACCAGTACTGGACGCCCGGCGTTCTGGCTCCGATGGCCATTTCCGGGAAATACTATATGGTCTACGGCAGGGAATTCATTGAACCTAGAGAACTGGGCCGCCGCAACGCCCGACGGATGATTCAGGAGTTGATGCTCGACAATCTGGGGCTTTGCCGGTTCCACCGCGGATGGTCGGAAGAACTGATGCCCGAGATTGTCGAACATATTTTCGGCCTGAAAGATCGGTTTCTCGAAACGGTTCGACTGACGGCAAGCCGGATCACCAGCCGAAACGCATCTGTATTCTGGGAATCGGAGCGAAACATCGATATCGTTCATACCTTCTTGAAGGACAAGAAAGAAATCGATTCCATCGACGACCCGGAACTGACTCGATGGCTCGATCGCTTCGATAAGGACAAGCATTCGGCAGCGTTCGATTTCTGGTATGAAATGCACAAGGGCGCCCATGAAGTACTGCGGGACTTCCCGGCATAGCGAATGCCCTACTTGCAGGGCTGTTGTTTTCCCTTGGCTATGAACTCAAAAGAGCCCGCTTTTTCGGTTGACATCAGAAATGAATTTGTTTATTAATCCATCGCTTCAAACATATGGGCGCTTCAAACATATGGGGCTGTAGCTCAGCTGGGAGAGCGCATGACTGGCAGTCATGAGGTCGACGGTTCGATCCCGTTCAGCTCCACCAAAAAAACAAAGGGTTAAGCCAATCCGGTTTAACCCTTTTTTATCATCCCGCAAATTCGCCTCCGGCCGATTCAGAACATCTGAAGTGTAATGCTTACAATCCACCAGGAAATTGAATCCCCGCTTTATCAAATCTTCCTCCTACCTGCATATCGCCAATGAACAGCCCATCAAACTGGAATGCCAACATTCGATAACCGATTCCCGCCCATAAATGAGACCCAAGACATATACCATCCCACATTCCACACCCTTTTGAGGCGTCATCTAGTGGGTTTTTCCGGAAAGGGAGGCGGTAGGCTGGATGTAAAGATATCCTCGGTAAGGCCAAGGGCCTGGAGATAGGCCAATTGAACCGGCTT
>JBFMBE010000088.1:0-14150 GCA_040755275.1 Thermodesulfobacteriota bacterium | reverse complement strand
TGGACGGCTTCGAAAAAAGGCCGCAGGCAAGGAGTGCAAATCCCGAGGAATGAGGCGTACTGAAACGTACGCCGCAATGACGAGGGATGCAGCACGACACAGCATCCGGCCTTTTTACGAAGCCGTCACAATTGACCCACTCTGCTGCGGGTAATCGAGAATACCCGACTTTTTTGAGCCAATCATTTGTAGAAAGGAGAACATCATGGCAACTGCTGCCCAACAGCTCAGCAAGGCCGTCAGTGAAATGACCAGCAAGGAAGGAAAATATCTCACCTTTACCCTTGCAAACGAGGAATACGGAATCGGCATCCTCAAAATCAAGGAAATCATCGGGATGATGCCCATTACCTCGGTTCCGAGAACACCTCCGTTTGTCAAGGGCGTGATCAATCTACGTGGGAAAGTCATTCCAGTCGTGGACCTGCGTCTCAAATTCGGCATGCAACCGATGGAATATACGGACCGAACCTGCATCATCGTCGTTGAAATCAAGGGACAGAGCGGTTCTTTGATCATCGGCATCGTCGTGGATTCGGTATCCGAAGTGTTGAACATCAAGGAAGAGGATATCGAAAATACCCCGACTTTCGGTGTCCGGGTCAATACGGACTATATCATGGGGATGGCCAAGATGGGCGGAGGAGTGAAAATCCTGCTGGACATCGACAAGGTGCTGAGCACCCAGGAGATCGTCACTCTCGAAAAGGAAGGATGACTTCGATGACCCAGTCGGATCCTTCCGATCCGACTGATCCGTCTGATCCCAAATAACCTACCGGGTTTTTGAGGAAAATCCTTGGCAAGGTTTGCCGCCTGAGTTGCGTTGAACGACTCGGCTGGGCGGTTCGGCCGATTTGATACCGAACAGGCGGCATCCATGCGGAAAACGGGGATCCCACGACACTTCGTAATGGACACAGCGGACACAGGCAATCGTTTCGCTCATCTTCGCCCCTCATAGGGATACCAGTCTCCCTGCCGAAGCTTTTCCGCTCGGTAGACGGCGATTTCGTTGGTGTGGGAGGCAAACACGATCTTTCGGCCCTTTTCCCCGCCGACATCTTCGCTCGTTATGGCAATGCGATAACGTGCCAGCACCCGTCTGGCCATTCGAACGTTTTCCTCTCCGATATTGCGTACACCCATTCCCTTTCGATGAGCTCCACCGAAAATCTGGGCCTCCAGGTGTTTGATCTTGCTTCCGGATTCCGTCATCATCCGGATGAGGGTGATCAGGGCCACATTTCCATAGCGGGTTGTCGCTTCGGCAGGATTGGATGTCGCCGGATACTGAAAATGGCTCATTCCGCCGACCTTACGCTTTCGATCGTAGATGCACACCCCGACGCAGGATCCCAGAACCACTGAAATCATGGTCGGCGCTGTCGGCAGAACCACATATCCAGGTTCCAGGAAATAATTGACTGCTGTAACTTCTTTGGTTTCCTGATTCATAGGATGGTTTATCGATATATGGAGGAAGTACCCGCCCCCTATCTGCCGTCGATGACGATTCCCATCTGCTCGAGCATCCGCCAGGCCCGATCCCGATCCCGGGCCTGGGTTGACTCGGAAGAGACCAGAATGATGGCCTGAATGACGTCATCACTCATGCCGGCCTTCTTCAGAGCAAGGATATCGTCTACCGTCGAAAGCCGGATGGGTTGCACTTCTTTCCCATAAACGACCGGTTCTCGGTTTTTCAGAAACGACCGTTCTTTGACGAGCAGTCGGATCGTTTCGTTGGAAAGCCTTGCCTGCTTCTTGAGGGCGATGAGTTCATCCACGGTAAACGCCACCGTTTCGATGACTTTTTCCTCCACAATGGCTGCAAGGGCGGCTCCATCGATGCCAGCGGCCGTCAAGCGCTGGATATCCGCTTCTCGTATGGCAAATGCCTGATGGGAGCCGACTATCAGCTGCAACCCGACCCATGCAAGGCCTATGTACCACCCAACCCGATTCATCGCAGAAAATCCACCAGACTTTGTTGAAACACTTTCGCGGAAACCGCTAGCGAAGCCTCGTATGCCGTTTGCCAGCTGTTCAGCTGGGCGATGGCTTCGGTCATATCTACATCTTCCACATTCGACAGGCTCTGGGTGATGTTCAGTTGAACACTGTCCCAGTACCCGGCCGTCGTATCGAGACGGCCGAGCTTCACCCCGATATCGGCTCGGGCATCGATGGCCTGGTTCATGGCCTGATCGACGCTCCCGAGATAGCCCCGAACCGTCTCGATATCGTCGCTCTGCAGGGCCGTCATGACATCCGTCAAAAGTTTCACCGTATCGACATCCCGACTGAAGGCCATTTTTCCGTTCGCATTCGTGGTCATGGTGACACCGGGGGCGATCATGGTCGAAAATTCACCGTCGTTTCCCTGAAATTCCGGTGGATCGCTCGAGGGATCGTAAGGTGGCTTGGATGACTGGGTTCCTCCAAACAGATACCGATCCCCGATCTTCCCATTGGCCAACTGCAGAATTGAATCCCGGATCTGTCGGATTTCTTCCGCTGCAATCCGACGGGTATCCGCAGTCGCCGTATCGGTGACTTGTGCGAGTAAAATCTCCTTCACCCGGGTCACTTGTTCGGTCACTTCCGTCAGATTCGATTCCGCCAGGTTAAGCTCCGTCTGGGCGTTTCCGATGTTTCGACTGTACTGCTCGATGGAAGCCAGGGCTTTTCGATATTCAGCGATTCGACCGATGGCAGCCGGGTCATCCGAAGGCCGATTCACCCGTTTCCCGGTGGAAATGGCTTCCTGGAGCCGGTAAACGCCCTCGGCGTTTCTTGAAATATGCCGTTGAACTCCGTTCCCGATCATGCTGTCCGTGATACGCATCGTCCTTCTCCTCGTTCGGAAACCGATTTCATCGTCTCATCCCACTCAGGGTCTTCTGGTGCTGATGTCAGGAGGAGAAATCACCTGCACCTGCTTCGGTTGATCAAAGATGAGGATACTGATCCTTCGGTTCCTTGGATCGCTTGGATTTTCAGCTATCAAAGGTTGGGTGTCCGCAAAACCGGTCACCCGCATCAGGCGGTTTGTCGGAAATCCATTTCGCTCCATTTCCCTTCGAGCTGCAGAGGCTCTCTCCGTGGACAGCTCCCAGTTGCTGTATGCAGCGGTTGAAAAAGCCAAAGCATCCGTGTGCCCCTCGATCGCGATTTTTCGGTCCCCTTCCCGAATGACTTTCGTCAACACACTCAGAATCCGCTTCCCGTTTTCATTCATGACCGAACTTCCCAGAGGAAACATGGCACTCGAGGATTTTTCGACGATTTCCACTCGGACCCCGTTTTCAAACAGGTTGACGAGAATCTGATCCTTCACGTCGGCAAGCCGCGATTCGATTTCCTGTTTCAGGGCTTCTTCATAGGCTTTCCGCCGCTGAACCTCGATCTCCGTTCCTTCCTCCTCGATTTCCACCTTACCGAAGGCCTGCTGGTCCATCGTACTGACCTTCCCAGTCAGGTGACTTTGAACGAAGGAAATCCCACTCTTCTCAAAAATGTTGAAGTGCTTGAAATAATACGAAACCCCGGCACGCTTTTCCGGGGACACCATGGTCACAAGCCACATGAGAAGAAAGAAGGCCATCATGGCTGTCACGAAGTCTGCATAGGCCACCTTCCAGCTGCCGCCATGGTGCCCCCCATGCACAACCTTCTTCACCTTCTTGACGATTATTGGCTGCCCTTCCATTTTTTCAGCTCCTCGGCAAATTCATTGAAGTCCGGCCGGTCATCCGCTGGAATGGCCCTTCGGGCGGATTCGATGGCGGCCTGAGGGGCTGCCCCTTGTGCCGTCTGCACGATGGCGATCTTGATCACGTTCAGCATGCTTCCCTTGGCCTTGGCCTTGTGTTCGAGATTCGTCCCAATCGGCCCGAGAATCCCGTAACAAGAGAGAATCCCGATGAAGGTGCCCACGAGAGCCGCTCCGATGCTGTGACCCAAAACCTCGGGCGGCTCGCTGATCTTACCCATCGTCAGAACGACGCCCAGAACCGCGGCCACGATGCCCAACCCCGGAAGGGCGTCTGCAACTCGCGTGATGGCTTCGGCAGAAGCGATATGATCGTGATGCTGGGCTTCGATATCGACATCCATCAATTCTTCGAGCTCGTTCGGCGTCATGTTTGTCGAAATGATGGTTCGAAAATTATCGCAGATGAAATCGATGATATGATGGTCTGAGCTCACTGTCTTGTATTTGGTGAAGGTCGGGCTCTGGTGGGGATTGTCCACGTCCTGCTCGATGGCGAGAAATCCTTCCCGCTTCACCTTCATGAAAATCTCGTTCAAACAGAGCAGCAGCTCTACATAATGGGTCTTTCCGATATCCGGCGCCGTAAACACCTTCAGGGCATCCCGAATCGTTCCAGACAGAACCTTTTTCGGATTGGAAATGACGAAGGAACCGATCGCCGCACCGAAAATGATCACCAATTCCGCAGGCTGAAACAGCACGCTGAGATTGCCGTGCTCCATCAGATAGCCTGCAACGATCATGCCGAGAACCACGACTATCCCGATGATGACGAACATGTCAGGACATCCTATCCTGGATCAGGTTGCTTGCGTTTGTCCAACGCGTTCCGAGGATTCGCCGATGCCGCCTCGATCAAGCAACAAAAACGGCCCTACGCCCCGTCCATCGATATGGATCGCTTTTCTCCGGACTTCAGCCTTCTGATTTTCCGCTGCCTATTCCCTTTCCGTCTTTCGCTTCCGAATCACTTCGCGTTGTCGATTCATCGCATAAAATCGAATCAGACGCAAGACGGTATCATCCATTTCAACCCATTCCATGGCGACATCCCTCAGTCCATTTTCCTCTTCTCGAACGAATCGTACGATACCGGATACGAGGATATAGGCCGGTGGCAAAACGGGGATCCGAATACGCATGCGCCATCGTTGCAGCAGGGCAATATCGGTTCGTGTCCGGATGCGGATACCGTGCTCATTGATAACGACAGGAAGGTCCTCCAGGGAAATTGACGAACCACTTCTGTGCAGCATCCATTCCATCAGAACATCGAGTTTACGCTCGATCGCAACAAGTTTCCGCCAGACGATCTCGCTGACACCATCGGCTGCAGCTTCATCTGGCCGAAGCGGCTCTGAATCAGCGCCATAGAAGGGCTCAATGCCGGCCCTGGGCGCTGGATCATCCGCCTCGAGCCGCTCCAGGGCGATCGGCAGCACGTCCTGAAAGAGAATCGGGAAAAGTGCCTCGATCGCTGTTTCATCGAATATATCGGGTTGCAAGGCCATCAAACCATGTTGACCAAATCCTGCATCATTTGATTGACCGTAGTGATCAACCGAGCGGAAGCCGCATAACCGTGTTGAAACTGGATCAGATTGGCCATTTCTTCATCGAGGGATACTCCGGATATTGAATCGCGGAAATTCTTCAACTGCTCCACCACGGACTGCTGGTAGGACAGGTTCTGGGATGCGGCCTGCACGCTCCGGCCCGCTTGAGACGCCGACAATGCGACATATTGGCTGAACGTAGCGGCGTCAAGTTCCGAAATGGTTTGATTCTCCAGGGCGGCCATTGCCAAGGCGTTTCGGTTGTCGGCCTGAAGGGTCTCGTCCGTTGCTTCAGCCGATGCAGCGGCTATCTTTCCCGGGTCATTCTCAATATCTGGATTCACCGACAAGTCGGATGCACCGGTTCCGTCAAAAAAATCCCTCCCCCCGATGCCATCCAACCCCTTTCCTGCCTGGTGCAGCTCATTCACCTTTTCTATCAGTGCCTTGGCTAGCGTATCCAGCCGATCCAGCCCGTTCTGGATCGTTTCGTCTCTGCCGTCGATCCACCCCTTCATCTTTCCAGCGCCAATCTGATCGGTGATCGATGTGTTCGGATCGCTGCTCCAGGCTACATCGGCCAATCCGTCGGCTCTGTCGACTGCAACGAGCTTTCCTTCCGGCGGTCTGCCGACCAACACCTTGCCGTCCGCCAGGGTCACCGTCACGACACCTTCCGGAGATTCATTCGTCGTAAAATCGATGTATTCCGCAAGATCGGCAAGAAGGGTGTCCCGCTTGTCCTCCAGATCGTTCGGATTCTGCCCCACTTGCTTCATCCGCACGATCTGGTCATTCAACTTGTTCAAATTCCGGGCGATGGAATTGACGGTGGTGATGCCGTCGCGGATCCTGGCATCCACATCCCGTTGGAGGGACGAAAGGCTGTTGTGGTATTGCTTGATTCCGAGGGCGACATCCTGGGCTTTTGCGATGACGCCAAGCCGTTCGGCATAACCGGACGGGTTCATTGCAAGATCCTGCCAGGCGTTGAAGAACGCTCCGATCCGGCTGGATAGGCCTGTGTCCTCCGTTGCCGCGTAAACGGCTTCCACCTGCTGGGCCACCCCTTGATGGGCTTCCCATCGGTATTGATCCTGAAGAGCGGTATTCATACGGTTGTTCAAAAAACGGTCATACACCCGCTGGACGGTCTTTAGATAGGCCCCGGAGCCGATCATGCCTTCGGGATAGGCGGTGATGGGCGATTTGGTTTCCAGTACAACACGCTGTCTGGAGTAGTTCGGGGTATTGACATTGGAGATGTTGTGCCCCGTGACAGCAATCGCACCCTGATGGGCCACCAATGAATCCCGACCGATCCACAGTGATTGATTGATCGTGGTCATATCCCCTCCTTTTTAACTCCCAATCAGCTCGCCCCTGTCTTGCTATCCACCTGAAGCGCCTCGACGATGGCCGCAGGAATTTTATCCAAATCCACCACGCGGTCGGCGGCTCCCAGCTTGATGGCTTCCTTGGGCATTCCAAACACCACGCAGGTGGCTTCGCTCTGAGCAATCGTCACCGCACCGGCCTGTTTCATCTCCAGAAGGCCTTTTGCACCGTCCGCCCCCATGCCGGTCAGCAACACACCGACAGCATTCTTTCCGGCAGCGGCAGCCACGGACTGGAACAACACATCCACGCTGGGACGCTGATAATGCACCATCGGACCGTTTTTGATCCGAACCAGATAATTGCCGCCGCTGCGCTGCAAAACCATGTGGCGATTTCCGGGTGCGATCAGGGCAACCCCTGGTGTGACATAATCGTTGTCTTTCGCCTCCCGGACTTCCATCGGGCAGATTTCGTTCAACCGTTTGGCGAAGGAAGACGTAAAGTGTTCAGGCATATGCTGAACGATAACGGTTCCGGGCGATGTCCCCGGCATCCGGATGAGCACTTCCTCGATGGCCTTGGTGCCACCGGTCGACGCACCGATGGCGATGATCTTGTAGGTGGTCTGGGAAAGCAGTTTGTTCGACGCAATGCTGGTTTCACCGGTCCGATCTGTGACGGGTGGTTGCCGTCGAATCGTTGCTGAAGCTGCTGCTCGAATGGATCGGATCAGCTGTTGGGCGACATTCTGGGTGGAAAATGCCGTCCCCGGTTTGGCGAGCACATCGACTGCACCCAGATCCAGGGCCTTGATGGCCAGCTCGCTGTTCTTGGGCGTCAGGGAGCTCAGAACCACGACAGGCATCGGGTAATGCTTCATGAGTTTCGCCAGAAAGGAAAGCCCGTCCATTCGGGGCATTTCGAGATCGAGTGTGAGCACATCGGGTCGGAACTTGGCAATCTTTTCCCGGGCCACATAGGGATCGACGGCTGTGCCGACGATTTCGATGTCGCTGCACTTGGAAAGCTCTTCGGTCAAAATCTTCCGAACGATGGCCGAATCGTCTACAATGAGAACCTTGATCATGAAGCCTTTTCCTTATCGTGAAGCGGTTCGCTGGATTGTTGGCGATTCCATCTCATGATACCCCACATCAACCAGCACTCTGAAAGAGCCAGAACATCCAGCTGCCGGAATCCAGATCGAGCATGACCTTTGCCATGGGTTGGCGCACCTGGAGTAGAGCATCCAATTCGATACGGCTCATGCCAACAGGACTGGATATGTTGAATACAGCCTGCTCTCCAGCAATTCGAGGAAGAAGGTTCCCGCAGACGACGTTGAGGGTTTCTTTCAAGGCGTCTTCCATATGTTCGGACATGATCTCGGATTCTTCAACACCCAGCATGCTGGCCGTCAATTCCGGAAGGGTTTCCTCCGCAGCCATCAACACGAGCTTTCCAGAAAACGGCCCATGAAACTCCACGAAAAGAATCCGGAATTCACCGATGTCCGGCGGATCGAAATCTGTTCCTTCCGGGGTCGAAAACATGAAGGCCAGTGACTCGAGCATCTCGGATGCGACTTTCATGAGGGTGGCATTGAGGGCCTTGGCTGTCATGGTTGATCTCCTGTAACCAACAGCGACTGAATCGTATCCCGAATGATTTCGGGCGTAAAAGGCTTGTGGACAAAGAGGGCTCCCAAGGCTTTCATCCGCTCGATCCGGGTGGCACTTCCTTCCGTGGATACCACAACAACTGGTATATCCCCATAAGCCGGATGTTGTTTCATTTCGAGCATCATTTCCTCGCCGTTCATCACCGGCATGTTGATATCCAGAATCACCAGATCGACCCAGTTGCGATCCAGCACTTCCAGCCCTTCTCTGCCGTTTCCGGCCTGATGAAGTTCTCCAATCGGCAATCCGCTCATATTCAGAGCTTTGATGATCATTTGCCGCATGACACTACTGTCATCCACAATCAAGATGTTCATTCCCATGGAATATCCTCATCCAAAGTCCATAACGAAGTGCGCGACCTCCGTCCATGAAACCGGCAACCCACAACCGTCCGACTGCCTCCTGACTTCCGACTTCCACTATCGTTTTGAATCGGAACTTCTCGGTTCTCCCTGACATCCATCCGCCATGAACCAACCCGCTATTCCGCCTGCATCGATTCCGTGAACGAATGTACCCATTGGAGGGTTTCACTGGCGATCCGCTCGATGTGATGGGCTTCCAGTTTCAGTCTCTCTGCAACCTCCCTGCTGATTTCATACTGGAGGCCCTCCCGACCGACGCCTATGCCGATCATCAAGGTGACGATATCGGCCACATGAACGATGTCCACGCTGGGTAGGGTCTTGGGTGTTTTTTCGGGTTCATGGTGGTATTGAACGGCAAAGACCAGATCTTCCGGAAGACCCCAGTTGGCGAGGATCAGGGCACCGACTTCGGCATGATCCATCCCAAAGATTTCCTTTTCAATCTGTTCGAAGGATCGATCTCGATAGGATTCGACCTCCATATCCACCCGATGTTCTGCAACAAACCGACCCAGAACCATTTTACCGACATCGTGCAACAGTCCGGCCGTGAAGATCTCCTCGACCCCTCCTATTTTCAACAGCTTGGCCAGTCCTTCCGCGGACACGGCCACTGCGACGGCATGACGCCACAAATCCCCAGGTGCGAGGTCATATCCGGCTACAGGTTTGTCCATGATGGCACTCACACAGGAAGCAACGACCAGCTGAGCCAATCGTTTCCAGCCCATCAGCAG
Organism: Thermodesulfobacteriota bacterium; assembly: GCA_040755275.1. Lineage (GTDB taxonomy): Bacteria > Desulfobacterota > Desulfobacteria > Desulfobacterales > Desulfatirhabdiaceae > Desulfatirhabdium. Next base: position 4,682 of record JBFMBE010000088.1, on the reverse strand, counting down.
GATGGCCTGTCTAACAGAGCCGATCTTCTTCGAAAAACCGAAATACGCCGAATTGACCAGTCGAAGGACGTTTGCCGTCAGCCCTGGTTCGTATCGAAGAATGGCCTCGATTTCAGTGATGGGGGTTTCGGGATTGTTTAATAGAGCAAGCAATTTCGATGCAGCCCCGGGCATTCCCGGGAAATTGCCGACATCCTTGCGGATCATTTCAACCAGTTGCGTTTTCACAGCTCTCGTTTTTCTCCTCTAGCGGATACCATTACCTGACCGTTCGACAGATCGAAATACACCGTACGGCTGATCACGCCGCCGACGTCTTCGGCTTCCAGCAGGAGATTGTTTTTCCACAACAGCTTTTTCAACACGGTATAGTTCCGTTCCCCGATTTTGAACATTTCACTGTTGCCCAGCGGTTGACCACAGCCAGCGGCCTTAATGACCATGCGACTTTTCTGTCCGCCGATTTCGTAAAGTTGTCGAAACAATTCCGGAACTCCCGTATCCACGAACATGTATGGATTTTCCAAAGCCTTCTGTGGATTGATCTTGGAAAGCGGCAGCATGGCGTGAAGCAGACCTCCGACCCGAGCTACCGGATCATAAACCATCAATCCCAGGCAACTACCGAGGGCATGCGTCACCAGGGTATCCCCGTTACCACCGATTTTCATGTCTCCTACTGCAACGATATGGTTCATAACAATTGAATGAATTTCCCCCTTTTTGCTCGCCTCATCCGATGCACTCTTTGTGAGTTCACCATCCTTGACGGCTTCGAAAAAAGGCCGGATGCTGTGTCGTGCTGCATCCCTCGTCGTTGCGGCGTACGTTTCGGTACGCCTCACAGACGGGATTTGCACTCCTTGCCTGCGGCCGTTTTTCGAAGCCGTCCATATGATGGACTATTTGCGGGGCCATTATATGGACGGCCCCGCAAATAGTCTCCGCTACCCCGAGTTTATCGATTGCCTGGCCTGAGCATGGGGTCGGGGTTGCCATTTGAGCTTGCTGTGAAAACGTGTTTGAAGCCGCCAAAGATCGTTGGGCCGGGCGGCGTTCAATCACAGATAAAGAAAAGTTCGTGGATAGTGACTGAATACAAGACCAACCACCTTCAGATGATTCATCATCCGTGCCGAGCCATCGTCCGGCTGACACCATCCGCGCCGTCTTTTCGATACACAGCCGGACGCACATACCGGAACCGATGCCGCACCCCCGAAAGTCCTTCTGAATGACCGACAAACAAGTAGCCGCCAGGTTCGATCAATTCATGAAAACGATTGACAAGACGCTCCTGGGTCTGCCGATCGAAGTAAATCATGACATTGCGGCAAAAAATCACCTGGAACGGTCCCTTCATCGGCCAGGGCTCCAATAGATTCAGACAGGCGAAACGAACTATCGATCGGATGGATGGGCGGATCTGATACATCCGCCCATCTTTGGCCGGTTTGAGCTGAAAATATTTATGCAAATAGGATGCCGGAATATCCTCGATTTGTTTGTCCGTATAACAACCCTCTGCAGCTTTGGCGAGAACGGGTCTCGAAAGGTCCGTAGCCAGGATTTTGACGTCTCGAGAGCTTATATCGGAAAGGTGTTCGCTCAGGACCATCGCCAAGGTGTAGGGCTCCTCCCCGGAAGAGCAGGCAGCACTCCAAAAGCGCAGTCGGCTCTGATGCATGGTCGGCAGGATGTGTTCCACCAAATAATGGAAATGTGAGGCCTCACGGAAAAAACTCGTCTTGTTGGTGGTCATGACGTCAATCATTTGACGAAGTTCGTTCTGACCGGAAGGATCTTCGATCAACCGGAGATATTCCTCGAACGAGCCGATCCCCAATGCCCGCAGACGTTTCATGAGCCTCGCCCGAACGAGGGACTCCTTTCCTTCCTTCAGGTGAATTCCGCTGAAACGATAGACGATGTCGCAAACCCGCTGAAACTGGGCTTCGGTTAATTCGGTGTAACCGAGTTCCATTCCTTGAATCCCCCGATTCCCTTATCGCTTACGGCAAGCTTGATCAACCCCGATACATCCAAAATCAAGCCAACCCGCCCATCGGGCATGATCGCACCTCCCGATATGCCCGGTATCTGCTGCATGGCCTCTCCGAGGCTTTTGATGACGACCTGCTGCCTGCCAACCAACTCGTCGATCACAAACCCGACTTTGGTGTTTTCGTCTTCCACAATCACGATGAGTTCTTCTTCCGGATTCGAGGATGAGGCAATGTGATAGATATCCGTCAAACGGAACAAGGGAATGAGTTCGTCCTGAAGCTTCAGGACATTTGCCTGCTTGAGCACGGACGAAATCTCCGATGCATCGGGTTTGATCGATCGAACGATGGACGCCGTCGGAATGACATACGTTTCGTTGCCTGCCCGGACCACCATTCCGTCGATGATGGCCAGGGTCAACGGCAGCTTCATGCGGAAAACACTCCCTTTTCCGGGTTCGGAGGTGATTTCCACCTGTCCGCGCAGAGATTCAATGTTTTTCTTGACGACATCCATCCCAACACCCCGGCCGGAGACGTCCGTCACAACGGTTGCCGTCGAAAACCCCGGTTCCAGGATCAGGTTGTAGATCTCTCGATCACTCAGTACGGCGTTTTCCGGGATCATTCCCTTTTCAATGGCTTTTTTCAAGATAAGCGTCTTGTCGAGACCTTTTCCATCGTCAGCGATTTCCACCACCACATTTCCGGCTGCATGGTAGGCAGACAATTTGACGGTCCCCTGCTCGGGTTTGCCGAGCTTTAACCGTATCTCGGGATTTTCGATCCCGTGATCGACGGCATTGCGAACCATATGCACCAGGGGATCATTGATGACATCGACCAGATTGCGATCGATTTCGGTATCTTCTCCTTCGGTCACGAAGGTGACGTTCTTGCCGACCTTGCGAGCCACATCCCGAACCAGCCGCGCCATTTTCTGGAAAGTAGCCTTGAGCGGAATCATCCGCATCGACATACACAAGTCTTGAAGGGTGCGGACAATCTTGTTGGTATGGTTGACCTTCTTGAGCAACTCGTAGTGATCGGCATGCATGACTACCGCATCCTGAGCCACCATCGAATGGGCGATGACGAGCTCACCCACCATGTCGATCAGCCGATCGAGCCGCTCGGTGCTGACCCGAACCGAAGATTCGACGAACTGCTTGGTCCCCGTCAGTTTGGCTTGGGTGCGCAGGGCCTGCGCCGCATCGGTGATCGTTGCGATGTTTTTCTTTACGAGAGCCAGTCCAATCGGAGCTCCCGGTTCGGATCCGGCGACTTCTTCAACCGTCTTTCGCTCCACCTTTCCATGGGCGACAAGAATATCCCCGACACGAGGAGACGGCGCGCTGTCGTTGGTTTCGGAAACCCCCGCACCCTCCGGATCGACCAAAACGGCCATCAATTCGTCATATCCGGAAGGCTTCCGTAACGGAGCCCCTTCGAGCGCTGCCTGGACATCCTGAATCATCGCTTTCAGCATGTCGAGGGAACGCAATGCAAGATCGGCATATCCGCCTGCGTAGCGAATTTCCTTGTCCCGAACACGGCTGAGCAGGGTTTCCGCATGATGTCCCATATCGGCTAAAAGACTCAGCTCCAGAAAAGCCGATGTTCCTTTGATCGTATGAAAGGCCCGAAAAACCGTCGCCACGGCATCCATATTTTCCGGATCGACTTCGAGTGTCAGCAGGGCTTCTTCCGCCCGGGCGATCAATTCGTTGCCTTCTACGACAAATTCAGCGATCAGGTCCCGATCCGGATTTCTGGGCATATAGTCCACGCCACCAGAGTCCTCGGATGGAGAAAAATCAGTTGGGATCGATTCTTCGGTGGGAGTTGCTGCGGTCATCGGAACTTCCACTCCGGTATCTTCAATTTCTGCGGCTTCTTCCAACCAGCCACCGATCCTCTCCATGACGGTATCCCAATCCGTCGAATCCGCGTCGAGTATTCGATGAGCCTCCAAGAGACTCGATTTCAGTCTCTGAACGACGGAATCACGAAAACAGCGTTCTTTAAAAAAAGACTCGACGTGTTCGATCCAGCTCGATAAGGCATTCTTATCTCCTGTTTCGATCTGCACCAAACGCATGGCCGCATCGTTGATGAAGGACAGGGAATCCATCCCAACATTCAGGTTCCGAGAATCCGTACCGATGGTGTCAGACCCACAGTCATCGCAAACGGAAAGAACGCTCTGAAGTGCCCCATCCAACTCACCCGCTTCTACCGGTTCCCCACCTAAGCATTTTCTCAGTACATGCACCCCCGTAACCATTGCCGAAACGGCGGCAAAAGCGTTGGCCACTCGTTCCTCTCGGACCGCAGCAGCCAGCCGAACCATGGCACGACCCAACGGCTTAAGGTGTTCGTGTGATTTCTGGATTTCGTCCGTAATGGCGTCTATACCATCCTGAATGCGTTGCCATCCATCGGCATCCGAAAAGCCGATTGTATCGAGATCATCCAAAATCTGATCCAAGAACCGTATCAGGGTATCCATGCCATTTCCTCTGTTGGTTGAGGCTGTTAATAGATGATGGCCCCGCAAAAAGTCGCTAACCACCGATTTTCCTTCAAAGCCGGGCCTCCAGCAGGAGGGCGGGTGGTGTTTTGCGAAGCAGCGGAAACTGTTTGAAGCAGCCGGAGATCGTTGGATCGGGCGGA
>JBFMBE010000087.1:0-14156 GCA_040755275.1 Thermodesulfobacteriota bacterium | reverse complement strand
TCTGTTTGCTGTCTGGCCATCCGTCCGATCCTACGAGATCGGGCGGCTGAGTTTTTTCGCAGCAGCGAAAAAGGTTCCCCAGTCACCCCGCGACTCGACAGAGACTTCCTGACTTTTTGCGACGCCGTCACCAATAATAGGACGCCATGGTGTTCGGAAAATATCGGGTATCAATGGTAGGCCGGTGATATAGGATGTCGTAACGCACCAGATAGGCCAGTTCCTTGATGGTGGGCGAGCGCCAGTCGTTGTAGCCGCCGAAGCGGGCGCTGTTCAGGACGTCCAGAAAGTCCTTGGTGTCGTGGTCGCTTTGATGTCGATATTAAGTGTTATTTCAAATGCAACTGGGCTACCCCCTGGAGCCGCCTTCCGTGTTGTCCCAAGTGCAAAAGCTCAAGAGTCTGGGAACACGGATTTGCCTGGCGCTATTTCGGTAAAAGCATTCACTGCTTCCTGCAAAAGGGGCGATACCTTTCGGATATCTCCCACCAGCGGCAGAGACATTGGATCAATGAATTGAAAAAAAGGCGACGGCCTATGCTTGGCTGGTTGGAAAGACGCTTTTGGTTACCTTCCACAATCTCATCGCCCGGGGCATCGTAGCGGTCAGCCGTGACTTTCAATCCGGGCAAGCCTTCGGTTAGGGTATCAATCAACCGTTTCGTTCCCTCGACCGGGAACCTGTACGGATGTAATAGGGACCAAACTGGAATTGTCCCAGTGCCACATTCAACCATCAGGAGGCTTTCGAGATGACCGAGGATGAAAAACGCAAAATCGCCATCTTCCGATTCACCGTCATCGGAGAAATTGTCGCAAGCACGTTCGATCCAGGAAAGCAGGAGCGGATCATTCGGGACAAGTGCACCCGCAATCGGATCTAAATTTCGGTATACTTTTCTTTGTTCCCTCCAAATCCGTACCAGATTCTCTCGTGGAAGTGCTTATGCGGATGGCTGCATGAACATTTCCTGGGAACCCTCAGCTTGACATTTTTCCCTCCACATAAAAGTGTTTAAGATTTCGTTCGTCATGATCACGATATCACAACTCTTGGCTTTTTCACGATTAATTGTATTTACCGACTTCTGACGTTGCTTATTAAAAATGCTTTCACCCGATCAAGGTCGTTACGTAACAAAGCACTGCCGGATGCTGCCACCCGATCCAGCAATCCCAAGACATCATTCAGCAGACTGCCTGGTATCCGAATCTCTGTTTTTGCTTTCAGGGCCGAATACACTACTGGCCATGCCCTACCCATAACTTTCAGGCAATTTTCGGTCAGATCTGCATCCGCCGCTAAAATAGTACGGATTTCTGCATCATGTAGATAATACAAGCGGATCATTTCCTGTCCGTCTGGTGTCCCAGCCAGTACCTTGTCCCGAAATTCCCGGAGCACCGCCAGTTTTTTTTCGGCCTTGTCATCTGCGGCGCTTTCTAATACTTGCTGAGCCTGGCATATCCCTCCCCCACCCTGTCCGCCCCGAACGGCGCGCACATAGAAGCTGTAGTACTTTTCGTAGCGGCTGTCGAAGCCGTCGTAGAAGAACACGCTCCACGCAAAGTCCGGAGAGTAGGCATAGCTAGTAGACGACCAATAAAAGGACGCCACCGTATCCGGGAAAAAAGTCGTGTTGATCGCCGGTGTGTAGCGGCTGTAATCGACGAGGGAGCGAAGTTCCTTGAACGTAGGCAGCCGCCAGTCCGTGTAGTCGCCGAGGGTCAGATTCTCACAATAGAAAAGCGCCTCTTCCCATGTCATTGTTCTGACCGGCGTCTCTTTCTGCCACATCAATCCGGTCGAGGTGTCGGTCACTGTGCCGTTACCATTGTCGATATATCCGGCAAGAACGCCAATCTGTGTCACCAGGATCAATCCAATCGCAACCCCTGCCATGGCCATCGCTCGTCTCATCTCTTTTCTCCTTCTCAATCGGGTTTCCATTCATCACGTGCCCCTTCTTTAGGCCGAAATCAGAAATCCGGCCTGCGATCGATGGAGCCTTTCTGCACAGGCCTGGTTTTCCCTACTGAAACACTTTTTACCACCCCTCGCTTTGTCTGCACAACATTACGGCAAGACCGGATGCATGCTGAAACGACTGAAAATTCGCAAATGCCTTTATCTCCTTTGCATAGAACAACATCGTCTTGATCATTTCACAATGCTGCACCAGTTCAAACAGGATTTCCTGCCGATCAACGGTTGAATTGACGCGGATAATCAACTGAATGATCGCTCTGGATAAATTTCTCAAGTCCTGACCTGTGGAATACTTGTGGTACCGGCTGAAGTTCCGTACAACTCCATCCAGGTATACCGCCAGTTCCATGGCCTTTCGATAGATAGGAAGATATTCGTATCGAGCCATATTCAATCACCCGAAGCACATCTTCTTCGAACTTTAACGCATGAATCGTACCGCGCTTTCGTTTTCGACAATCCAGGTAGGCCTGAAAAACCGAACGAAAGGACAGCAGAGAACTCTTTCCACCCCGAACGGCGCGCACATAGTTGTTGTTGTTCTTATTGTTGTTGTCGTCGTTGCCGTTGTTGAAGTTCACGATCAACGCGTTGTTCGGATTGTTGGCATTGGTACTAGACGACCAATAATTGGACGCCACCGATCACCTTCCCACTTGACGAACAAAGTCAATCCCGACCTTGTTCCACCAGGCGTGAATTTCTCCGCGCCTTGTATGCTCATACCGAATCTCTTCCCGAATGATTCTGAACATCGGCCATACCCGTTCGATCACAACCCCGGACTACATGACACCGAAGGTTTTCTATAAATGGCTGTCTAATTCAATGAAATTGCCATGTTCACGATAAAGGATCACGAATCAGTTTAATGGGTTCATCCACCATGGATGAAAATTGATCGCCGGCCTAGGGCGGGGTTTTATACCCCGCCAGAACAGGCGGCATGACAGCCGCCCTACGCATACTTCGAATCTTGTTGTATTTTCACGATAATTGTTCATGGCGCTCGCCGCCCCCTTGCACGCCCCCCGCAAGCGGGGGTACTGAATGATCGTTCAGCGAAAAGCCCCAAATCATCCAATCATCGAATGACCTATCCCTGTCCACCCCGAACGGCGCGCACATAGTAGTCGTTGTCCTTACCGTTGCTGCCGCCGCCGCCGTCGCTGAAGTACACGATCCACGCGACGTCCGGATAGTAGGCATAGGTAGTAGACGACCAATAACCGGACGCCACGGTGTTCGGGAAATATCGGGTATCAATGGTAGGTCCGGGATATGGGATGTCGTAACGCACCAGATAGGCCATTTCCTCGATGGTGGGCAAGCGCCAGTCGTTGTATCCGCCGAAGCGTGCGCTGTTCAGGGCATCCAGAAAGTCCTTGGTGTCGTGGTCGCTTGCCGTTCCGACGTTCAGTGGATCGGAAGGATCGTACCATGTGTACCTGTTGTCCGCATCGTGGGGATCGCTGTAGTTGCTGACATTATCCTTGTTCTTCTTCACTTCCCAGATGAGGCCGGTCACGTTGTCTCGCACCATGGCCCAGGATGTGGCCGAGTCGGAAAGCTCATTTCCGTTGGCATCCAGCTTGGTGTAGGAAGGCGGGTTGATGGTGTAGTTGGCGTCCTGGCCATAAAAACGCTGGCCGGGGGATGGACAGGTAATCACGTTTCCGCCATTGTCGTAGCATTTAGTAACCCCGGTGTCGGGAACGGCTCCAGCAAACACATTCGAAACCGCGACACCCAGCATCAAAAAGACGAACATCCACAGCGGCTCCCAAGACTCGATGCGTTTCATGTCCCCTTCTCTCCTTTCCTCAATGGTTTGACTTTATGGCTCTTCCACCTGTCTGGAAACTCGGACTACTGAATACCGAAGGTCTTGATCAGCACACCCAGGAACGATATGGTGATGGCGATACCGAACATGCGCAGGGTGAAGGAGCGCTGGCGGGTATCCCGAACATCGATCTTGTCGCCAAACCGATCGATGGATGCAACGATCTGCTCCAACCGGTGATCCATACCTTCGAAACGCTTTTCTATCTGCTCGAAACGCTTATCCACTTGTTCGAAGCGTTTGTCTACCTTCTCGAAGCGCCATTTGACATCTGTCTTGAAGTCCTGCAGTTGGCCGGTAATTTGACGATAATACCCGTTGATGTCGATATCAAGTGTTATTTCAAATGCACCTGGGCTACCCCCTGGAGCCGCCTTCCGTGTTGTCCCAAGTGCAAAAGCTCAAGAGTCTAGGAACACGGATTTACCTGGCGCTATTTCGGTAAAAGCATTCACTGCTTCCTGCAAAAGGGGCGATACCTTTCGGATATCTCCCACCAGCGGCAGAGACATTGGATCAATGAATTGAAAAAAAGGCGACGGCCTATGCTTGATGGAGTCGCAAAAGGTCGCTTTTCCCGTGCTTTTCGGGAATGCAGGGCATAAACGGGGCGGCTGGGGAAGCCTTTTGAGTCTGCTGCGAAAAAGGCATCCCCGACCCCATGCGGCTCAACAGAGACTGCCTGACTTTTGCGGGGCATCGCATCTTGACATTCCAAGAATGCTGATTATTGTAACGTCGACAAGAAAAGGAATATGGTTTCGGAATCGGTTAAATACAAAGTCGCCGATTCCAACTTCATTCAGATCTCCATCTAACATATGAAGGAGGTGCACAATGGCAATCGTTCGATGGCAACCCTATGGTGCAGTGGCCAGCCTGCAGGACAGCATCAACAAATTGCTTCAAGATGCATTTTCTCGGGCGAATATCGATGAGGATTTTGCCTTGAGTGCCTGGAAGCCGCTCGTGGACATTTTCGACAAGGATGACGCCATCGTCATTCACGCCGAACTACCCGGCGTCAAGAAAGAAGATGTCAGCATTGAAGTAAAGGACAATGTCCTGACCCTTCGCGGCGAGCGCACCGAAAGCAAGGAAATCAAGGAAGACAAGTACTACCGAAAGGAAAGAACCTTCGGATCGTTCCACAGAGCCTTCACGCTTCCTGCAGCGGTGAATCCGGACTCCATCAAAGCCACGTTCAAGGACGGCGTTCTGGAAATCGAAATTCCAAAGCCTGAGGAACAGAAACCCAAACAAGTCAAAATTTCCATCGAATAATCGAAAACCAACGAAATCGCCGGTCTGCCAGAGTAGACCGGCAATTTCGTTTCCATTGGGCGACTTTCTCCAAGCCTCGTGGGTCTATGGCGCTCGGCCGCCCCCTTCCTCAACCAAGCCATTCCAGTCCCAACAAGCTGACATCATCCTGAACAGGTCTTCGTTTCCCGAACACCATTAAATCCTGAAACAATTGCTTCAGCCATTCTTCCAGCGGTTTTTCGGCATGCTTCTTCATTGAATACTGAAGGCGATCGATTCCGTATTGCTCTTCCGCATGGTTTCGATATTCGGTAATACCGTCCGTATAGAGCAGAAGCCGATCGCCGACACTTAGGGCGACGTCGCCCTCATCGAACGGCAACGCACCGTCCAGTCCGATCAAGGGGCCTCCGACATCGAGTCGTTGAATCGCGCCATCCGTTCGAAGCAACAAGGCTGGGACATGTCCTGCATTGCAGTAGGAAAGCTTTCCGGACTTCAGATCGAGCACGAGGTAGATGATGGTGATGAATTTATCGAACCGTTCGACAGGATATTCCCGATCCAGGGCTCGAATCACCTCCACCGGTGTTACGACCGGGGTCTCTGCTTCACAGGTTTTGTTCCGTCGTAGAGCATGTCCTGAAAATGGCTGAAAGAACTGGGAAACCGAAACGGTGACCAATGCCGCCGGAACGCCGTGCCCGCTGACGTCGAGCATGTACATTCCGATATGGCTCGAATTGAGTGGAAAAACATGAAAGATGTCGCCGCCGATCGTTTCCGAAGGGGTGAAGTGCCAGGCAAGGGATACGGCATCCTGATCCGGCGGCTGTTGCGGCAGCAGGCTTTTCTGGATTCCGGCGGCAGCTCGAAGATCGTCTTCCAAACGGGCCTGCTTTCGGGTCAGTTCGATGGCCTGTTCCCTCAGGCGGCGCTGCATATCCGTGAATTTTCGAACCAGCTCTCTCAACAGCGCATTTCCGATGGTTCTGTCTGCCTCAGCCGCCCGACAGGTCATCCATTCCCGCATCAAGTTCGAGACTTGGCGATGCAGTCCTGCACTGTGATGCAAGGCGTTCTTGGTTTCAATAACCCTCATGATCACAATCCGAAAAAGACGTCTGTGTCTTTGCTTTGAATCCCATCGATACCTACCTGATCGAGGGTAAGCAGTTTGTCGATGACGAGCTGGATGTCCTGGGATTGCACCAGAATGCCGCCATGCTGGGGAGCCAGCAACAAGGCCGGAATTTCTCTCACCAAGTGCATGGCATGGCGGAGTGCTCGATTGGATGTCATGATGGATCGGTGAAAAGACAGAATGTGGTCTACCGGGCAATTCGGCAGATTACAGGCAATATTTTGGGTACAGCCTTGGCACTGGGGGTCCAGTTCCAGAAAAAGCTTCCATTCGCCACCTTCGCTGCCGAAAAGATCCCCGGTGAACAGCACCCCGGTTTTCATATCGTAGGTCATGAAACTGCCGACGGAATGGGCATAGGGGGTCGGAACGAATTGAAGCGTTCTGCCCGAGGAAAATGTGTACCGGAAATTCAGCGTCTCGATCTCTACAATGTCCATTCGGACACCATAATGCCGAATGAAGGCCACATTGGGTTTCGATGTGAGGATGGTGGTATGTTGAGAAGCCAGCAGTTCTTCGAAATGCGGTAGTCCTGCACAGAGATCCGGGTCATAATGCTGGCAAATGATGGCCTTGATGGTGTCCAGGGCGATCCCTGTCTGGAGGATCTTCGTCATCACGATGGGAAAATCCGGCCGACTCCCACCATCGATGACGACGGTTTCTTCACCGTCCACGATGAGATAGGGATTGGCATGAAGCAATGTTTCCTGCTCGCTTCCCACCCAGTAGATATCCTGAGCGATGCGAACCGGCCCGCTCAAATCGAGGTTTAGCTGCAGCACATCGGTCATGGAAGCCCATCCCCTCATCGGTGAATCAAAGATATGATGGAAACGTCGATCGGCTCCGGATCAAGCGGATCGCGTTTCTATCAGACTATCCGTCTTCCCCATCGATCATGGCCATCAAGTACCGGCCATAATCGTTCTTCAACATGTCCGATGCGATCTGCCGGATTTCTTCCTTCCCGATGTACCCTTTCCGGTAAGCGATTTCCTCGATGCAGGAAATTTTCAGCCCTTGCCTCGCCTGAATCGCCTCGACGAAACTGGCGGCCTGTTGGAGCGCTTCGTGGGTTCCGGTATCGAGCCAAGCAAACCCCCTTCCCAGCAGTTCAACACGCAGTTTTCCCATCTGGAGATAAGCCAGATTGACATCCGTGATTTCCAGCTCTCCTCGTGCGGAGGGTTTCAGAGATTTGGCGATTCGAATCACGTCGTTGTCGTACACATAAAGCCCCGGAACGGCATAATTCGACTTGGGGCGCTTGGGCTTTTCTTCAATTCCGATAACTTTCCCGGTAGAATCGAATTCCACAACCCCGTATCTTTCGGGATCCTTGACGAGATAGCCGAAAATCAGGCCTCCCTCCGTCGACTGAACAGCCCGTTTCAGAATATCCGACAAGTGATGCCCATAGAAGATGTTGTCTCCCAGGATGAGGCATACCGAATCTGTTCCGATGAATTCCTCTCCGATGATGAATGCCTGAGCGAGTCCTTCCGGCTTCGGTTGAACGGCATAGGAAATCCGAAGTCCCACATGAGATCCGTCGGAAAGCAGTTTTTGAAACAGGGGGGTGTCTTCCGGAGTGCTGATGATCAGGATGTCTCGGATCCCTGCCAGCATGAGTACCGACAGAGGATAATAGATCATGGGTTTGTCGTAGATGGGAAGCAGCTGTTTGCTGATGACCCGGGTGATCGGGTACAACCGTGTACCCGAGCCCCCGGCAAGAATGATGCCTTTCATGAAGGAACTCCGATCGAATACGAGATAGGGTTGTGGTTGACAACCGAAGGAATATGGACGGCTTCTCAAAAAGCCGCTTTTCCCGTGCTTTTCGCGAATGCCGGGCATTGGGCCAGTCATTCGATGCAGGCCAGCCAGCTACAACGGTTTGATTTTCAGTCAATTCTTTGTTGTTGAACGCCGCCCGGCCCAACGAGCTCCGGCGGCTTCAACCAAGTATCCGCAGCAAGCTCAAAAGGCATATGCCCTGCCATGCTCAGGTCCGGCAATCGACAACATCGGGGTAGCGGCGACTTTTTGCGAGGCCGTCAATAGTCTTCATAACACAGTGAACGCCACCGATCGAAAGAAGCCAGCCGTTCACCGACATTGACCTGAAAAAACTTCTCGATCGGCGCAAAAAATTCCGGGTGTTTTTCAAACACCTGCTGCAGAACACCGAAAACGGTCTGCAAGGCTTTCACCGTCATTTTCCCCATTGGTCTGCGGCATCCACCGGATGGCATACCGAGGATGGACATCATGGCTTTGATCGCCAGTGGGTTCCGTGCCCGAAAAACCACTTCCCCAAACGGTGTCTGTTCGGTCGTTTTAACGGTGACAAGGTTAAAGAGAGGATCGAGGGCCTGTTTCAGTTCGAGCGCCCTGGCCTGATTCCCCTGGATCACGTTCTGAGCCATCGCAACGATAGGCCCGGGGACGATGTTGGTCATGACCGATATGACACCACACGCTTGAATCCGGGCATCGATCATCATTTCAAATGTAAGCGAGTCGTCTCCGGAGAGAATGCGAAATTCCGGTCCACAGCAGGATCTCGTTTTCCGCATGTTGTCGAGATTTCCGGTAGCCTCCTTGACCGTGGAGACATTCGGATAGCGGCGATAGGCCAGCGCCAGATCTTCCGGTAAAAGCTGCGTGCCGGTTCGTCCGGGAATGACATATGGAATGATGGTCGTTTTCGGAAAAGCTTCGGCGATGGGTTCCACGTATTCCCGCCGAATTTCCAGAGAACTCGGTCCGTTATAATATGGATCGACCAACAGCAGGGCGTCCACCCCGACGTCGACCGCATGGGCCGAAGCTTCCAAAGCCTCCTGCGTGTTGTTGCTTCCCGTTCCGGCAATACATCGACATTTCGATCGGGTTTGCTTCGCAATGAAAGCGACGACATCCAGATGTTCTTTCCAGCTCAAAGAAGGGCTTTCTCCGGTTGTGCCGACTGCCAGAATGCCGTGAATGCCATTTTGAATTTGAAAATCCACCAGCGCCGCAAGCCCTTCGTAATCAACCTCAGCGTTCAGAAACGGGGTGATCATCGCCGTGTAACAAGTCGCTTCCATGCTCCTTCTCCTTTCTCCATTCGGTCATGAGGGAATTCAACGCGTTGGGCTCGATGCTAAAAAAGCCTGCCGGGCAAGTCAAGATGAAAAAGCCGCAAGGCATGTTCAAAGGGTCGTTCGCCCCTGCGGAATCGATCGTATACACCTGGAACCCAAACAGGCAGGATTGATATCCAATGCCGAAGTCTGCTATAGAGTCACCATCATGAACATTCTCGGTATCGAAACTTCCTGTGACGAAACGGCAGCAGCTGTCGTGGCCGATGGCCGCCAGGTGCTCTCCTCTGTCGTCGCCTCCCAGATCGAAGATCACCATCCCTATGGCGGAGTGGTCCCGGAGCTGGCTTCCCGAAAGCACCTGGAAGCAATCATCCCGGTGGTGGATGCGGCCCTGAAAAAGTCCGGTCTTTCCGCACCGGAACTCGATGGCATCGCAGTCACGCAGGGCCCTGGCTTGGTAGGAGCCCTTCTGGTCGGCTTCTCCTTTGCCAAGGCCATGGCCACGGCTCTGAACCTTCCTTGGATCGGCGTCAATCACCTCGAAGGACATATCCACGCCCTGTTCCTTCAGGAGCCTCGCCCCGATTTCCCTTTTGTAACCCTGTTGGCCTCGGGCGGACACACCAGCATCTACAAGGTGACGTCTCCAGTGGAAATGGGGTTGATGGGGAGAACCCTCGACGATGCGGCGGGTGAAGCTTTCGACAAGGTGGCCAAATTACTGGGGTTGGGATATCCCGGAGGTCGGATCATCGAAGAGATGGCTCGAAAGGGCAATCCGAAAGCCATCGATTTCCCGAGAACCTATCTTGACAGGAGCCGTTTCGATTTCAGCTTCAGCGGTCTGAAAACGGCCGTTCGGCGACATGTGCAGGTGAACAGCGCAGAAACCCTCGAAGACATCGTCGCCTCGTTTCAGGAAGCCGCCTGTGACGTCATGGCCCATAAGCTCATCCATGCCGCACGTTCCGAAAACATTCGCCGGATTGCCGTCGTCGGCGGGGTTGCAGCCAACACCCGGCTACGTCAGATGATCGAAAGCACCGCAGCCACCGAAGGCTTTCAGGTGTTCATTCCGCCCATCGCCTACTGCGGCGACAATGCCGCCATGATCGCAGCCGCAGGATATCATCGCCTTCACCAAGGCCGATGTTCCAGCATCGATGCCGACGTCTTCAGCAGATGACATTCCTCTGTTGAGGGATCACATCGGTTGAGCGGCGGCTCCGAGCCACTTTGCCTTTGCCATTGCAATCCGCTGGAGCATGGCCGCCGTTTTTTCGGGAAATCGAACCGCCGCAGATTGCACGCCCCGAAACGCCCCTTCGATATTCGGCCCCCAATGGCAAACGAGGATCATGTCGACATCCGCAGCCGAAGCCTTCTCCACCGCCGTATCGATCGAATGGTGCCGTGCGATGGCTCCCATGTCGAGATCGTCCGTCATTACGATCCCTGAAAATCCGAGCTCCTTTCGCAACCAATCCGATGCGATTGCGGAAGACAAGCTTGCCGGCCACATTGGATCGATCCGTGTATACAGAATGTGTGAGAGCATGACGCCGCATACACCGGCTTGGATGGCCTTCCGAAAAGGGATTGCATCCGTTTGGACCATTTCGGACCGGTCGATGTCCAGCCGGGGCAAGTCGATATGGCTGTCGAGAACCGTTCTACCGATTCCCGGAAAATGCTTGGCTACAGCCATGATGCCGCCTCGCTGCAGGCCCTGGATCACGGTCGCCCCCATTTCCCCGACATGTTCGGGAGATCCGCGGAACACCCGACCCGCCATGATGCCATCGAGCCCTTCCGGCATCCAGTCCACGACAGGTGCCAGGTCCATGTTGACCCCCACGGAACGCAGTTCCCGCGCCGTGACTTCTGCAAAGTGCTCGGCATCGGAGGGGTCTCTCAGAAAAGGATTTCCCGGAAATTCAGTAAACGGCTTCCGGAAGCGTGCGACAGAGCCCCCCTCCTGATCCACGGCGATGAACAGGCGCGGACGCCCGGATCCCTCGGCAAGCTCCTGGATGTCTCTGCACAGATCTGCAACCTGGCGGGGATCCTCGATGTTTCTGGAAAACAGGATGACCCCGCCCACTCCCAAGCCGGTGACGGCATATTCGAGATCCCGGTTCATGCAGGTACCGTCGAAGCCGATCATCAAACGCTGCCCGATATCCATCCGCCCTCCTTTCTCACACTCCCCTTCCGCCGATCGAACACGCAAGAGTTCGCATCAGCCAGGTTTCGAAATCCGCACGGTCGGATGCAACCATCTCGATATCCACACCGAGAATGCCGAGAGGAAGTCCGAACCGAAAACGTCCGATCATCCGAACGGCATCCTTTTCCGTTGTCACCAGCATATCGGCGCCATGTCGATCCGCTTCCCGCTGAATATCTTCCAGTTGATCCACCGTAAAGTCATGGTGATCCGGAAAATCCATTGAATGGACCACCGTTCCGCCGAGCGCATCGATCGATCGATCCACCCGGCTGTTGTCTGCAATTCCGCTGAAGCGAAGTACCCTTCTTCCTCTCAGGGATGGATCGGATGTCGTCTTCTGCTTGCCGTTTCGAAAGATGGCGGTATCGATCGGCTCCAATACACCGAGGATACATCTCAACACGGGAACGTGACGGCTGCGAAATATCGGTTTTTCAAGTCCCATCAGCGGATGCCGTCTATCTAGAGGCTTCTGTTCCTCGGAGCGGGTCATCACGATGGCATCGGCAAGCTGTAAGGCGCCGATCGGCTCCCGCAAGGAGCCTCGCGGCAGCAGCCCCCCGTTTCCGAAAGGCCTCTCCCCATCCAGGAGGACCACATCCACATCCCGCTGCAATGCAAGATGCTGAAAACCATCGTCCAGCAGCATCCAATCCGGCCGAAACCGCTCCCAGGCGATTCTTCCAGCCATACTGCGCCTTCGCCCCACCACAACAGGCACCCCCGGACAGGACAGCGCAATGAGAACAGGCTCGTCTCCGCCGCGGGCGGCATCGACCAGCAGACGCTCTCCGTCGCTGACGACAGCTCCCGTCGACGAAGCCGATCCGCCATATCCCCGGCTCAGAACGGCGACCCTGAACCCGAGATGCTTCATCTTCCTGGCAAGCAGGACGATCATCGGCGTCTTGCCCGTTCCGCCGACCGTGATGTTACCGACGGAAAGCACCCGACAGGGCAGCCGATACCGCTTCAGACGTCCAGTCGCGTAGAGATGTCTCCGCAGGGCAACCAGTGCGCCGTAGCCTTCGGCAAGCAGGCCGAGGCCCCATTCGAAGACCGGATCCCGGAAAGTCCCGGCGATGACGGCCTCAACACGCCGGATGATGGCTTTCTTCATGTGCGGATGGCTTGAGTTCAGGAGTTGGTGTGGGCAGGCATCGGGTGATCAGATCGGCGGTTTTTTGGATGGCACCTCGATGGGTCAGCAGCACATCGTGCCCGGCCTGTCCCATGCGCTTGGCTCTTTGCGGATCCTCGAGCAGTGTCACAACGGCATTGGCAAGCTCTTCATCGTCATGGACAACGATGGCGGCTTCGGACTGAAGCAGCAATTCGGATATCTCGGCAAAATCCCGCATGTCGGGTCCGAAGAGAACAGGCAGTTTGAATGTTGCCGGTTCGAGGGGGTTGTGTCCGCCTTCGTTCACCAGACTGCCGCCAACGAAAGCAACATCCGACAAGGCATACAATCCGCGAAGCGCACCGATGCCGTCGACGACGATGACATCCGGAGGATCGATGCCGCTTTGGAGCATCCGACTCAAAGGTTCTGCCCGAAGCCCTTGGTGTCGAATGGATTCCAAAATGGCTTTGGCCCGCTTCGGATGCCTGGGCGCCAGAATGAGCCGCAACCCGGGTATCCGCTCACGAGATTTCCAGTAGGCCGAAACGACGATGTCTTCTTCCCCTTCATGGGTGCTTCCGGCGATGAACAGCTTCTTCTCGGCTCCCGGAACCAGAATTCTTCCGAATTTATTGAAGTGTTCATCGGGTGGAGGGGCCAGCTGATCGAATTTGAAATTGCCCAGCACCTTCAGGCAGGCAGGCGAAGCCCCGGCTTTCAGCAGGCGATCGCGATCCGTTTCGGTCTGGGGACAAATCCAGGTAAACCGTGAAAACAGCCATCGGAACAACCGAGGAAAGCGGAGGTACCCTTTCAGGGAATGCTCCGATATCCGGGCATTGGCCCAGATCACCGGTATGCGGCGCTTGCTCGCAAACCACAGAAAATTCGGCCAGATATCGGTTTCAACGATACAAACGACTGCAGGTCGCAGAAAAGAAAAAACCCGTCGGATGCACCAGGGATGGTCATAGGGGAAATAGAGAACGCCGTCGATGTCGGATGACAATTCCTTTTCGGCAAGCTCGAATCCCGTGAGCGTGGAAGCCGTAAAAACGATGGGAACATTGGGATGCCGCTGTTTCAGGTGTCGGGCGAGGGCAAGCGCACTCATGACTTCCCCGACAGACAGTGCATGAATCCAGATCGACCGTGTGTTCTCAAAGAGGGTCCGATCGAGGTGTTTCGGAAACAGGACGCCGATTCTGTACCAGAACGTTTTGCGTCGCTTTTCGGACCAAAGTACCCCGATCCCCCAGAACGGCAATCCCACAAGGGCAGCTACGGTCAACAAAAAGTTGTAGATCGGCATGAGCATGGAACGGTTTCAGTCCCCAAGAGACTTTGCTCGTTGCAGGTTCAGGTCTTGGAATGGATACCGTTGAAGAAGCGAACTGCCTTCCACGACCGAATGAGCGCCCCTCTGTTTGTGACGGAGTCGCAAAAAGTC
>JBFMBE010000086.1:0-14549 GCA_040755275.1 Thermodesulfobacteriota bacterium | reverse complement strand
TGCTGCGAAAACGTGTTTGAAGCCGCCGGATATCGTTGGATCGGACGGACGCGCTTGAACGAATTGACATTGAAAAGCAAGCCGTTGTGATTCCACGAGCCTGTATTCACTGTTTGGCCATCCGTCCGATCCTACGAGATCGGGCGGCTGAGTTTTTTCGCAGCATCGAAAAAGGTTCCCCAGTCACCCCGCGACTCGACAGAGACTTCCTGACTTGTTGCGACTCCATCAGGATTGATAAAATTCCAGATTGCAGTATAATTAAATAATTTTCTGCCGGTGAGGTCGATCCGACGACTTCGGACGGGTAGATGCTGATCTCCCCTCGTGATTCATGGAAAATAGGAAGTATGACGGAATCGTTGCAACAAGAAATACTCAAACGCCGGACATTCGGTATCATTTCGCATCCGGACGCCGGAAAAACCACACTGACCGAAAAGCTGCTACTCTTCGGCGGCGCCATTCAACTGGCCGGAGCCGTCAAGGCTCGAAAGGCCAGCCGCCATGCCACCAGCGACTGGATGAGCGTGGAAAAGGAACGCGGCATATCCGTGACCACATCGGTCATGAAATTCGTCTACAACGACTATGAAATCAATCTTCTCGATACCCCGGGGCACCAGGATTTTTCGGAGGATACCTATCGCGTGCTCACAGCCGTCGACAGCGCACTCATGGTCATTGACAGCGCCAAGGGGGTCGAGCCCCAGACGGAAAAGCTCATGGGGGTCTGCCGCCTGCGCAACACCCCGATTCTCACCTTCATCAACAAGATGGACCGGGAAGGCCTGGCACCGCTCGACCTTCTCTCCGACATCGAAGACCGGCTTCAGATCGAATGCGCACCCATGAGCTGGCCCATCGGTGCCGGAAAGCGTTTCAAAGGCGTCTACAACCTCTATCGAAAATCCCTGCTGCTCTTCACCCCTGGAAGCGAAACCCGCAACACACATGCCGTATTGATCCAGGATTTGGAGGATCCCATCGTGGACGAGTTGTTGGGGGCTCAGGCCGACGAGCTGCGGGAAGACATCGCCCTGCTCGACGGCGCAGCCAACCCCTTCGACCGGGAGCATTTTCTCAAAGGCAATCAAACCCCGGTATTCTTCGGAAGCGCGATCAACAACTTCGGAGTTCAGGAATTGCTGGACGCCTTCGTCGAGATGGCCCCCCCTCCCCTGCCCCGACAGACCGAAACCCGACTTGTCCACCCGGATGAACCCCCATTGACCGGTTTCGTATTCAAGATTCAGGCGAACATGGACCCGGCCCATCGGGATCGGATCGCCTTTTTCCGCATCTGTTCCGGGAAATTCACGCGGGGCATGAAAGTCGTCCATCACCGTATCGGCAAGGAAATCACCCTGTCCAATGCCACCATCTTCATGGCTCAGGACCGTTCCAATGTAGAAGAGGCCTGGCCCGGAGACATCATCGGCCTCCACAACCACGGAACCATCAAGGTCGGCGACAGTTTCAGCGAAAAGGAACCGCTCAAATTCACCGGTATTCCGAATTTCGCACCGGAGCATTTCCGCAGGGTCCGTTTGAAGAACCCGCTCAAGACCAAGCAGCTCGGCAAAGGCCTCATGCAGCTCGCCGAAGAAGGAGCGGTCCAGGTCTTTCGGCCAAAAATCGACAACAGCTACCTGCTGGGGGCCGTCGGTGTGCTTCAGTTCGATGTCACCATGGCCAGACTTCGGGATGAGTACGGGGTGGATGCCATCACGGAGCCTGTCGACATTCGAACGGCGCGCTGGATCCGGTGTGCAGACAAAAGCAAACTGGCCCTGTTCGAAAAGGAAAACGCCTCATCGATAGCCGTCGACGCAGAGGGACACCTCGCCTATCTCGCCCGAAGCGAATGGAGCCTGCAGTACGACATGGAACACTGGCCGGACATCGAATTTCTGAAAACCCGCGAATACAACTGAGACACCGACAGGAAAACCATGTATCTGTATCAGCAGGACCGGATGTTTTTCGCCCAAATCGCAACCGAGCTCGTCGGGCTGGGGGTTTCCGAGCTGAAAGCCCTGGGTGCGGAAACCATCCGGACCGACCACCGAGGCATCGGGTTTCGGGCGGAAGACGAAGCCCTCTATCGGATCGTGTACTGCACACGGCTGATCACCCGGGTGCTTGCCCCGCTGGTCCGGTTTCGCTGCACGGATACGAATACCCTGTACAATATCGCATCCAAAATCGAATGGCGGGATTTTTTCTCGACGGATCACACCTTCGCCGTATTCGCCAATGTCCATCAAAGCCGGATCGATCATTCCCGGTTTGCAGCCCTCCGGCTGAAGGACGCCATTGCGGATGCCTTTCGAAAGCAGTTTCAGAAAAGGCCCGATGTCGATCCGGATCATCCGGATATCTGGATCAATCTCCACATCGAAAAGGATGTGGCAACCATCAGCCTGGATCTGGCAGGGGAATCGCTTCACAAACGCGGTTACCGCGTGCAGAAGGTTTCGGCTCCTCTTCAGGAAACCCTCGCCGCCGGCATCCTCGGTTTCACCGAATGGGATGGGCAGGTACCGCTCATCGATCCCATGTGTGGATCAGGAACGATTCTGGCAGAAGCCCTCATGCGATATTGCCGCATTCCCTCCGGATTCTTTCGGAAGCGGTTTGGATTCGAGTTCCTGCCGGATTTTTCGAAGCGCATCTGGCAGCGGGTTCGCCATGAGGCAGACGCCGGCATCCGGGAGCTTCCCCAGGGACTCATTCAGGGATCGGATATCTCCAGGCAGGCCGTGTCTGCCACCCGGACCAATGTCAACCGGCTTCCCGGAGGATCATCGGTCGAAGTCGTGTGCCGGGACATCGCCGACTTGCCGGAACTTCAGCCCAGCATCCTTGTCATGAACCCGCCCTATGGCATCCGGATGGGACAGGACAGCGATCTGGCAGCCCTGTACAAACAGATCGGTGACATTCTCAAGCAACGGTGCAAGGGGTCTACGGCCTACATCCTGGCAGGAGACCGAAACCTCCTCCGGTACGTCGGATTGCGTCCCGCATGGAAGAAAATCATCGAAACCGGAGGACTCGACGGACGTCTGGCTAAATATGAATTGTTCTGAAACCAATCCCGACGGCTTCGCAAAAAGGCCGGATGCTGTGTCGTGCTGCATCCCTCGTCGTTGCGGCGTACGTTTCAGTACGCCTCACTCCTCGGGATTTGCACTCCTTGCCTGCGGCCTTTTTTCGAAGCCGTCCATATGATGGACTTTTTGTGACGCCATCAACCAAGAAGGAAACCGTAACACTCATGAATGAACAGTCCATCACCAGACCCCATTTCATCGCCCCATCCATTCTCTCGGCCGATTTTTCGAGACTGGGAGAGGAAATCCAGGAGGTGATCCGAGCCGGAGCCGATTGGATCCACGTCGATGTCATGGACGGTCATTTCGTTCCCAACATCACCATGGGGCCGCTTGTCGTCGAAGCCGTCCGCAAGGTCGCACCGGATATCGTCATCGATGTCCATTTGATGATCGAAAACCCTGAACGATATGTCGACGCCTTCGCCGGTGCAGGTGCAACCTGCATTTCGGTTCAATGGGAAGCATGCACCCATCTGCACCGCTGCCTGCAGCAGATTCGAGACCTGGGCTGCAGGCCGGGTGTAGCCCTCAACCCGGCTACACCTCCCGAAGGTCTCGCCTATATCTTGAATGAGCTGGATTTCGTGCTGGTGATGAGCGTCAACCCGGGATTCGGCGGGCAGGCATTCATTCCGTCAGCCCTCGACAAAATCCGGGCTGTCCGAAGCATGCTCACGGATCGGGGCCTCGACCGACACATTCAGGTGGACGGCGGCATCAACGAAACGACGATCGGAGAAGTAGCCAAGGCCGGATGCGACATCTTCGTCGCCGGATCGGCCATTTTCGGCCGACCGCCGTATGCGGAAACGATTGCCCGACTCCGCCGAAACATCGAAACGGCTTTGGCATGATGATTGGATGGGCTCGCAACAAGTCGCTAGAAATGGGAATTGGATCGAGAAAATCCCATACAGGCGATTCATGTAGGGGCGATTCATGAATCGCCCCTACAATAGGACGGACCATGGCACATCTGACCGAATCGGAAATCGAATATGCTGCGAAAAAACTCAGCCACCCCGCTCATGCCCGACATTACCGAAAAGCACGGGAAAAGCGACTTTTTGCGACACCATCATGATTTGAACCTGTCACTCGTAACCGGAGCCCCCACGATATGAACGATCGCCCACGCATCCTGGTGATTCACGGGCCGAACCTGAACTTTCTCGGTACCCGGGAACCCGAAACGTACGGCACCACCACACTGGCAGATATCAACGAAACCCTTCAGCGGACCGGAGACAGCTGGGGGGTGAATGTCGACACCTTTCAGTCCAACCACGAAGGCATGATCGTCGAGGCGATCCAGGCCATCGCAGCCTCGCATCAGGGTCTCATCATCAATCCCGCCGCTTACACCCACACGAGTGTGGCCATCCGGGATGCGCTGCTGCTGCTGAAGATACCCATCGTCGAGGTCCATCTGTCGAACGTTCATCAGAGAGAGCCGTTTCGTCACAAATCCCTGATATCGGATGTCTGTACCGGTCAGATCGTCGGCCTGGGATCAATGGGATATCTGTTGGCCCTCGAATTCATCGTCAAGACCATCCGAAAGCAACCGGCAAGCGCATGAACGAAACCCATATTGCAACGATCGCATCCGCCCTCGGCCTTCAGCTGTCCCAAGTTCGCAACACGGCGCAACTGCTGGAAGAAGAAGCCACCGTTCCCTTCATCGCCCGATATCGAAAAGAAGCCACCGGCTCCCTCGATGAAGTGGTGATCGCAGACATCCGGGACCGGTTGGATACCCTTGCAGCCATCGACAAGCGAAGGGAAACGGTGCTCAAATCCCTCGAGGAACACGGCCACCTGACGGATGTCCTCCGGGAAAGGCTCGAAGCGGCCGCAAGCCTCGTCGACATCGAAGACATCTACCTGCCCTATCGCCCCAAGCGCCGAACCCGTGCAACCATCGCCCGGGAAAAAGGTCTCGAACCGCTCGCCCAGATGCTGATGGCGCAGGAAGCAGGCCTGGATCCGTTTGTTGCAGCCGAGGCCTTCGTTCATCCGGAGGCGGGCGTTCCGAGTGTCGATGAGGCACTCGCCGGCGCAAGGGACATCATCGCGGAGACGATCAGTGAGGATGCCGATGCCCGAAGCCGCATCCGCCGCCTCTTTCAGGAAAAGGCCATGGTTTCGAGCACCGTCATCGAAGGGAAGGAATCCGAAGGAGCCACCTACAGGGACTATTTCGACTGGAAGGAGCCGGTCGCCACCATCGCCTCTCACCGGATGCTCGCCATCCGCAGAGGTGAAAAGGAAGACATCCTGTCGGTATCGATCCGGCCCGATGAATCCGAGGCCGTCGCCATCCTCGAATCGCTCTTCATCCGGACGGATGGACCGGCAGCCGACCAGCTTCGCATGGCCGTCAAGGACGGCTACAAGCGGCTTTTGGCCCGTTCCATCGAAACCGAAATCCGGCTCTGGGCCAAGGAGCGGGCCGACACCGAAGCCATCCGGGTCTTTTCCGAAAACCTGCAACACCTGCTGATGGCTCCGCCGCTCGGCGCCAAACGGGTGCTCGCGATCGATCCCGGGTTTCGCACCGGGTGCAAGGTGGTCTGCCTGGATCGGCAGGGAAAACTCCTCCACCATGAGACAGTTTACCCGACGGCCGGTTCCGAACGGCAGGCCAGGGAAGCGGCGGATCGAATGCAGCGGTTGGTACGCGACTTCGGCATCGAGGCCATCGCCATCGGAAACGGCACGGCCGGAAAGGAAACCCTGGGATTTGTCCGAAGCCTCGACCTGGCAAAGAACATCCCGACTGTTCTCGTCAACGAGAGCGGGGCTTCGATCTATTCGGCCGGCGAGGTGGCCCGGGAGGAATTTCCCGATCTCGACCTGACCGTCCGCGGATCGGTATCCATCGGCAGAAGGCTCATGGATCCGTTGGCCGAACTGGTCAAGATCGATCCGAAATCCATCGGTGTCGGGCAGTATCAGCACGATGTCGATCCGGACCGGCTGAAGCAGGCCCTCGACGACGTCGTCATCCGGTGTGTGAACCGGGTCGGCGTGGACGTGAACCGGGCCAGCGTTCAATTGCTGACGATGGTCTCCGGCATCGGGCCGAGGCTTGCCCGAAACATCGTCACCTATCGGAATGAAAACGGGCCCTTTCCCAGCCGGGAGGCCCTGAAGAAGGTTCCAAGACTCGGGGAAAAGGCTTTCGAGCAGGCGGCGGGCTTCCTGCGCATCCCGGACGGCGCCCATCCCCTCGATGCCAGTGCCGTTCATCCGGAACGGTACGCCATCGTCGAGGCCATGGCCCGACAGGTCGGTGTATCGCTTTCCGAGTTGATGAAGCATCCGGAGCATCGAAGCCGCATCCGAATAGCGGAATTCGTTTCCGAAACCGTCGGACTGCCGACGTTGAACGATATTTTGGAAGAACTCGCCAAACCCGGACGGGATCCCCGGGACCGTTTCGAGGTCGTGGAATTTGCGGAGGGCATCGATTCGTTGGAGGACCTGAAGCCGGGCATGCGGTTGAACGGCGTCGTCACCAACGTCACGGCCTTTGGAGCCTTCGTCGACATCGGGGTCCATCAGGACGGACTCGTTCATATCAGCGAGCTGGCCGATCGCTTCGTGCGGCATCCATCCGAAGTCGTTCGGGTTCAACAATCCGTCCAGGTGACCGTGCTGGCAGTCGACACCGAACGAAGACGCATTTCGCTCAGCATGAAGACGGGGGCAGCCCCCACGGCCGAAGCGGCGCAGGCGGAAACACGCCTTGCGGAAAAACAGCGAAAGGATCGACACCCGAGCACAGAAAAGGCCGGGAAATCGAAAAAACCGCTTGCTCCGAAACCGGTTCCGTTCAACAATCCATTTGTGGAGGCCCTGAAACATTCACTGAAATCTTCGTCAAACCGATGACGACGAAGTCGCAACCAGTCGTTGTCCAGGTGGATTGAAAGCGTGGGGCGTTCACGTGTCAGTTCTACGCACTCACAATCTCGACAATCTTCGCTACAACTTACTTGATTTTGCTTGGCTTTAACTCGCCTGCCCGATAAAGGATGATGGCCGCGCAACAAGTCAGGAAGTCTCTGTCGAGTCGCGGGGTGACTGGGGAACCTTTTTCGCAGCAATCTCAAAAGGCTTCCCCAGTCACCCCGCGGCTCGACAGAGACTTCCTGACTTGTTGCGAGACCATCCCATATGATTTCGGCCCATTGGGCCGACGAACCATTCACCCCATTCACCAGAGGACGTTCATGAACCTGCTCAATCCCAAGACAGAAGCATTTAACCATCTCGATCCGGCATCCAGAGACATCATGCAGCAAACCATCGCCTTCTTCGAACAAAAAGGCAAGGCGGCCGTCAAGCATGACGATCACGAGAGGGTCTGGTATGCCGATTTTCTCGAATTCGTCAAGAACAACCGGGTGTTCGCCCAGTTGCTGACACCGCCAGCCTACGGTGAAGGCCGGACGCGCTGGGACACCTGCCGCAATTGCGACTTCAACGAAATCCTCGGTTTTTACGGTCTTCCCTACTGGTACACCTGGCAGGTGACCATCCTGGGGCTGGGTCCCATCTGGATGAGCCCAAACGAAGCCATCAAACGACAGACCGGCCGTCTCCTCAAGGAGGGCGGGATCTTCGCCTTCGGGCTTTCCGAAAAGGAACACGGCGCGGATCTCTATTCGAGTGAAATGACCCTGACGGAGATCGCAGACGGTGACTACCGGGCGGACGGAGGCAAGTACTACATCGGAAACGCCAACAAGGCGGCCCTCGTATCGACGTTCGGGAAAATGGCCGATTCGGACGAATATGTCTTCTTCGCCGTTCGAACGGATCATCCGAACTATGAGCTGGTGAAAAATGTGGTCAACTCCCAGAGCTATGTGGCCGAATACGCCCTGCACAGCTACCCGATCCGGAACGAAGACATCCTTTCCAGGGGTCAGGATGCCTGGGACAGCGCACTGAACACGATCAATGTCGGCAAGTTCAATCTGGGGTGGGCATCGATCGGCATCTGCACCCATGCCTTTTACGAAGGCATCCGGCATGCATCCCGACGCAGACTCTACAACCGGTATGTCACGGATTTTCCGCATGTCCGCATGCTTCTGGTCGATGCCTATACGAGGCTTCTCGCCATGAAGCTCTTCGCCACACGGGCCTCCGATTATATGAGAAGCGCTTCGGAATCCGACCGCCGATATCTTCTCTACAATCCGATGGTCAAGATGAAGGTCACCACCCAGGGCGAGGAAGTCATCAACCTCATCTGGGACGTGATCGCCGCAAAAGGCTTCGAAAAGGACACCTATTTCGAAATGGCCGCCCGAGACATCCGCGCCCTTCCCAAGCTCGAAGGAACGGTTCATGTCAACATGGCGCTCATCATCAAGTTCATGGCCAATTATTTTTTCAATCCCGACACCTTCCCGGAAATTCCGCGACGAGACGATCCGAAACACGACGAATTCTTGTTCCGTCAGGGCCCCACACGGGGACTCGGCAAGATTCGGTTCCACGATTTTCATTTGGCGTACGACCTCTACGACTCCCCGAACCTCACCATTTTCCGGAAACAGATCGAGACCTTGCGCACCTTCCTGATGCAGGCCACACCCGATGCCAGCCAGGCCAAGGACATCGATTTTCTACTCAGCCTGGGCGAGCTCTTCACCCTGGTGGCCTATGGTCAACTCATTCTGGAAAGCGCCCGAATCCATGGAACTTCCATCGATATCATCGATCAGATCTTCGACTTCATGATCCGGGATTTTTCCAAGTTCGCCCTGCAGATCTACTCCAAGCCGAGCAGCACGGAAACCCAGATGAAGCTCTGCCTCGAGATGATTCAAAAGCCGCTCACCGATCCAATTCGATTCGATCGGGTATGGAACGAACATGTGCTGGCACTGAAAGACGCCTACGAAATGAACCCGTGATCCAGAACAGCAACGCCCTATCGCAGATGTTCCTTGTATGGCCGATATTCGCCTATCTGATCGGATCGATTCCGTTCGGGCGGCTGTTTGGGAGCCTGATCGGCATCGACATGACGCGATTCGGAAGCGGCAACATCGGTGCGACCAATGTACGCCGTGCAGGCGGAAATTTCTGGGGTGGATTGACACTGGTTGCGGATGCCTTGAAAGGAGCGGTTCCGGTGTGGCTGGCCGTGGGGGGTGCAACCGCGGAATCATCTTCCACGGCATCGATCATCTGGGTTTCCGCAACCGGTCTGATGGCCGTTCTCGGCCACATGTACCCGATCTATACGGGGTTCCGAAACGGAGGGAAAGGAGTGGCGACTGCCGCCGGTGTCTTTGCCGTACTCAGCCCTTGGACGCTTCTGTGCTCCTTGGGCGCATTTGTTGCAGCCCTGATGGTATCCAAAAAAGTGTCTCTCGGTTCTTTGGCAGCGGCATTCGCGCTGCCTGCTTTCACGGGATATTGGGATATCCGGTGGCTACCTCTGGCGCTTCTTCTGACGCTTCTGATCTTCTACAGACACATTCCCAACATCCGACGTCTGAAGAGCGGAAACGAACCTTCTTTGTAAGACAAACTCCCAACCAGTCGCCATTCCCGTGCTTGTTGCAAATGTCGGGCATGAGCGGAAAGCATGGGAAAAGCGACTTTTTGCGACTCCATCAAAAGTAAAGGGCGCACTGCCCGTGCGCCCTTTGCTCGTTTTCCAACTCTGCAAACCGCAACGTCTACGGTTCGAACGCCTTCATCACGATGCATGCATTGGTTCCCCCGAACCCGAAGGAATTGCTCATTCCAATACGCACCGGTCGTTTTCTGGCCACCTGAGGCACATAATCCAAGTCGCATTCCGGTGACGGGTGTTCCAGATTGATCGTCGGCGGAATGATCCCGGACGAAATCGTCAGGGCGAGAAAAACCGCCTCGATTCCACCGGCCCCACCCAGCAAATGTCCGGTCATGGATTTGGTCGCGCTGATGGCGATGTTCTTCGCATGATCTCCGAAGATACGCTTGATGGCCAGGGTTTCATACAGATCGTTCATCGGTGTCGATGTGCCGTGGGCATTGATATGATCGACATCCTGCGGTGAAATGCCGGCATCCACCAACGAAGCCCGCATGCAGCGGGCGGCGCCTTCGCCGTCCGGGGAAGGCGCCGTCATGTGATAGGCATCCCCGCTCATCCCGTATCCGATGACCTCGGCATAAATGTGCGCCCCCCGCTTTTCGGCGCATTCGAGGGCTTCCAGAAGCAGAATGCCGCATCCCTCACCAACGACAAACCCATCCCGGTCTCTATCGAAGGGTCGGGACGCCTTCTCGGGCTGGTCGTTTCGGGTGGAAAGGGCTTTCATCGCATTGAACCCGGCAATGCACGTCGGCGTAATCACCGATTCCACACCACCGGTGATCATGGCGTCCGCAACCCCCTGTTGGATGATTTTGTAGGATTCGCCTACGGCATGGGTTCCTGCGGCACAGGCCGTAGCAACCGAGACGTTGGGACCTTTGGCATTCAGATAAATCGAAATCAGTCCAGGAGCCATGTTCCCAATGATCATGGGAATGAAGAAGGGGCTGACCCTGCCGGGCCCCTTGCTGTCGAGCACCCGTGTCGTCGTTTCGAGCATGGCAAGCCCACCCAACCCGCAGCCGGTAAACACGCCGATTCGATCGGCGTTTTCGTCGGTGATCACCAGCCCGGCGTCTTCAATGGCCATTCGGGAAGCGGCCACGGCATAGGCGATAAACGGCTCGATCCGCTTGGCTTCTTTTTTCGACAGGAAATCGGATGCCTGAAACCCTTTCACCTCACCGGCGATGCGGGTTTCATACGGAGAAGGATCAAAGCGCGTGATTTCTGCAATACCGGATTTCCCGGCACACAAAGCCTCCCAGGATTCCCTGCATCCTATTCCGATAGGAGTGATCAAACCCAGTCCGGTGACAACGACACGCCGATTCAAAGAAGCCTCCTCGTTACGCCTTCTGGAAAGTACATGTCAGAACCGCCGTTTCGGATAGACGGTTCCGATCCGCCACGCCGTCCAATCGAATCTCACCCCATGGATCAGGAATGCGCCATCACAAAGTCGATGGCATCCTTGACTCGAACGATCTTTTCCGCATCTTCATCTGCAATCTCGATATCGAAGGCTTCCTCCATCGACATGATCAGTTCCACCAAGTCCAGGGAATCGGCACCCAAATCTTCCACAAAAGAAGCCTCTGGAACCACCTCGGAAAGTTCGACGCCCAGTTTTTCCGCAATGATATGTTTGACTTTCTCTTCAATCGACATACGTTGTCCTCCAGTGAATGTTGATGGAGCATTGCTCCACGGCCGGGGAAAAAACCCCTACCTTCGTTTCTTCCGGGCGAACCCGGACGATTTCTCCGTTTGTTGACCCCTACCCATCCATCACCATGCCGCCGCTCACATGGATGACCTGACCTGTGATATAGGCGGCCGCATCCGATGCCAGAAAGCGCACGACACCGGCCACATCCTCGGGTTTGCCGAGTCGCCCCAGTGGAATTTGAGCCATCAATCCGCTCCGGACGTCGTCACTCAATGCGGCTGTCATGTCGGTCTCGATGTATCCGGGCGAGACGACATTGGCCGTAATGTTTCTCGAGGCAAGCTCCCGGGCGACAGCTTTCGTAAATCCGATGACGCCCGCTTTGGCTGCGGCGTAGTTGACCTGACCGGCATTGCCGATCGACCCCACGACGGAGCCGATATTGATGATCCGTCCGGAATGCCGTTTGATCATGGATCGCACCGAAGCCCGCGTGCAAAGGAACATCCCGGTGAGATTCGTTCGGATCACAGCCTCCCAATCGCCGGGTTTCATCCGAACCATCAGGTTGTCCCGGGTGATACCGGCGTTGTTGACCAGAACATCCACGCTTTGCGTGGCTGCGATGATTTCCTTGAAGAACCGCTCGACCGAAGCCTCGTCGGTGATGTCGGCCTGAACGGCCTGCGCCGATCCACCTGCAGCCTCCACGAGACGAACGGTCGTTTCGGCTTCGCTGCCGTTCGATATATAATTGAAGAAGATGCGGGTGTCCTTTCCCGCAAAGGCCAGACATACGGCCCTTCCGATGCCGCGGGAACCGCCGGTCACTACAACCGTTTTCGGGGCGTCCATCATTTCCTCCTGAAAATCATCGCCGCAGCTGCATCCATATCGGCCATCCAGCCATCGAAGGCACCGGAAAGATGGGCCGGAAGTTCACGTGCGAGCGTTTGCGCTGCAGGCGGAGCGCTATCCACAGCCTTGAGCACCTTCAACCCACGAGTCAGGAAGAACTCAGCGGTTTCTGCTGCAAAGATCCGGGAATACACCTTTTCTGTCTCGGTTTCGGCGGATCCTTCCCGGACGGCCCTTGCCGCCTTCCGAACCCGGGCAGCCGCCACCTCGGCCTGTGTCATCAGGTCTGCCATCAGGAACATGACGTACTGAAGCCGGGTCCATTTGTGCTCATGGGCCAGAAGAAGGATTCGATTCAGCTCCTGCAGGCACCGGCCGACGATGCCGGCCCCGATATCCGGAATTTCCGCTTCGAGTCGGTCCATCTCCTCGGCCATGTCGAGATAGAACCTTCCTTTGGTCTTCCAGGTCTTCTTCCAGCGGAAGGTCGAGATGATGTTCTGCTGAATCTCGCTCGTTCCTTCGTAAATGCAGGTGATCTTGACATCCCGCTTGATTTTTTCGACCCCGAACTCGACCGTGTATCCATAGCCGCCAAGGGCCTGGATGGCATCGTCGGCTGCGCGATTGGCGGCTTCCGTCGCGAAATATTTGGCAATGGAACCCTCGACCTGCAGATCGGCCTCTCCCGAATCGATGCGAAGGGCCACCTCGTCGATGAAGGCTTCGGCTGCGGACAACCGAACCACATGAGGCACGACGAGTTTGTGGGTATAGCCCTGCTTTTCCGACAGCGGGCCACCGAACTGAATCCTGTCTTGGGCATAGGGAATGACGATGGCAAGGGCCGCCTCCGCTGCTCCCAAGGCCATGGAAGCTACCATCAGCCGTGTGTACCCGAAAACGGCGTTGGCCTGTTTGAGCCCCTGACCCGGAACCCCTCCGACCAGTCGATCCACGGGAACGAAGACATCGTCGAAGCGCAGGGCGGCCGTGTTGGAAGCCCGGATGCCATGCTTTTCCTCGGCTTTTCCAGGGACGAATCCGGGGGTTCCCTTTTCGACGATGAAGAAACTCGGACCTTCCGGTGTATCCGCCAGAACAGTCAGGAAATCCGCATATCCCCCCGTCGATATGAATTGCTTGTTACCGGTGATCCGATAACCCGTGACGGCCCCGGAATCATCCAAAACCGGAACGGCTTTGGTTTTGAGCGCAGCGACATTGCTCCCGGCGCCGGGTTCGGTGACGGCATAGGCCACCAGTGCCCCGCTTTCTGCAATGGCGCCGAGCCATTTTTCCTTTTGTGCTTCGGTGCCGCCGACCAGAATCGGATCGGCACCCAACTGGATGGCGAAAAAGGCTGTGGCGACTCCCAAACAGACACCGGCCATTTTCCGGGTCAATGCACAGCAATCTCTGGCACCACCGCCCATGCCGCCATAGGCTTCCGGAATGAAGAGAAGCTGCATTCCGATATCCGGACTGAGCATTTCCCGGATGGCGTCTTCCGGAAAGATCTCGTGTCGATCGCACTCCAGAATGTATTCCCGGGTCAGCAACCGGGCCTTCAGTTTGTCCACGACATCCAACACCATCTGGCGGGATTCGGGATCGAGTCCCATCAATTCCATCGTGTTCCTTCCTGCTGGGATCATCCGAAACAGAACTTACTCAGGATCATCTTCGGGTCATTTTTCTTCCGACTCTTCCGGAATCAGGGTTCTTCCCTTATATTCACCACAGTTCGGGCATGCGTGGTGGGGCAATTTCGCTTCGCCGCATTTCGGGCAAACCGAAAGATTCGGTGCATCGATATGGTCGTGGGCCCTTCTCATATCGCGCTTGGATTTGGATGTTTTGTGCTTGGGAACTGCCATGGTTTGTTCTCCTTTTGATAACGAATCGATCGAAACATCTGACATGCCCGGTGCTTTCCACAAAAAACCGGGCTCTACACCCGTTATTGACTAATGACTATGTCAAAAATGCGGGCATTAGTAATTGAACCGGAATCGTTTGTCAAGCATTTTTAAATGTGTCGTTGAGGTTTTCCAGGGGATGTGATAGAGTAGGCGGAGCGCTTGGATGGTATGTATCTGAAATGGCAGGTCTTACCTTTTCCTCCGCAGCGAGGGGGCCGATCGGCCCACTCCCGAGACCCGGTCGCCCCATTGCGATCGAATCATGATTGACTAATACTGTAAATGATCCATTAAGTCAAACACAAATCAGCGGATCGGTGCTTGGCGCATTTTCGTCCTCGTAACCATGATGG
>JBFMBE010000085.1:0-14801 GCA_040755275.1 Thermodesulfobacteriota bacterium | reverse complement strand
CCCGATCTCGTAGGATCGGACGGATGGCCAAACAATGAATACAGGCTGGTGGAATCGCAACGGCTTGCTTTTCAATGTCCATTCGTTCAAGCGCGTCCGTCCGATCCAACGATATCCGGCGGCTTCAAACACGTTTTCGCAGCAAGCTCAAAAGGCTTCCCCAGCCACCCCGCTGATGCCCGGCATTCCCGAAAAGCACGGGAAAAGCGACTTTTTACGGGGCCATCATACATGATCATAACGGGGCAGGCACGCTTTTGTTACGGGAGTGGGATGCCCTTGAAGAAGTCATCAACTCTGATGGTCCCGCAAAAAGTCAGGCCCTCTCATTTGACCCGCAGGAAGGCGGGTGAATTTTGCTCAGCAGCGGAAAAACTCAGCAGCCCGAGCTCGTAGGATCGGGCGGATGGCCAAAATGCAAAGAATGGTTTGCTGGTTTCCAACAGCCTGTTTTTCAAACCAAAACAAATGAAGTGCGTCCGCCCGATCCAACGATCTCCGGCTGCTTCAAACACGTTTTCGCAGCAAGCTCAAAAGGCTTCCCCAGCCACCCCGCTTATGCCCGGCATTTCCGAAAAGCACGGGAAAAGCGACTTTTTGCGAGTCCATCATATGGACGGCTTCGAAAAAAGGCCGGATGCTGTGTCGTGCTGCATCCCTCGTCATTGCGGCGTACGTTTCAGTACGCCTCATTCCTCGGGATTTGCACTCCTTGCCTGCGGCCTTTTTTCGAAGCCGTCCATATGATGGACTTTTTGCGACGCTCCGTAGTGCTCACTCCGAAAACCCATTGGAATCGTGCTGTTTGATCATATCGACAGTGACGAGATCCTGAACAAGGCAACCATATGCCTTGTAACCGGTGACCGGAATCGGTTATGATGGTAAATGAAGATTCGGAAGATTTTTCCGATGCACACAGGAAACCCCTCGGCAACAGAAAAATGCCTCCTTTTTAGTCTCGGGCTGGTTCTTCATGGATGGACGATATGACGGTCATCACCGGAAGACGATATCTGAAAAACGGCTCTTTGCCGCACATGTGGTGTTCGGGGTGCGGCATTGGTATCATGTTCGGAGCGTTGCTGCGGGCGTTTGAAACCCTCGATTACGCGCCTGCCGACACCGTCATTGTTACCGGCATCGGATGCACGGGAAAGGCGGACGATTATCTTGTAACCAACGCCTTGCATACGACCCATGGCAGAGCGCTGGCCTTCGCAACGGGCATCAAGGCCTTTCGTTCGAAGTTGCACGTGGTCGTTCTGATGGGAGATGGCGACGGGGTGACCATCGGCGGCAACCATTTCATTCATGCGGCCCGACGCAACATCGACATTACGGCCATCGTTCTGAACAACTTCAATTTCGGGATGACCGGCGGTCAGGTGTCCGCCACAACCCCGGCTGATTGCCGTACCAGCACCACAATATACGGAAATCCGGAACGGGATTTCGATATCTGCAGGCTTGCCGAAGTAGCAGGAGCCAATTACGTTGCTCGATGTACACCTTTGCAGGGATGGGAAATGCAGTCCATTTTCCAGCAGGCCCTCGAACACCGGGGTTTTTCGGTTGTCGAGGTGATCAGCCCGTGCCCGACCCATTTCGGCCGAAGAAACAATCGAACATCCGCTTCCGAATGGATCCAATGGTTTCAGGACAGCGCCATTCCTATCGGAACCTATAAAAAACTGAAGAAGGTCGAACGGATGAACCGGTTTCCCGTCGGGACGTTGGTCAAACGGTTTGAACCCGACTTCCAGGAACGCTATGCGCAACTGAAAGAGCGGCTTCGGCAGACGTCCGGGAAAGGAGCTTCATGAAATCGGCAGACGACCACCGGGAAATCCTGCTGGCAGGCAGTGGCGGTCAGGGTTTGATTCTCGCGGCCATTCTTCTTGCAGAGGCCGCCATTCTCGAAGACAAACATGTCGTGCAGACCCAGTCTTATGGGATCGCCACACGCGGGGGGTTGTCGACTGCCGAGCTGATCATCGACAGCAGGGAAATTCTGTTTCAGCAGGTCGAGCGCCCCGATGTCGTCCTGGCATTGACGGATGAAGCCTTGCAACGCTATGCAAACTGGGCGAAACGAGGCGTTTCGATACTGTACGATACAACGCTGACCGAACGACGCCC
Organism: Thermodesulfobacteriota bacterium; assembly: GCA_040755275.1. GTDB lineage: Bacteria > Desulfobacterota > Desulfobacteria > Desulfobacterales > Desulfatirhabdiaceae > Desulfatirhabdium. The sequence goes on along the minus strand of JBFMBE010000085.1, from coordinate 12,659 downwards.
CGATCCGCCCTGTTTCGGGTACCCCTTTACGAAAATCGCCAGTGAGCTCGGAAACGAGAGGAGCGTCAACCTGCTTGCGATCGGTCTGCTGGCTGCAAGAACGGGAGTGGTGCAAATCGAATCCCTTCAGGCGGCCATCCGCAACCGGTGGGGAAAGCGATCGGAAGCAAACGAACGGATGGTTGAGGCAGGAGCCCGGCTTTAAGGGGAAGGCGTTTTTCCCGTGCTTTTCGGGAATGCCGGTCCCCCCGCGACTCGACAGAGACTTCCGGACTTTTTGCGGGGCCATCCATTCTGATGGCGTCGCAAAAAGTCAGCGCTACCCCAATTTTGTCGATTGCCGGGCCTGAGCATGGGGTCGGGGTTGCCTTTTGAGACTGCTGCGAAAACGTGTTTGAAGCCGCCGGATATCGTTGGATCGGACGGACGCGCTCGATCGAAATTTGCATTGAAAAGCAAGCTGTTGAAAATCAACCAGCCCCTGTTTGTTGTCTGGCCATCCGTCCGATCCTACGAGATCGGGCGGCTGAGTTTTTTCGCAGCAGCGAAAAAGGCATCCTCGACTCCATGCGGCTCAACAGAGACTGCCTGACTTTTTGCGACTCCATCAATTCTGACTTCTACGAAATGATATGACGCATCCATCGCAACGACACCACATCAGAACAGCTCCATGCCAGGCCGCATGCCCTGCAGGCGTGGATGTCCCTCGATACATCCGGGCACTCCGCAACGGCCGATTCACCGAAGCCCTTTCGATTGTCCGGGAGCGGCTTCCATTTGCTGTTGCCTGCGCCTTCGCCTGTACCCATCCCTGCGAATCGGCATGTTCCAGACAGTGGATCGATGGGGCCGTTGCCATTCGGGATCTCAAGCGAGCGGCCGTGGAGTTGGCTGAAGCAGCTCCGGTCGCACCGGCGGCTTCTTCTCGAACCGGGAAACGAGTGGCTATCGTCGGATCGGGTCCTGCCGGACTGAGCGCAGCCTGGTGGCTTTCAGGGCAGGGTCATGAAGTCGTCGTATTCGAAGCCCGAAGCGCGCCGGGTGGCATGCTGCGACACGCGATCCCGGAATATCGCCTTCCGGCAAGCCTTCTTGAAAGCGATATCCAATGGATTTCCGCAAATGGCGTATGTCTGAAAACGAATACCCGGATCGATCATCCGGAAACCTTGCTCCAGGAAGGATTCGATGCCGTGCTGCTTGCCACCGGAGCCTGGAAGAGTCTTCGACTGAACATACCGGGCGAAACGGAAGCCATGGTCAAGGATGGCTTGAAGCTGTTGCAGGATATCCGCTCGGGACAGAAGCCTTCCATCGGAAACCGGGTGGTTGTCATCGGGGGCGGGAACACCGCAGTTGATGCCGCCCGGGTATGCCGAAGATGCGGCGCAGCGGTTACTCTGATGTATCGCAGAACCCGAAAGGAAATGCCGGCCCTTCCGGAAGAGGTCGAAGCGGCCTTGGAAGAAGGCGTTCGGATGCGGTTTCTGGCTGCTCCGATCCGCATCGAGCCGAACCGTATCGAATGCGTGAGGATGCGCCTCGGGGAACCGGACGCTTCGGGAAGAGCCCGTCCCATTGCCACCCGAAAACGGTTCTGGTTGGATGCCTCGACTCTCCTGGTCGCCATCGGACAGGAAGTGTCCGTTGCGGAAGGCATCCAAACGACCCGCTACGGCACCATCGACATCGACCCGCAAACCGGAGGGACATCCATTCCTGGCATCTTTGCCTGCGGCGATGCGGTCAGCGGCCCATCCTCGATCATCGAAGCCGTCGCACAAGGCAAGCACGCGGCAGCCGCCATCGACCGGCAGTTGGGCGGAAGTGCAACGATCGATCCATGGTCTACTGGCGGTGGTATCGACGCAGACCCCGACGAGCCGTTGCCTCCGGGATATGCGAGGATTTCGCTGCAGCGACGCACGCCCAGCCTGCGCATCCGGGACTGGGGACTGGTCGAAGAGGGGTTGAACGCCTCATCCGCCATGACGGAAGCCGGCCGATGCATCTCCTGCGATATTCGACGGTTCGAGGTTGCCGTCGAGGCGGAACTGTGCAAGGATTGCGGATATTGTCGGGAAGTTTGTCCATCCAGTGTCTTTGTCCGTTCGGATGCATTCAATTCCGGAGGGTATCGACCGGCCATCGCCATCCGGGCTGAAGACTGCGTCTGCTGCATACGCTGTGTCTACATCTGCCCGGATTTTGCCATCCATCTTCGGGAATTGGACAAACGAGAAGAAATGGGAAACGGAACGGGCCGTCATTCACGTAATTGAGGGATACGCATGGAAAAACACCATAAGTTTTCGATCGGTTATCTGCTTTTGGCCATATGGGGGGTGCTCATTCTGCAGAACTTGCTCGTCGGTGCACTGTCCATTCAGACCATCCCTTACAGCGAATTCATCCGCCTGCTCAAACAGAACAAGGTGACCGAAATCCGGATCAGCGCCAACCAGATCCAGGGAACCAAGGTGACGGAGGATGGAAAGACCGAATTGTTCCGAACGGTTCGGGTCGATCCCGATCTATCGAACATGCTGGAACAATATCACGTCATCTTCAAGGGGGAGGTTGAATCCACCCTGATTCGGGATCTGCTCTCCTGGTTCATGCCGATTCTGATCTTTTTCGGCATCTGGTATTTCATCTTCCGCAAGATGCAGGGAGCCCAAGCCGGATTCATGACCCTGGGGAAAAACAAGGCGAAGATCTACATGGAAAACGAGCTCAACGTCACCTTCGATGATGTGGCCGGTGTCGACGAAGCCAAGGCGGAACTCGTTGAAATCGTCGAATTCCTGAAACAGCCGGAACGCTACACCCGCATCGGCGGCAAGATGCCCAAGGGAATCCTGCTCGTCGGTCCTCCGGGAACCGGGAAAACCCTTCTGGCCAAGGCTGTTGCCGGCGAGAGCAAAGTGCCGTTCTTTTCGATGAGCGGCAGCGAATTCGTCGAGATGTTCGTAGGACTCGGCGCCGCCCGGGTCCGGGACCTGTTCACCCAGGCCAAGGAGAAGGCCCCCTGCATCATTTTCATCGACGAACTCGATGCGTTGGGAAAAGCTCGAGGGTTCGGCGCCATGGGTGGGCATGACGAACGAGAACAAACCTTGAACCAGCTACTGGTTGAAATGGACGGTTTCGATCCGAGGGCTGGGGTGATCCTGATGGCTGCCACGAACCGACCCGAGATTCTCGATCCGGCCCTGCTTCGGCCCGGCCGCTTCGATCGCCAGGTCCTCGTCGATCGACCCGACAAGAAGGGCCGGGAGGCCATTCTCAAGGTCCATCTCAAAAAGGTTCCGATCGAGCCGGGTGTCGATGTCGAAAAGATTGCGGCCATGACCTCGGGAATGGTGGGTGCAGACCTCGAAAACCTGATCAACGAAGCCACCCTGCTGGCCGCCCGAAGGAACAAGGACACAGTCGGCATGGCCGAGTTTACGGAAGCTGTCGAACGAATCATCGCCGGTCTTGAGAAGAAGAACCGGCTCATCAATCCGGAGGAAAAGAAAATCGTCGCTTACCACGAACTCGGACATGCTCTGGTGGCGATGGCCCTGCCGGGGACCGATCCGGTGCAGAAGATCACGATCATCCCTCGCGGTATCGCCGCCCTGGGGTATACGATGCAGGTTCCGACGGAAGACCGCTTTCTGATGCGGCAATCCGAGCTGTTGAACAAGATCGCCACCCTCCTCGGTGGAAGGGCGGCGGAGGCCATCGTGTTCAACGAAATCTCCACAGGGGCGCACAACGACCTTTCTCGTGCAACCGACATCGCCCGCAGCATGGTCCGGGAATATGGGATGAGCCAGAAGATCGGGCAAGTCTACTTCGCGAAGGGTCAGCGCTCCCCCTTCCTGGGGGTGGCACCCGAAGGCCCAAACGAATACAGCGAAGCTACCGCTCAGATGATCGACGAAGAAATCCGATCCATCATTTCGACACAATATGAGCAGGCGATCCGCATCCTCACCGAGAAGAAGGATATCCTGGATCGGGCGGCCCAGCTTCTCCTGGAAAAGGAAACGATCGAAGGCGAGGAGATCCAGGCACTGCTTCAGTAAGTTGAAACATCCAAACGAAGAGGGGATTGCCATCATGAGCCTCAAGGAAAACTGGCTGCGCAAGATGGCCATCGATCGGTTGAGCCGTCAGGCCGTTCGTTCCATCGGAGCGGCCGACAGCGAGCGTAAACTTGACAAGGACGCCGTCAGGCAACTGCTCGATATCGCCGGATACGTCCATCACCGGGAACGGGATATCGATTTGTACCTGCCAGGTTCGAATGCACCTTTGCGGGACATTCTCGTGCTCGACAACGATCTCGGGTTTTACCGAACGGACATTGCCGATATCGCCCTTCGAAAAAGCCCGACCGTCAAGGAAATGGTGAGCATCCGAAACGCCATCAAAATCCTGAACGACAAGGACGTGCTGGTCAGCAAGAAGGCCGATTCGATCGAACGGCTTCGGAAGGAAGCCATCCAAACCCTCGATCTAAAGATCACGGAAGCGGGATTGGACGAACTGCTCGCGGACGCACGGGAATCCCTGCGGAACCGGTACGGGGAAGGTGTTGAAGAAGTGCTTTCGATTGCGGCGGACATGCTGGGGTTTGTGGGAGATCCGAAACCCTTCGGGCTCGATCACCACCGGGTGATCGGGCGGGTAAGAAGCGAAACGACCGGGGAAGCGATTCTGTTTCCGGCTGCAGCTTACGGCAGGATTCACAACCGCATCATCTGGCTTCGCAGGCCCGTTTCCACCGCCGATCCGGATGCCGTCAAGCGATGGAAGACCCTGAGCGCAGTCCCGGATCCTGACTGGGTTGTGGTCGATGAGGAAGCGTTGGATGCACTCAAGGGGCAGTTGGTTCGCCTGGCTGGGGTGGAGGGGCCGTGATGGGATCGAGTGGATCGCACGTTCGTACGATGCATCTTGTCTTTCCCAATCGAGCCGATCCGCCCCTTGCCCCTCTTCCCGTGCTCTTCGTGCTTCCTTCCACCCTCGCCTCTGCGGCTTCTCGGTTCACCACCCCTTCTGCGTAATGATGCTCCGAATCTTTTCCTCCGTCTTTTTCTCGATGAGCACCATCTTCTTGGCGTGAGCCTTTCTAATCTTCTCCGCCAGAACCTTCAGGTCCGCAGGTTTCTCCACCAGATCCATCGCGCCCAGTTTCATGGCCTCGACCCCCTTTTGAACGGTGGCATGCCCTGTCAGCAGGATGACCTGAATATCGGGATTCTTGCTCTTCAAGGCCTTCAGGGCTTCGATCCCGTTCATTTCGGGCATCTGCAGATCGAGGATGACGGCGTCGTAGCTTTCCTTCTCGATCAGTGACAGGGCTTCCTTCGCCGATGCCGCAGTCGTCACATCGATTTCCCGCGCCTTCATTCGTTCGGCCATCACTTCGAGAAAATCGGTTTCATCGTCCACCAGCAAGACTTTATCCGACATGAATTCCTCCTTTTTGTATTGTCGTAAACCGCAGGCTCACGCATCACAGATGATTTTGGGAACGCTCAGGGCAATACAACCAGTGACCCGATCGATAACGACATCCGCATTCAGAACGCACAACAGCGGCTCCGCCTGTTTTCGGATGGCATTGAGAATCGTTTCCTCCGGAAGGTCGAGGTTTTCACAGGAAAACCAGACACCCGCTCCCCGATCGTTCGGATCGGTACCCAGCTGAACAACGGCTCCGGAGGGAATCATCTCGATCAGGGTTTTCAGACAAAGCCACAGAAGATTCAATAAGAAAAACGGCCTCGTTTGAACCGAAAAGGATGCATCCCGGCACGCAAGCTCGATGACCACACCTGCCATCGTCGCCTTTCGCTCCGCCAGAGCGGCAAGGAAGCAGATCATATCCGGAAGATCGACTGTCTTGACGGGATCATCGATGCTGTGGGCGAACCGGTTCATGTTGCGGATGATTCCATCGGCGCGCTGCACCTGGCGGGCGATCTGGGTTGCCGTCTGTTTCAGCCGCTTCGGATCGACAGGTCTTCCCCTCTCGGCAAGTGCGGCCAGATCCTCCAAGAGCCCTGCATGCTCATTGACGATGGCGATAGCATTCTTGAGCTCATGAGAAATCGATGCGGAAACGGCCCCGAAAAATTGCAGCCCGCATACTGCAGGTGCATCTTCAGCAACAGATACCTCGGAAGAGCTGGAAGGTGCCATGGCAATCACGCTTTCTGTTCAGCTTGAACCAGATTCAGGAGATGTTCGATCAATTCTTCAATTCGAACCGGTTTGACGAGATAATTGTCTTTCCCGGCCTCCCGGCTTCCGGCATCGAAATCTTCCTGTGAACCGTGGCCGGTCATGAACAGAAATTTCAGGTTCGGCCGTATGGCCGCCAGTTTACGCTTAAGCTCGATACCGCCGATTTTCGGCAGCTTGACATCGAGGACCGCCACGTCGAACTCCCGGGCCTTGACCATCAGAATGGCGTCTTCCCCGTTGGTGACCCAGGAGGCATGAATTCCCCGAAGTTCGAGCCTCTCGGCGAGGGTCGATACCAGTTGGTCTTCGTCATCCACCAGCAGAACGTTCATGGTGTTCCCCCGATTCTTTGCGGTATTCGAGCGGTAGGACGATCGTGAATGTCGTTCCCTTTCCTACCTGGCTTTCGACGGAGATCCGGCCCCCGATTTCCTGGACCAGACCGTAGGTGATGGAAAGCCCGAGCCCAGTGCCGCCTTCCCGGCTTTTGGTCGTGAAGAACGGCTCGAAAATATGCCGGATATCGGCCTGAGGAATGCCGCAGCCGTTGTCCTGAACCGTCACCACGATGGCCGGCTCATCCTGGAGCCTGCGTGCCCGGATGATGAGCCTTCCCCCTTCCTTCATGGCTGCAAAGGCGTTGTTGATGAGGTTGAGAAAGATCTGTTGCAGCTTCCCCCGGTCGCTGACGAAATTGGGAATGTCCTCCGGAATGTCGACGAGAATGGCAATGCTTCGATGTTCGGCTTCCTTCGTCTGGAATCCGAGTACATCGTCGATGATGTTGCGAAGCCGGACCTGCTGGATGTTGACCTCGACGTGCCGCGCGAAGTTGAGGAGTCGTCGGGTGATGGCCGCGCAACGATCCACGGAAGCGATAATGGCGTCGATCACTCCGAGCAGTTTTTCGTCCTTACCATATTCGGGTCGAAAGAGGAACAGGTCTTTCATCAGACCGGCCTTTTCGTTGATGATGGCCAACGGGTTGTTGATTTCGTGTGCCACTCCAGCGGCAAGCCTTCCGATGGATGCCAGTTTGTTGGCATATTCCACCTGGTGCAGGGTCATGACCCGTTTGCGGTCTGCAAGGTACAAGTTGTTCACCAGGTAAGTGGAAACCCCGAACACCACCAGAAGAATGAGCAGGACACTTCCTCCTAAAAACGTCATCAGGCGGGAGCGGGTGCGCTGCCAGGCGCTCAACAGCTCGGTCTTCTGTTTGATGACCATCAAGACGAAGGGGGTATCGGATATGTAGGCATACCCAAGCACCACGTCCTTGTGTTGATGATCCAGCATTTCGACGGCCTGTGTCTTGTCGGAAAACGGCGGAACGGCGAACGGTAACCGATCGAGGACGTTTCCATAATACCGCGACGGTGTCTGCAGAACCCCCTCCTGGTTCACGATGAAGGCATCCCCCTGACCGCTGACCTCGAGCCGGCTCAACAGATCGTTGAACCGTTCGATATCGAGAGAGGCCCTCAGAATGAAAGCGGGTTCGTTTTCCTTGGCATGCTTGACGGCAATGACCAGATGCGGTGCATTGCGGAATCCCAGGAATACATCGCTGATGTGGCTGCCTTTTTCCAGGGTTTCCCTGAACCAGGGTTGATCGGCATAGTTGACGTTGGCGATGCCGAAAGGACCGGCATGGGCCAGTTGATTGCCCGACAGGTCGATGACTCCGATATCCGACCAGAAGCCCAATCCGGCTCTCAGGTTGTAGAGGATATGCTGCAGCCGCTCGGGATTCGTCAGGTCGGCTACCGACTTGTCCAGTCCGATGAACTGGAGGGCGAATTTGCGCTCCTCCAGAAAGAAGGCGATGCTGCGACGGGTGTTCGATACCAGCCGCATCGTTCGGTTCAGGATTTCGGATTCGACGGCTTTGCGGGAAACCTGGTAGTCCAAGACCGCCAGAAAGAGCAGCGGCACCAGTGCGACGGCTGCGGTCAACAGAACCGATTGCAGCCAGATGCTCCGGAAATTGAACATGGCTTTGAACGGACCGGCGGCAACATCCTGATGATCCCAGAATTTGGGTTTGAGCCGCTGCATGGCAATGGTTACCCCTGTGCCTGTCAGGAAGAGGTTTTGTGGATTTTTTCGTTGGCCCGCTTGAGTGTTTCGCTCAGGACATCGATATCGACCGGTTTCTGGAGATAGGCGAAGGCGCCCAGTTTCATGCAGGTTTCCCTGTCCGCCTCCGAGCCATGGCCTGTGAGAATGATGACTTCGATATTGGGTCTGGACGCTTTGACCCGCTTCAGCACTTCGATGCCGTCAATACCCGGCATTTTCAGATCGAGGATCATCACCTCCGGTTCCTCTTCGTTGACGAGCTTCAAGGCCGACTCACCGTCATAGGCAACGGCGGAGCCCATATCCCGCAACAGGAGCCGTTCGGAAAGCGTCTGGACGAATTCCCGTTCGTCATCCACCAGAAGCACCTTGGATGGGGTCTGGAAATCGTATTTACGATAAATATCGGCCTGATGAAAGTTCGGTCCGATCTTGGTTTCGACGGATCGAACGCCTTCCATCGGCGATACGAGGGACTTCAGTTCTTCCTCCAGTCGGGAGAGCATCAGAACATGCTTGTTGATGACGAGTGTCACTGCACCGTCCTTTGCTTGGACGTCCACGTCGTGTCCCTCCGCAGCCAGGGCCACTTCCACGCGGGCCTGCAGCAGGAAATCGGTGACTGCAGCCCGGGACGTTTCGGTCGGACTGAGCACATCCTTGTGCATATTGCTTACGATGAGCTCGACGGCCTGTTCGACGGAAACCTTACCCATCGGAATCAGGATGTCGTAGAGGGCCGGCTCCCAGGGATCGACTTCCTTCCGGAGGGTCAAGGTCCATGAGGATCGATCTTCATCGGACTTCCGGATGGCCTTCATGGCCTCCTTTTCGGAGATGCGTTCTTTGGCGGCGATTTGGGTACGGAAGCTCAGATCCGCGATGAGGCACACCCGCAGGACATGGGTGATCTCGGGTGGTATGAGCTGTCCGCAGCAGCCGGCCAGCAGGATCCGTTCCTGTTGGAGCGTCTGGGCCATGGCCAATCGAAGATAGGCAATGGCACGCTCCTTCTCGTGGGTGAACGCGTTGAACACCGAGGACTTGGCGCTGAAGGCCCGGCAGATCCGATCGGCCGTCATCCCGGACAACCGGGCCGCAAGGGCGGCGATGGCATCGTCTTCGATCAGTCGAAATCCGGTGCGTTCCGCTACATTTCGGATGACCGGCCCTTCATTGCAGTACAAGCCATAAAAGATGGAAATCGCTGACATGGTGGATATCCCCTTTTCGTTTGCAGTTCAGGAAACCAGCCGGCAGACCGACAGCAGCGGGCAATCGTCCTCGTCTCCGTCTCGATGCGCCGCATCGTGAATGGATCGAATGGCTATTTCCATGGTCGGGAAAATATGAGTGTCGCCTATCTTTGCAATCAAATGCGTTCTTTTCAAGACTTTCATCACAGATTCGTTGATACCGCTGAAGGAAATGTCGATACCGCCGCTTCGCACCCGATCCAGAATCAAGGAAAGGGTTTCCTCTCCGGATGCGTCGATGTCGTTAATGCCGTTGCACACGATGAGAATGTGCCGGAGAGTCTCCTTTTCCCGAATCAAATCGGTCACCTGGTCTTCGAAATAACTCGAATTGGCGAAGAACAGGGGTGCATCGAAGCGCATCACCGAAATGTACTTGCACTGACGAAGCCCGTGGGTGGTGGCACATCGAAGCGCTTCATCCTCATGCCGTGCCAGGGAGGCGATGGTCGGACGCATACTCTTGTACAGAAACACCGCAAGGCTCAGTCCGACGCCGACCATGATCCCCTTGTCGAGGTGGGGGGCGAACCAGAGGGTGAAGATGAAAGAGAGGATGGATATGGCTCCGTCGTACCATTGGGCTTCCCAGGCATGGACGAAACCTGAAACGTTGATGAGGCCGATGACGGCCATCATGATGACGGCAGCCAGGACCGACTGTGGCAGATGATACAGAAGGGGCGTGAAGAACATCAGGGTGATGACGACGGCAAGACTCGTGAATACGCTGGAAAGACCGGTCATCGCGCCTGCCTGCAGGTTGACGGCCGAACGGGAGAAGGAACCGGACACCGGATAGCTTTTCCCCAACGCGCCCAGGAAATTGGCCAGGCCCTGTCCGATCAGCTCCTGGTTGGGATCGAGCCGCTGACCCGTCTTGCTGGCCATGGCTTTGGCGATGGAAATGGCTTCCATGAATCCGAGCAGGGATATGATGGCCGCATAGGAAAGCAGATGAAGGGCTGCAGAGAACTCGAATCTGGGCATCGAAAAGGCTGGAAGTCCCTTGGGAACGACGCCGACGACCTCTCCCCCTCCGATCATCGTGAGACTGTCGGTCTGAAGGGCTCGGTTGCCGACCTTGATCCGCCAGATACGACCGTCTGTTTTGGCACCCTGGGGCAGATGCCCCTTGGGATGAAATGTCATCGATCCATCCGGACCGATCGATGCCTCGAACAGGGTGGCCCGGATCTGTTCTCGATGCCGCTGGGCTTCCTGCTTGAGCCCGTCACTTTCGAGTTGGATCAATTTGTCTTCATGTTCCGCCTTCAACTGGATGACTGCATCGTGTTCGGCCTTGGCTTTTTCGATGGCCTTGCTCACTACGGTCCGTTTTTCGGCCAGGGGTTTCAAGCCATTGACGGCTTCGTTGAATTTCCGGATCCGCTCCTGGGTTTCGGGATGTTGGATGGCTGACAGCGGTGCCTTGGCGTCGTGCTCGAACCCCATCCCCCAGGAAATGAGGGTCGTGATCGCAACCGCAACCAGAACGTTGGGCACCTTCGGAGCGATCTTCTTCAGGCCGTACATGATGGCGAAGGCCAAGGTCCCCAAGAAGAACGTCGGCCAGTGGGTGTAATGAACGGCCTCCTGGATGACTTTGTAGACGGTTTCATAATGGTGCGGGGCGTTGTCGACATTGACCCCGAACATTTTGGAGAGCTGAGAGGTGGCGATGATGATGGCTGCGGCATTGGTAAATCCGTTGACGACCGGATGCGAGAGAAAATTGACCACGAGCCCGAGGCGCAGCACGCCGAGACTGAACTGAAAGACACCGACCAGGACGGCCAGCAGAATGGCGTAAGCGATGTAGCCCTCGCTTCCGGCCGTTGCCAGCGGCTCAAGCGAAGCCGAAGTCATGAGGGACACTACGGCCACGGGTCCTGTAGCCAACTGCCTGGACGATCCGAACAGAGATGCGATCATGGGCGGCAGAAAGGAGGCATAAAGGCCGTAATACGGAGGCAGTCCAGCCAACTGCGCATAGGCCATGGACTGGGGGATCAGGACCAAGGCCACGGTCAACCCGGCAATCGCATCGGCTTGAAACGTGGCGAGATTGTACCCCTTGAACCAGTCGAGAAAAGGGAAGATTCGTTTGAGCATTCCATTCACCCGTTCGAGAAAAGGTTGCAGTGACAGCCGGTACGTCTTCCAACGACCGACACATATTCCCGAAGATTGCTTCAGACATCCCTGTCAGAGGTGACGACTCCATCCGAATCCGGGATGCGCTTCAATACAGCCGGATTCCGGTTTTCGAGCATGCGTCTTCCGGCGGCGATCATGTCGTTGTACAGGGAGGCAATGTCATAGAGGTTGTACATGCGGAAACGGACCATGCTGTCCACCATGGCGAAGAGGATCATCGCGCTCTTTCGGGTGTGCCATGGACCGATGGAGCCGTCCTGCTGTCCCATGCGGATTGCATTTTCGAAAATGTCGACAAAAACCTCGTAAATGGATTCAAGCAGTTGGCGGCATTCCGGGTTGCCTTCCGCCAGCTCGTAGGGATAGCGCTGATGTAAGATTGAAAAGAGGTCTTCCTTGATGGAGGCCATATAGAGATAGAAAGAAATGGATTCCTCGACCATATCGAGGCCGGTGTTCACGTTCTTTTCGGCCTCGTATCTCTCGAATTCCGGCAGAATGTCATCCCGGAGATTCCTCAAAATGGTCAGAAAAATTTCTTGCTTGTTCTTGAAATGATAGAAAATCGTACCTTCAGCCGCCCCTGTTGCCTTGGACAGCTCGGCCATGGACGTATCCTTGAACCCTTTGCGGGAGAAGAAATAGGTGGCTGCCTGAAGAATCGCATCGCGCTTTTTCATCTCGACCCTCGATTCGAAAAAATTAGACTGAGTACTCAGTCGGTTTTTTAATACGCTTGAATGAAACCGAGGTCAAGGAAAAAAAGAGGGAGCGAAAAAATGATGGCCCCGCAAAAAGTCGCCAACCACCGCTTTTCCTTCAAAGCCGGGCCTCCAGCAGGAGGGCGGGTGGTGTTTTGCGAAGCAGCGGAAACTGTTTGAAGCAGCCGGAGATCGTTGGATCGGG
>JBFMBE010000084.1:0-14855 GCA_040755275.1 Thermodesulfobacteriota bacterium | reverse complement strand
CGCAATGGCTTGCTTTTCAATGTCCATTCGTTCAAGCGCGTCCGTCCGATCCAACGATATCCGGCGGCTTCAAACACGTTTTCGCAGCAGTCTCAAAAGGCTTCCCCAGCCACCCCGCTTATGCCCGGCATTCCCCAAAAGCACGTGAAAAGCGACTTTTTGCGACTCCATCAAGGATGATGGACTCGTCAACAGTCACTCAAGCCAGGGTATTCCCTGGTTGTCGGACATCATCAGCAGGGGAAGAGGAATGCATGTTGATGATGCAGCTTGAATGCGTTTGAAGTAGCTGAAGATCCTTGGTCCGGGCAGGGGACGGCCAGGCGGTTTCCGGTGTTTCCCCCATTTGTATCCGTCCATTGATTTCTTCCAATATCGGCAAGCATGCCCAGATGCCTTCCGCTGTATAGTGAGCTCCTGCTTTCATCATCCGGGCCTCGATAGTTTGAAGCCTTTGCGAAAGTTCTTGGGGTTCGAGGGATCGAACCTCTTCTTCCGTAAGACCGAGTTCGTTTCCGGATTGGGTCAGGCCGATGGTCCACATGCCGGCATTGCGTCCTTCGAGGATATCGCTGATCGAATCCCCGATTTTGACCAGGGTAGACATCGGATAGACGTTGAGCTGGATGGCGTTTAGATAGCACATCCAGGGATAAGGACGTCCTGCAGGTACATCGGAGGAACAGATGACGGCATCGGGCAGGTAGCCTTTCTGCATTGCCGCTGGCACGAGCACATCCATCATTGAACGGGTGTATCCGGTCGATGAGCCGATTCGGATGCCTCTGGAGCGGATTTCCTGGGAAAAATCGAGAAGGCCGGGAATCGGTTCCGCGAAATTTGCGAGAGAAGAGAACATGAGCCTTTTGGTTTCCAGATAGATGTCTTCGATGTCCGATGCTCCGGGATGCCATCCGTATTTTTCCTTCCAGCGGGCGGACACTGCCGGAAGTTCGCAAATCCGACGGATGTGCTCCTTCTTCATCAAACCCATGAACTGGCGGACATCCTCTGGGCTGATGGGAATGCCAAATCGTTGAAATGCGGCTACAATCACCTGGACCGGTCCAAGACAGCCATAGTCGACCGCTGTTCCAGCCCAGTCAAGCACGACAGCCTGAAGCCTCTTTCTAAATGGTGCAATGAACTGCATGGGGTATCCTTTCCGTTATTGGTCAGGTTGGATTCCACCGGGCATGTTTGCGCATGAGGCCCCGCAGCAACACATGATGCCCCCAGCGAACCACGATGTTCGTGATCACGATGAGCATGGACAAGGCGCAGGCCTTGGCCGTGTCCCCTGCGTCGTCCATGTTGGCAATGGCGACGGAAGCCAGCGGAATGTCGGCGGAATAGAGAAAAATGACGGCTGAAACCGTGGCCATGGAACTGACGAAATAATAGGTCATGATTTCGAAAACCGCCGGCAGACTCATGGGCAACGTCACTCGGAAGAGTACCTGATAGAAGGGTGCACCCATGGATTCGGATACGGATTCGAATTCCCGATCCAGTTGTTTGAGTGACGTTGTCGCCGTGAGAAATCCGACGGAATAAAAATGGACGATGTTGCTCAACACGAGTATAGCCATCGTTCCATAGATGGTATGAAAGGGATTGGGCAGATCGAAAAAGCCGCCGATGCGCCATCCCGGGGTATTGAAAAAAAAGATGTAGGACAGGCCGATGACCAAACCAGGAAGTGCCATGGGAACGATGGAACAAAAATATCCGAGTCGGCGGATGTACGGAAACGGTCTGGTTTTTTCGATCAGATAGGCACCGATGAACGTGAGTGTGGTTCCGATCAGTGCAGACCAGGCGCTCATCCGAAGGCTGTTGAAAAATGCAGCGTAGCTGCCGCTGGTTCCAGTGAACCGGTAATGCCATAAGCCCAGGGAAACATCGTAGGGCCAGACGCGGACAAGGGAGGCATACAGGGCCGTTGCATAAAAACCCAGAATGAGTGCACAGATGCCAGCACCATATATCAGAAGGCATCCGTCACGCAGACGATTGTGTGAGGGCTCGTAGGCGACGAACCGGGAAGTGACCATGGATGCGTGTTTTCGCTTGAGCATGCGATCGATGGAAAACATCAGCACGGACGGACCCAACAGCAGCATGCTCAGAACGGCACCCATGGAAAAATTCTGTTGGCCGACCACCTGCTTGTAGATATCGGTGGCGATCACGTTGTAACTTCCGCCGACCACCTTCGGTGCTCCGAAATCGGTGAATGCGAGAATGAAACAGACACAGAGCGCACTGAAGAGCCCGTATCGAACGCTGGGAAGGGTGATGGTGAAAAAGAGCCGCATCGGCCGGGCCCCAAGCGATTTGGCGGCTTCGTACAACCGGGCGTCACTGAGGTTGAGGGCGATATACAGGATCAAAACCGCCTGGGGGAAAGTATAAATTACCTCCGAGGCCACGATCCCAAACGCACCGTACAAAGGAGGCTGAACGCCCCAGTAGGTGTGAACCACCTGTGTGATCAGCCCCTTTCGACCCAGCAGATAGGTGAGTGCGATGCCGTTGAGCAGGGTGGGTGCATAGAGCGGCACCATGACAATAGCCATGAACAGGTTTTTCCCTGGAATTCGGGTTCGGGTCAGCATATAGGCGAATCCGAATCCGAGGAAGACGGAAATCACGGTTGTCAGGACAGACACCCGAATGCTGTTAATGATGGATACGGAAAGAGAAGGTGTTTGAAAATACCGAATGTAATTTCCAAGTCCGACAAAGTGACCGGCATCTGTGTATAGGCTTCGGATCAACAACTGCAAAACGGGGAAGGCGACTCCTACGATCAGCCATCCAACCGATAACAGGATGCAGAGGGGCAGCAGCCATCGATCCATAATATCCCGAAACCGTCGATTCATCGGTTCGGGAACGACTCGGGTCTGCACGGCGTCAAGCGGTGTTTCGGCACAACGAGCAATCCAATGCTGCATCGTAGACCCTCAACCGTTCAGCCGGTAAATGAAGGTTCAACATCCTGTCCGGATAGAGACTATAGCGTCGAACCGTATCGGAGGGTACGTCGGCTTCAAGCAAGAAACGCTCTTCGGTTTCGGAAGCCACTCCGAATTGAACGCGGAAATTGGATCCCCGATAGCTGAGGGTTTGAACGCGCGCCATCAGAACGTTGGCTGAAGAACCATCGGTTCGACCGATTCGAACGTCTTCCGGACGAATGCCGATCACCACAGAGCTTCCAGCGGATTTCCCGTCGTCACCGTTGACGCGTAACCGATATCGGCCATATTGATAGAGGCCAGCATCGATCCGGACGGCATCGACCAGAAAATTCATCGATCCGACGAATGCGGCGACAAATGGGGTGGCTGGATGGTCGTAGATCTGTGCAGGGGGATCATCCTGAACGATCTTTCCTTCATTCATGACGAGGATTCGGTCTCCCATGCTCAAGGCTTCCTCCTGGTCGTGGGTGACCATCATGGTCGTTATCTTCAGTTGCTGCTGAAGCCTGCGGATTTCACCTCGAAGCATCAGGCGCACTTGGGAATCGAGAGCGGAAAGCGGCTCATCGAGAAGCAGCAGCCTTGGGGAAGGTGCGATGGCCCGCGCAAGGGCTACGCGTTGCTGCTGACCTCCCGACAGTTGAGCCGGATACCGATTGCCGAGATTTTCCAATCCGACCAGCTCGAGCAATTCGGTGACCCGCTTTCGGATGGTTTTTTTATCGAGTTTCTGGGATACCAGTCCGTAAGCGATGTTCTGATCGGCTGTCAAATTGGGAAACAGAGCGTAGGATTGAAAGACGATGCCGATATTGCGCTTGAATACGGGCTCTCGGGAAATATCCTTCCCTTCAACGAGGATTCGACCGGCATCCAGGGGTTCGAGCCCGGCGATCACCCGCAACAGGGTGGTTTTGCCGCAACCGCTCGGTCCCAGCACACAGATAAACTCCCCACTGCGTGCGCGGAAATCGATGTCCTTGAGTACCGCCTGTCTGCCGTAAACCTTCCGGATTCCTTCGACTTTCAAAAAATCGATGTCATGGCGATCGTCGCTCATACCATTTCTCACTATTTGGCTTCGCTTTTCACGTCGTAGCGTTTGGTCCATTCCTGAAGAATGCGATCTCGATTTTTGGCGGCCCAGTCGAAGTCGTTTCGGATGAGCTGCTTGGAAGGATCAGGAGGATACCCTTCCGGAACGGGAAGCCCGGTGTCATATGCTGTGATCGGATAAATCTCTGCATAGGCTTTCATGACGGCGTTTCCAATGGCCCAATCCAGAAATTTTCTTGCGGAGGGTTTGATCTTTGGCTTCTTGATGAGGGCATTGGCTTCCACATCCCAGCCGGAACCTTCTTTCGGAAACACCGTCAGAACCGGTTCCCCTTTCTTCTTCTGCATGAATCCGCGGTAAGCAAAGGAAATGCCGATGGGCACTTCGCCGGAACCGGCCAGTTTACAGGGTTTCGAACCGGAATGGGTATATCGGACGACGTTCTTGTCGAGGCGGTCCAGATATTCCCATCCCTGCTGTTCTCCCTTGAGCTGCAGGATGGCTGAGACGGTTAGATAACCCGTACCGGAAGAAGCCGGATTGGGCATGGTGATGAGGCCCTGGTAGATCGGTTTGAGCAGGTCTTCATAGGATTGGGGAATAGGAAGCTTCAATTGTTGCAGTTCGACGGTGTTCACACAGAATCCGGTTTCCCAGGCCTTGATCCCAACCCAATGGGTGGGATTGCGAGAATCTCGCATGAAGGGCTTCACTTTTTCGATGTCTTTCGGAGAATAGGGCTCGATCATACCGGCCTGATCGCAGAGCATGAGGCTTGTTGCAGCCGTTCCCCAGATGACGTCCGCCTGGGGGTTGTCTTTTTCAGCCAGGAGCTTGGCTGTCACGATGCCCGTAGAATCCCGGACGATCTTCACCTGAATGTCGGGGTGTTCCTTCTTGAGAATCTCGAGGTATTTCGGAATTTCGTCATCTTCCAACGCCGTATAGACGAGCAATTCTTCGGCCTGAAGGGGCGAGACGATGCCTGTAGCCATGATCAGTACGAAGACGAGCAGACACAGGAATCCAGATGGGATACGATTTGTTGCCATGACGCTTCTCCTTGTGTGGGTGGATGGGTGTTTTACGATGGAAGCGGAGACAAACGGATGCCGATCGCACCAGAAGGCTGTTCCGTTTTCAATGGGATGAGGTTTTACATCGGAAATGTTTGGGGGATATGAGGCGAATATTAATATTCGCTAACAATTCGGCGACGGGGCGGAATCATGGGTGGAGGCATCGATCGGTTGAAAAGATCCCATCGTATGATACCGAAATTGGGATGGATGGCTTGCAGAAGGTTGTTGGGGTACATCGACCCGAGAGTGAAACGGAGCAGGGTCGAAGTCGATTCAGTAGCTTTGGACTACTATCGGACTGGAAAACATCGAAGGCATGATCCAATCAGGCGCCTTCCTGGCGCTTTCGCGATTTCAAGAGGGATGACGATTTCCCGGAAGAACGACTATTGGCTTTCGTTCCGGACGGCGGATTCGATTTTAAGACCGTATTTTTCGATCTTGGCATGGAGGGTCGGGCGCGAGAGGCCGAGAAGTTTTGCTGCACGGCTCCGGTTGCCGTCTGATACGTTGATGGCTTCGGTGATGAAGAGTCGGGACAGATAGTCGAAATACCGGTCATAGAGATGTTCACCGGACGCCTTCTGAATGACGCTGCGAAAAATCCGGCGCAGGGTCTGCTCATGGTTTTCGGCTTCTTCGTCGGATGCTGCTTGTTTCTCTCCCAGAGCCGCCGCGATGTTCTCTGCGCCGATGGGGGCACCGCGGCTGAAGATGACGGCCTTCTGGATGGTGTTGGCCAGCTCCCGAACGTTTCCCGGCCAAGCATAGCTTGATAGGAGGTCTATGGCCTCGGGATGAATGATCGGCGGGGAAATGCCGGTTTCTCGGGCGAAGCGCTTTACGAAATAGGCGGTCAGAATCGGGATATCTCCGTTTCGCTGGTGAAGGGGAGGCAGAAAAATGCTGACCACCTTGAGCCGGTAGTACAAGTCTTCCCGAAAGCGGCCCTCATCGATGGCCGCTTCGAGATCCCGGTTGGTAGCTGCGATGACCCGAACATCCACCGGAATGGTTTCTCTTCCGCCGAGCCGCTCGATGCTACGCTCCTGCAGCAGGCGAAGAATCTTCGATTGCAGGGAAAAAGGCATATCCCCGATTTCATCCAGAAACACCGTTCCGCCGTTGGCCTGCTCGAGCTTGCCGATCCGCCGGTGGGTTGCCCCGGTGAAGGCACCTTTCTCGTAGCCGAAGAGCTCGCTTTCGAGAAGGGTTTCGGGAATGGCAACGCAATTGATGACGAGAAAGGGTTTGGCGGCACGCCGACTGTGCTGGTAGATCGCCCGGGCCACAAGTTCCTTTCCCGTGCCCGATTCTCCTCGGATCAACACCGTTGCGTCTGTCGGGGCAACCCGACCGATTGCCTTGTAGACATCTTGCATGGCGGCACTTCGCCCGATGATGGCTTCTCTGCCGAAATCCTCGGGTCCCGCGTTCATCTCGATCGGAGAGCGCATCAGTCTTCCGGCCTCGATGGCCTTGGCGATCAGTTCCAGCATTTCCGGGATGTCGAAGGGTTTGAGGATGTAGTCGAAGGCGCCGATCTTGGTTGCTTCGATGGCGGTTTCCGTCGTGCCATAGGCCGTCATGACGATGGTGGGCAGCTTGGGCTCGATGTGCTGGATCTTCTGAAAGGTTTCCAGCCCGTTCATGCCCGGAAGTCGCATGTCTACGATCACCAGATCGGGCGGCTGTCTGCGCACCTCGGCAAGCCCGGCCTCGCCGGAGGCCGCACCGCATACCTCGTAGCCCTCTTCT
Organism: Thermodesulfobacteriota bacterium; assembly: GCA_040755275.1. Taxonomy (GTDB): domain Bacteria; phylum Desulfobacterota; class Desulfobacteria; order Desulfobacterales; family Desulfatirhabdiaceae; genus Desulfatirhabdium. The sequence continues at coordinate 7,965 of JBFMBE010000084.1, read as the reverse complement.
TTCAGAAGCTTCTGGAAGCTTTTTCGCAGTTGATCGTCGTCATCGATGATGAGTACCCGACTCATGGAGCTTTCCAATCCTGTTCATGGCAACAAGCGTCTCTTTCAAGAATGAACATCGGTATGTCATTCAAGCCCGCTTCACGGGAAACCGCATCACGAAAACGGCCCCTTGGCCTTTCGCCGATTCGACGCTCAATTCCCCGCCATGCTCCTGCACGATGCGGGCGGCGATGCTCAACCCCAATCCTGTGCCTTCTTCCTTTGTCGTAAAAAACGGCTGAAAGACGTTTTCCCGGATGTCTTCCGGAATACCGGGCCCCGTGTCCGCAACCCGCAGAACGACCGAGCGTCCAGTCTGCATGTCGAATGTCTCTTCCTCTTCGATCGTGATGTGCCCACCCCGCTTCATCGCCTCACAGGCGTTCACCACCAGATTGACGAGCACTTCCTTGAGCTGTTCCGGATCGGCCTCGATCTCCGGAAGCATGGCCTTTCTACGGATTTCCACGGTGACATCGTAGGAATTGAGCCGGTGTGCCAGCAATCGGATCACGAGGTCCACCACGCTCGACGGGCTCACACGGGTCATCCGTAGCTTCGGGGGTCTGGAGAATTCGAGAAAATTCTGAACAATGGTGTCGATGTGCTGGATTTCCTCCGAAATGACATCGAAGTCTTCCTGCTGGGTTTCGTTCAGTTTGAGGGATCTGCCCAGGGAGAAAAGCCGCATTTTCACCGAGGTAAATGGATTGCGCAGGCTGTGGGCCATGCCGGCAGCAAGCTTTCCCACAAGGGCCATCTTTTCGGCCTGGAGCAGGGTCTCCCGGCTTCGCTTGAGCTCATGGTAGGTCTGATCGGCATCCTCGATCAGCTCCCGAACGCCTTCGCTGAGAGCTCGGATTTCATTCCCCTTTCCTTTGGATGGATCGATCCCGCCCAGCTCCCGGGTGAGTCTCACCACCGGCTTGAAAACCTGATCGAGCATCAGCCAGATCAGCGCAAGCGCAAGGGCGCATCCCACGACAACGGCGGCAATGGTGACGATCCGAAGGTGTTCGGCTTGTTCCTGAACCAGTTGTTTGGTGTCGAAGATCTTGTTTCTGTAAACGTTCTTGAAGTGCTGGCATCCTTCCAGCAGGTTGAAGAACTGCTGGCGCACCTCTTTGTGAAACTGTTGTCCGGTTTCGATATCGCCGCTTTTGTATAGGGCGATCACTTGGTCCTTGTCTCGGATATACTTGTTATAATCCGCCTCGATGGCATCGATGCGTTTCAGGAGGGGATCGTCTTTCGCCAGTGCCCTTGCTTCGGCCAGCTTTTCCCGGAAAATCTGGCGGTATTCACCCAGTTGCTGCAACCACTGCGGGTTTCGGTCCATGAAGTAATAGGCCACGAAGCCCTTCTGCATCGCAAGGGCGCTTTCCATGCCTTCGGCGATCTGGAATGCCGTCAAATCTTTTTCGGTGATGTCCGAAACAATGTGTTCCATCTGCACGGTATAGGCGATCATGACCACACCCCCGAGGACAGTGAGCGCCATCAGGGCGAATACGACGAAAAACAGTCGGGTTTTCAGTTTCCAGGGTTTGATGAGCATTCAATGGTTCTCTGAAATAGAAGTCAAAAGTTAGCAGTCAGAAGAAAGAGCCGTTACGATCAATTGAAATTGGATGAGCTCGCAACAAGTCAAGCACTCTGGATTAATCCGCAAGAAGACGGGTGAGTTTTTCCGCTGCGTTGCAAAACATCACCCGCCCTCCTGCTGGAGGCCCTGCTTTGGAGGAAAATCGTTGGTTAGCGGCTTTTTGCGAAACCATCCGATTCGAAGCTGGGCTGGATACAGCCTTCCACTGTTACGTCTTGCCGTCACCACGAAACAGCAGGATCACGCTCTTTCCGGCAAATTTCCCCCTTAATGGAATGATTTCGATCGTTCGATCCTGCCAGGTCACACGCAACGGGTTCAGGTCCTGCAACACCCGGTCGATACTTTCAGGAATGGAAATGTCGAAATGATCCTCCACGAAATCTCCCAATCGAAGGCAACTATCTTCTCCTTGAACCCGCTGGCCGGATCGATTCATCCAGACAATCAGGTGTTCGGCGCTCACTCCGAGGATGGGAGAGGGAATTTCTTCCAAGATATCCCTGGCCAGCTCGAGTGCTGCATTCTGGAGTTTGAGTTCTCGGGTGCGCTCTTCCACCAGTTCTTCCAGATGATCGTTCATCCGCTTGAGCTCGGCGTTCTGGGCACGGATGGTTTCGTTCAGACGGGCGTTGGCCTGAAGCAGGTTGCGGTATTCGATGGCCTGGCGGATTTCGAGGATGAGCTGGCTGTCATCCCAGGGCTTGAGGAAAAACTTGTAGATCTGCCCCTGGTTGACGCATCGGGTGATGGTGTCGATATCCGTATATCCGGTCAGAATCATGCGCAGGGTATCGGGATATCGTTCCTTGACGATCGATAAAAGCTCCACCCCCGACATCTCCGGCATGCGGTGATCGGTCAGCAGGATGTCGACGGATTGCTCCTGCAGGATGTCGAGTGCCTGTCTGCCGCTCGATGCGCTCAGAACGGCGATCGCTTCCTTTCGAAACAGGCGTTTGAGCGCCTGAACAACATTGGGCTCGTCATCGACGATGAGCAATATGGGTATCGAGGAGGTTTCGTTCATGCGATACCCCATCATTCGTTCAGGAAAAATCGACTGCAGCCGTCGATTTCCTGACGGATCGCCTCTTGCCGGGCCTTGTCGAGGAGGCGCAAGCGCTGAACATAGCGTTGCGCCTTCGGATGGCATTGAACCGCTTCGCCTTCCGGCGTATGACTGATACGGTCCGCTGCATGCACCAGCAGGACGGGAGATGGATCCTCGACGTCGTCCGGGATTTCGTGGTGATAAGCGATGGCCTCGATCAGAATGGGCGGAAGCATCCATTTCTGTCCGAGGGCTCCTCCGATCTGAGCGTGATCGACGATGTCGAGGAGTCGTTCGGCCTCGAAGAAGGGGATGTTTTCTTGGACCGTTCGCTGGTAGATGGCTTCAAAGACCGACGGAAAGAAGCGAAACTGGATGACCTTGCCGATATCGTGCAGAAGACCTGCAACGAAGCAGTCGTTCGCCCATTTGACATCTGCCAATTCGGCGATGTGGCGGCACAAAACGGCCACTTCGACGGCATGGGACCAGAGATCGCCTGCCGAAAATCCTTCGATCCACACCCCTTTCTTCGGCATGAGCTTCATGATGGTCAGTGTCATGATGGCGTTTCGGACCGTATTGTATCCCAATACGACAATGGCGTTACGAATGGTGGAAATTTGAGAGGGCAGACCGTAAAAAGATGAGTTGACCAGTTTGAGGATTTTCATGGCCATGGCCTGGTCCTTCTCGATGATCGAGCAGATTTTGGCCACGGATGTGTTCGGGTCTTCCAGAAGGCGGTTGGCCTCAATTACCATGACCGGTAATGTCGGGATATCCCGGATCCGATCGAGTTCCTTGAAGAATTGTTTGTTGTCCATCCGGATATGATTCCCCCCTGTGGTTACATCCGTATCGGCACCGTTTCTCCGATGAATCCATCGGCAGCCAGCCTTCGAATGGCGCCGATCAGTGTCTTGTTGAGAACCGCCTCTCGGGCCAGAAGCAGCCTGCCATCCGTGGTCCGGATGTCTTTCCCAAGGACCATGCCTTCCTTGAGAAACTTGATCCGGATATCGACAATCGTCTCCGATCGTTTCTGAAGATTTTGTTGCCGCTCAGCGTTCACGACTTCGATGAGTTTTTTGACGATCTGCGGATCGTAGAGTTTCCCAGCCCGGAAAAGCATAACCCGCTGGGTCAGGTCCACGATCATGTCATCCCGTCGATTCGACGGCAGCTTGATGAAGGATTCCCCTGTCAATCCGTAGTACATGCTTTTCATGTCCGTGATCGATTCGGGCCATCTGCGCACCAGAAAGGCATAGTCGGCTGCGATATGGAGAATGCGGGCGCCCAGGGGAATTTCTTCAGCCTTGAGCTTTTCCGGAAAACCCGATCCGTCGAAATTCTCGTGGTGATATAGGATGTAGATGCCGACCGTATCGAGTCTCGGAACAGGCTGAAGACAGATTTGACCAATGATTGGATGCTGTCGGTAGAGGGCCTTCTCAGAATCGCCGAGCTCTTCATAGGCTTTTTCGAAAGCCTGTTTGGTAAGCCCCAGCAAACCGGCATCATGCAGGAGACCCGCCATTTCCAGATGTTCCAGCTCGATAGGGTCCATGTTCAAGGCAGCCCCCAGCTTCCGGGACAATTGGGAGACGAAGCTCAGATAACTGCCCAGTTTGGGATTGATGGTTTCGATCAGGGAAAACATCAGTCGGAACGAATCCACAAACCCACGTTCGAGGGAAAGATTGGCCTGTTCCAGTTCGAGGGTTTTTTCCTGAAGCTCGTAGGTTCGCTCGGCTACTTTGTGTTCGAGCTCCTGCATCAGCGACGTCAGTTCGACGTTTTTCTGGCGAACCATGTCGGCCAGAAGCCGGTTTTCGAGACGCAGTTCATAGCCCTCGAGAGCCTGGCGTACTTCGATGAGAAGGGATTCGTCATCCCAGGGTTTTGTCAGGTAGCGATGAATTTCTCCCTTGTTGACGGCGCTGATGATATCCTTGACGTCCGAATAGCCTGTCAACAGAAACCGAACGGCATCCGGGGCGAGGTCCTTGGCCTTTTCGAAAAATTCGGCACCGCTCATCAGCGGCATGCGCTGGTCCGAAATGATGAGGGATATGGGTCGATCCGATTCGGAGAGCAGGAGAAGGGCCTGCTCTCCGCTGTTGGCCAGCAGCAGAGAATATTTTTCTCTTCGAAAAAGCCGCTGCAGAGCATTCAGGATGGAAGGCTCATCGTCGACCAGCAGCAGAACATGATCATGCTTGAGGCTCATGGGCACCCCCTGATTGGGTTGCTGGACCGTTGACAGGCAGCCGGACGGTGAAGGTGGTGCCTTTACCCGGAGTGCTCTCTACGGCGATGGTGCCGTTGTGTTTGCGGATGACATTGTAGACGACATTAAGCCCGAGACCGGTACCCTTTCCGACTTCCTTGGTGGTGAAGAACGGATCGAAGATCCGGTGGATGTGCTCGGGTGGGATGCCGCATCCGGTGTCGGAGATGGTGACAATCACGGTTTCTTCTTCCGCACGTGTCGTGATGCCGATTTCGCCTTTTCCTGCAATGGCCTGGGCTGCATTGACCAGCAGGTTCATGAACACCTGATTGAGCTGCTGGGGATAGCAGTTGACTTGGGGGATGTTGCCGTAATCCTTGTGGACTACGGCCTTGTATTTGATCTCGTTCCAGACGATGTTCAAGGTGGAATCGATATTCTGGTTAATATCGGCCAGCTGGAGGGTGTCTTCTCCGGGGTGGGCGAAGTCCTTGAGATCGATGACGATTTTTCGAATGCGATCCAGCCCCTCCCGGGATTCCCGAACGAGCTGGGGAAGATCCTCGAGAATGAAATCGACCTCCCGTTCGGTCTCGCCGGCCAGGACCCGATCGATGTCTGGGATCGGAACACCCGATGCTGCGGCATTTCGAAGGGTGGCTCGGTATCCGGCGATGATCGGTTTCAGGTCTTCGATATACCCGCCAAGGGTGTTCAGATTGCTGCTCACGAACCCGACGGGGTTGTTGATTTCGTGGGCGATGCCTGCGGCAAGCTGGCCGATGGAAGCCATCTTCTCCGACTGGATCATCTGGGACTGGGTTTCCTTCAGGCGTGTGAGGGTATTTTCGAGGGCTTCGTTTTTGGAATGAAGCTCGGAGAGGGTTCGCTGGAGCCGGTGGTTTAAATGAATGATTTCTTCCCGTCTCCGGTGATCTTCGGTGACGTTACGGAGCAGGATGACAACTTGGATCGCTTCCTGGTCTTCGTTGAAGATGGGAATGGTCTGGATTTCATAGACCAGCGGCACATCCCTGCGGACATTGATCGTGCGGATCCGCCGGTTGGGCTTTCCTGTTTGAAAGGTATTTCCAACGTCCGTCTTGAGCAGGTTCATCAGGGCAGAATCGAAAAACCAGAGTGCATCGTTTGCCATGGATTTTCCGATCACATCCAAGTACTTGACCCCCCTCTGTTTCAGGAAGGCTTGGTTGACGGAAACGATGTCGTGTTCCGGGTTGACCGCAAGGATTTCTTCATGAAGCGCATCCAGAACGAAGCGGAATTTGTTTCGGCTTTCGATGAGAACATCCCGAAGCTGAATGTACCGCTCTTCGAGCCGGATGATCCGTTCGCCCGATTTGATCAGGCTGAGCAATGCCTCTATATCAAAAGGCTTTTGAATGTAATCATCCGCCCCACATTCTCTGGCTTCAAGAGAACCACCGGATTGGATGATTCCTGTCATCACAACGATATAGATATAGTGGGTTCTGGGCTGCGAACGAATCCGCAGGCACAAGTCCTTACCGTCGATTTCGGGCAGTCGCCAGTCGATCAGAGCGATTTGAATCGTTTCTCTCTGCAGAAAATCCCATGCTTCAAGGCCATGCGCAGCGGGAAATACGGTATATCCACGTTGCCGAAAAAAATCGCACAACATTGAGCAAAGGACCGCATCATCTTCTGCAATCAGGATGTTCATGTATTCCCGGCTTTGAAAAAATCCTGAAAAGCTGATAGAAACAGAAGTCAGAAGACAGAAGTCAGGAGGATAAAGGCGGATGAGCGGCTGTTGCACCAATTAAAATCATCTGCGTTTCCTCTGACTTTTGATTCTTTACGGAAAGGATCATCCCATGCGCTATTCCAAAATGTTCACCACCATCGATACCCACACGGGCGGGGAGCCCACACGCACCATCACTTCCGGTATTCCCCGAATTCCCGGCGCCACCATGTCCGAAAAAATGCTGTACATGCAGGAGCACCTCGACTGGATCCGAACGGCACTGATGTTCGAGCCACGGGGACATTCCGTCATGTCGGGCGTTGTCATCACCGAACCCGCTCAACCCGAGGCCGACATCGGTGTTATCTTCATCGAAACGGGCGGATATCTACCGATGTGCGGTCACGATACGATCGGTGTGGCAACGGCTCTGGTAGAGGCCGGGATGGTTCCCGTAACGGAACCGGTGACAGCCATCTGCCTCGATACACCGGCAGGTCTGACCCACGTCCGGGTGGAGGTGGTGGATGGGCGGGCCCGCTCTGTCACCTTCCAGAATATTCCTTCCTTCGTCATGGCGATGGATGCCACCGTCGATGTCGAAGGCATCGGTTCCGTGACCCTCGATGTGGCCTACGGCGGCAATGTCTACGCCATCGTTCCTGCCCGAGACGTGGGGCTTGTCATTTCGCCGAATCATACCTCCCAAATCATCGATATCGGCAGAAGGGTGCGTCAGGCCGTCAACCGGGAGCTCACCATCGTGCATCCGGAAAAGGAGTTCATCCGGGGCTGCACCCATGTGCAGTTTTACGAGCCTTCCGCCCGACCGGATGCCGATTTCAAGAACGCCGTGTTTCTTGCCGATTCCGGAATCGACCGATCTCCCTGTGGAACGGGTACTTCGGCTCGACTGGCCTGTCTGCACGCCAAGGGGCAGCTCAGGACCGGTGATGGCTTTGTCCACGAAAGCATCATCGGAAGCCTTTTTCGGGCCCGAGTTGTCGGAGAAACCCAGGTGGGCGGTCTGCCCGCCGTCATTCCCGAAGTGACGGGAAGTGCTTGGGTGATGGGTATCAACCAATGGGTCATTCAGCCCGACGATCCCCTGGCGAATGGCTTTCTGCTCGACAACGAAACATGATGGCCCCGCAAAAAGTCAGGCCCTCTCATTTGACCCGCAGGAAGGCGGGTGAATTTTGCTCAGCAGCGGAAAAACTCAGCAGCCCGAGCTCGTAAGATCGGGCGGATGGCCAAACTTGGGATATAGGATTGCTGAGTTGCAACATGATG
>JBFMBE010000083.1:0-14895 GCA_040755275.1 Thermodesulfobacteriota bacterium | reverse complement strand
TTTAATCTAATATTTTGGCACTACATTTACGATTTGATAACCCCACCCTTGAAATTATTGAATATTTTGACCGATGCCCCGTCAAAAGTAGTAATTTTGGGGGTAAAAACCATGAAGTTGGGATAAGTGAACGATGGTTCGCTTTGATGCGATCGGTATAGGAAGGCCTTTCGGGGCACACCATGCCCTACCCCAATACGTTCTGCCTTCCTGACGCTCTCATCCCTTTTCCCTTGACTTCCCTGTTTTGCTCATATTACAACCATCATCAGCAAATCGACTCCTGTTTTTTCCAGGATCGACCGCCTCTGCCTTTCCAACCGCTTCTGCAGGATGATCCATCAGGTTTTCATTTCCAACGAACCCATGACGAGGAATACAGAATGAGCTGGGATTGGGATAAACTGAAGGAACAACAGGCCAAGAAATCCCCTGGGGTTCCGCCGCAGCTGAACGAGCTGGCGGAAAAATTCAAGAACCTGAAGCTGCCGGGCGCTTCCGCCCTGATCGTGGTGCTGGTTCTGCTCTTTTTCGGCAGCTCATCCTTCTACACGGTGGATGTCGACGAGGTCGGGGTCATCCAGCGCTTCGGGAAATATGTTCGGACGACGCAGCCCGGCTTGAATTTCAAATGGCCGGCAGGCATCGAAAAAGTGACCAAAGTCAAGGTCCGACGCGTGTTCAAGGAAGAATTTGGGTTTAGCTCCCTTCGATCCGAGGGGGAAAGAACTCGATTTTCGGCCAGTTCCGAAGACAGCAATGTCGCATTGATGCTCACCGGAGATCTGAACGTGGCCCTTGTCCCTTGGATCGTTCAGTACCGGATCAAGGATCCGTACAACTATCTGTTCAAGGTGCATGACAACCGAAGGTTGCTGATGGATATGGCTGAGGCGGCCATGCGGCTGGTGGTCGGCGACAGAAGCGTCAACGAAGTCATCAGCAAGCGGGAAGAAATCGCGGTCGAAGCCAGAAACATTCTGCAGTCAGAGCTCGACAACGCCGAGTCCGGCATCAGCATCGTGACCATCGAAATGAAACGGACCAATGTGCCGGAACCCGTTCAACCATCTTTCAACGAAGTCAACCAAGCCATTCAGGAAAAGGAGAAACTGATCTACCAGGCAAGGGAGGAATACAACAAGGCCATTCCATCAGCCAGAGGAGAAGCTGAACGGACCATTCGGGCAGCCGAAGGCTACGCCCTCGATCGGGTGAACCGGGCGAAGGGAGATGTTGCCCGCTTCCAGGCCCTGTATGCCGAATATCAGAAAGCCAAGGATGTCACCCGGCGCAGGCTTTATCTGGAAATGATGAGCAACATCTACCCGAAGATCGGGGACAAGATCATTCTGGATGCGGATCAGAAAAATCTGCTGCCGTTACTGAATCTCGGAAAACAGCGTGGGGATCAGAAATGAAGCTCAAGGGCTTGATCATTGCAACAGCGTTTTTGGCCATTTACGTCGTATTTTCATGCGCCTACATCGTCGATGAAACCGAGCAGGTGATCATCACCCAGTTCGGTCGGGTGGTCGGAGAACCCAAGCAGGCCCCAGGCCTCTACTTCAAGCTTCCCGTCATCCAGCAGGTCAATGTCTTTCCCAAGAACCTGCAACAATGGGACGGCGATCCAGGGCAGATCCCAACGCTCGACAAGACCTATATCTGGGTGGATGTCTTTGCGCGATGGCGGATCGTCGATCCAGTGAAATTCTTTCAAACGGTCAACAACATGCTGAGCGCCAAGGGAAGGCTGGATGACATCATCGATCCGGCAACCCGAAATTTCATTACATCCCACCCCCTGATCGAAGCCGTTCGGCTCACCAATCGGGAGCTCGATACCTTCGAAATCGGCCTCGAAGATGCTCAAAAAGAACCTTCTGCGCGGATTTTCGTCGGTCGGGATAAGATCACCAAAGGTATTCTGGAGCAGGCCCAGCCCAAACTGACCCCTTTCGGGATCGAACTGGTCGATGTCAAGATCAAACGCATCAATTATGTCGAGCAGGTGAGGGAATCCGTTTATGCCCGGATGATTGCCGAGCGTAAACAAATCGCCGAAAAATTCCGTTCGGAAGGGAAGGGAGAGGCTTCGAAAATCATCGGGGAAAAAGAGCGGGATTTGAAACAGATCACCTCGGAAGCCTACAAGGTGGCCCAGGAAATCATCGGCAAGGCCGAGGCCGAATCCACCAAACTCTATGCACAGGCCTACAGTCAGGACACCGAATTCTATACGTTTCTCAAGTCACTCGATGTCTACAGCGAAACGATGAACGAAAAAACGTCCCTCATCCTGTCTACGGATTCGGATTTTCTGAGGTATCTCAAGGGGTTTCAGCCGGCAAGGCCATGAAGGATCCTGTGCGGGAAACGATCATTGGCTCGGAGGGAAGGGGGCCTGCACTGGAGTATCGTTCGGGCACTCGGGTGGTCGTTGCATCAGGCAATCCAACCATCAGGGATCCGATCCGGAAACGTGACGGCCCGGCAACGGGGCTGTCGTCCGAGGTTGCTTTCTACCGAATCCGGGTATGGGTATGGACACATTCGCATATGCCCATACCCGGAGCACCAGGCATTCCACACGGATCCCCCTTGCCGGATCGATCATTTCCGGCGCTGGTGGCGGGTGCGAGCCAACAGCTTTTTGTGTTTGTGCTTCCTCATTTTTTTCCTGCGTTTCTTGATGACGCTGCCCAACCGATCACCCCCTTCCCGTACGAATCGAAAGATATTCATTGGAATTGTAAAAGATTGCACAATTCCATCAGGATTTCAACCACTTTATCGTAAAACCAGTCGGCAGCGGATATTCGGCCCTGGTTTTTTTGGACGTTTTGATCCCTGGCAGTGGCGACACGTCCATGAACATAGATCAGGAAAATCAAGATGCGTGGTGCGGCGTAAGGGCAACGAGCGGGATTACCCAGCCCGTCATCCCTCCTCTGACGCTTTCATTCATCGGTTGGACCGGGTATTCAACCCGGCCGGAGACATGAGCTCGTACACGGGGATGTCGTCCCCTCATGGAACGGTCGTTGTCGTGGTCGAGGTCGTGGTACTCATTGTGGTCGTGGTGGTGGTCGTTGTGCCGACGATGACACTCGCTTTGGCCGTCAGCCCGTTTTCGATTCTAGCCTGTAGAATATCGATCCCTTCCGCATCACCGGCCTGGTAAATGGCAAATGCCTTGCCGTTGGCATCCGTTGTGTTGTTCACAACCGTCAGTTTGGCGCCACTCTGATTCTGCGTGAACGAGAAGGTGACGACGTAATTCGGGACAGGTGTCGGTGCACCGGTGGTGATGGTGGTCGCCGATGAACCGCTGGATGTCGTGCTGCTGGATGAAGATGAGGAGGATACCGTCTTGTCGGTATGGGTGAGCGTTGCCGTAATGTTGCTGTATTCCCGAGTATTCAGCGTTGTTGGGTTGGCTTCGAGGGTGAGGCTGAAATTGCTTTCCTGCTTCGAATCGATGGAGTCGCAACCCGAAACCATTGCCAGCCAAACCACGCAACATCCGATACAAAGCGTTTTCCAGAATAAGGATTTCATCAACAACCTCCACAGAAGGAATGGCGCCGGCTTTCGGAGAATCCTGCTTGAATTTGCCGGGCGTTTCGTAATAGATGGTGGCGCTGCAAAAAGTCGCTAACCACCGATTTTCCTTCAAAGCCGTGCCTCCAGCAGGAGGGCGGGTGGTGTTTTGCGAAGCAGCGGAAACTGTTTGAAGCAGCCGGAGATCGTTGGATCGGGCGGACGCAATTCATTGATATTGGTTTGAAATACAGCTTGTTGGAAACCAGCAACCCATTCTTTTCATTTTGGCCATCCGCCCGATCCTACGAGCTCGGGCTGCTGAGTTTTTCCGCTGCTGAGCAAAATTCACCCGCCTTCCTGCGGGTCAAATAGAGGGCCTGACTTTTTGCGAGGCCATCATTAGGATGGAACATTTCCAATACCGCAGGCTTTTTCATCCCGGGTACTATGGGAGAAACCGCCTTTTCTGTCAAGCTGTGTTTGGCGTCCTACAGAAAGGAAGACCATGATATCGCTGTGGAGCTCCGCCGCAGCCTGTGCCGCCGTAGGAACCTGTTACATCGGCTATCGGAAAAACATGCACCAGTGGATCGTGCACGACACCCTCCGAACCATCTGGATGAAAACCGTTTTTCGGAAGCCGTCGAAAACCCATCTTCTGTTCGCCTTCGTCGATCATTTCGAACCCGGAAACCGAAAAGCCGATCTCTCCCGCCAGATCGAACGGGTGAGAGCCTGGACCGAAAAATATCCCGACATGGCCGGACGGCACCGGGACGCGGACGGTGTCCATCCCCAGCATACGTTTTTCTTCCCACCCCATTACGATACCCATGATCATCTGGAGCGCATCGTCGATCTGTGCGGCCAGGGCTTCGGGGAAGTGGAAATGCACATGCATCATGACCACCAGCATCCCTGGCCGGACACCGAAGCAACCCTTCGAAACAAACTCCTCGACTGCATCGAGCGATTTTCCCGCTGTGGCGTATTCTGCCTTCCGGACGGCCGGAAATCCTACGGATTCATCCATGGAGACTGGGCCTTGGCCAATTCCCGAAAAGGCGGGGCCTTCTGCGGGGTGAACAACGAAACGGCTCTTCTGAAAGAAACGGGATGTTTCGCCGATTTCACCTTTCCCGTTTCGAATGAAGCCCAACCCTGGCTGACCAACACCTTCTTCTATGGAAACAGCTTTTCGGATCGCCCCAAGGGCTATGCCTGCCAACCGATTCCCATGAGCGCCGGAAAGCCGGCTCCCGCCGGGCGGCTGCTGTTGATGCAGGGAATCATCGGACTCCGATGGAAATCTCGAAAAGCGGCGCACAAGCCGAGTATTGAACAATCCAACATCGATACAAGCGACGAACCCACGCCGGGAAGGGTGGATTATTGGGTGGACAAATGGATTCATGTCAGCGGCAGGCCTGACTGGGTGTTCATCAAGGTGCACACCCACGGAGCCCGGGAGGAAGACCGGGATGTGCTGTTGGGCGAAAGCGCCGACCGACTGTTCCGTTATCTGGAAGAAGCCTACAACGACGGCAAACGATTCGTACTACACTATGTATCCGCCCGGGAAATGTACAACATCGCCCGAGCCGCCGAAGCCGGAAAATCCGGGGATCCCAACCTGTACCGAGACTTCATCGTTCCCCGATACATCTATCTAAATCCTCGTCAAGGATGATCCAATGCTCGAAAAATGGGCGCTCTGGATCAAGCGGCGCCAAACACCCGTTGCTGATCTCCTCTACCGGATGGCCAAAGGCATTCAACACGGCAACCTGCCGAACGCCGTCCTCCCGTTCTACCGAATGCTCTATCACGAACGAACCGTTCGAAGAGCCTTTTTTCGAAAGCTCACCACCTTTTTCTACTACGATCCGCTCTTCCGCAGCAGATGCGAATCGGTCGGCCCACGCTTTCAATACGTTCAGGTGCTGGGAGCTTTTCCCTACATCAGCGGCCCGATCCGCATGTGCTTCGGGTCCGATGTCACGATGCACAGTCGCTCGACGTATTCCGCATCGAAAATCTTCGACGCTCCCTCCTTTATGGTCGGAGACCACACCTATCTGGGACCTGGCCTGACCATCGGAGTCGCCAAATCCATTACGATCGGCTCCCGCTGCTACATCGCCTCCAATGTCGGCATCTTCGATAACGACGGGCATCCCCTTGATCCCGACAGGCGGACCGCCCATCTGCCCCCCGATCCCCAAGACGTTCATCCCGTCGAAATCGGCGACCGGGTCTGGATTGGAGAAGGAGCTCTCATTTTGAAGGGATCGACCATCGGAGACGCGGCCGTGGTTGCGGCCAGAAGCGTTGTCATGGGTGTCGTCCCGCCCTTTGCCGTTGTCGCCGGCAATCCAGCCAAAGTCGTCAAAATGCTCCGACCATGAGCGGTATCGGACAGCGCCTCATCATCGGCTCACTCGGCCGCATCCTTTCCCTGGCGGTAACCGTCGGGTTGAGCATCGTTCTGACCCCCTTCATCATCCGGCACATCGGCTCCTCCCTCTTCGGCCTCTGGTCGCTCATCGGCGGCATCATGGGGTTTTCCGGCCTTCTCGATCTCGGACTCAATTCCGCTCTCAAACGATTCCTGCCCCAGGCCTTCGAAAAGCGGGACGAGCGCCTGGCCAGCGATATCTTCTGTTCGGCCCTTGCAGTGTTCGTCGGCATCGGTATCGGCATCGCCTTCGGTCTTGGAATCGGTGCACGGCCCATTCATGCATGGGTGGCCGGAGAAACCGCCTTCTCCTTGTTCCAGGCGGTATGGATCGTTCTCGTCGTCGACACGGCCGTTCAGTTTCCCCTGAGGACATGGATCGGATATTTCGAAGCCCGGCTTCGACAGGACATCCTTTCGGCAGTCGAAACCCTGAAGGCCGTTCTTCGAGCGGCCCTCGTCGTTTATGCCCTTTCGAGCGGGCATGGCATCGTCGCTTTGGCCCTGATCACCTTCGGAGTCAATGCCGCAGGCGGCCTGCTGCTGATCGGCCTCTATCGGATCCATTATGGGGATATCCATCTATCGAGGCGCTTCATCCGAACAGAAACCGTCCTCCGGATGCTCGACTACAGCTACAAGAACCTGATCGCAGCCATTGGAGACATCCTGCGGTTTCAGATCGATCTGGTCGTCATTTCGGCGTTCTGCCCCCTTTCCCATGTAGCCGTCTACGCCATCGCATCGCGGCTGTCCGCCTATTTCATGGAAACAGTAGCGGCCTTCATCGGGATGAGCATTCCCCTGTTCAGCGGCCTCGACGCCCGAAATGACCCGGACCTCCTTCGGGATGCCTACTACCTGCTGATCAAGATCGCATCCGTTCTGAGCGTCTATATCGGCGGGATGTTTCTGGTGCTGGGCAGGGCTTTCATCGTCCGGTGGGTGGGTGTGGATTTTGCGGAAAGCTACCCGGTTCTGGCCATTCTGACGATCGGTATCGGCATCGCCCTCTCCCAATATCCCACCGTGAATCTTCTGCGGGGGCTTTCCCGGCATACCACCATCAGTTTCCTGAACATCGTGGAGGGGCTCGCGAATCTTGGGTTGAGCCTGATGCTGGTTCGATCGATGGGCCTGGTCGGCGTCGCCCTGGGAACGGCGATTCCGATCACCGTTTTTGCAGGCATCCTGAGCCCGATCATCGCCATGCGATCGGTTGGATTCCTGAAACCGAAGGAGTGGTTCCGCACCTACGGACTGGTGATGCTGAAGGCTGCTACGGCAATGGGGCTCTTTGCTGCGGCTGTCAGGCCTTGGATATCGCCTGATTACCTGAACCTCTCCGTCATTGCAGGTCTCTCGGCCGTCTACGTTCCTTGCATGTATTTTTGGGCCTTCAGCGAACGGGAAAGGCAACACTACCTGATGGCTGGCCAGCGGATCCGAAGCTTTTTCGGTAGACCATCCCCCGGGCGATAGATCAATGCGAAGCCCCAAGCATCCCCCGGCCGTCCTCGGCCATTTTGTATAGACTGACAAACACAACGAAAAACTCGAGCCGTCCCAGAAACATGGCGATTGTCTCCGCCCACAGGGCTGCATCCGGCATCCCCGCGCTGGTGACGCCGATGGACAGACCGACGGTTCCGAGGGCAGAAGCGAACTCGAAGAGCGAATCTCCCAGCTGAAACCCGCATGCGCAGAGGATCATCACCCCAAGCACATAGATTGCCATATAGACAAAGATAAAAACCAGAATCTGACGAACCCGACTATCATCCACAAATACCCGTTTATCGCCTTCCCAAACCGCGCATTCCGAAACTGCGACCCGGGGAAGCATTTGCCTCCGCAGCTCCCAACACAGCATCCGCCACATGAGATGAACCCGGAATTGCTTGATGCCGCCCGCTGTCGAACACGTACCGCCACCAATCAGCATCAAGACGATCAGCATGAAGATCCCGAAACCATTCCAATGATCGTAGGCAACAGAGGAGAATCCGGTTGTGGTCAGGGCACTTACGGTTTCGAAAACAGCTACCCGTACCGCCTTGCCCAGATGGGGGTAGAGAGCCCTGGTCGTCCAGACGAACGTGGCTGCAATGGAGACCGGAATCACGATGGCCATCAGGCGAACTTCCCCGTTTTTCATGACCAGCCGAAGTTTTCCGCGCCAAAAAAACCATGCGGTGACGAAACTCAAATTACCCAAAATCATCAGGACAACACTCACGGCTTCGACCGAAGCTGAATCCCAATAGCCGATGTTTTCCACATACGTCGAAAAGCCGCCCGTCGAAATAGCCGCAAAGGAATGGTTCACCGCATCGAACCACGTCATCCCGACTACCCGATAGGACGCGATCCCGGAAAGGGCGTACCCCATGTAGATGATGAGAACCAGACGGGCCGATTGACGAACATGGGGTGCGAGTTGTTCCCCCCTGCCTTCGGCACTTGTAATTCCGACACCTACAGGGCCGACGAGGGCAGACATCATCAGGATGGCCAGCCCGGCCCCTCCTGCCAGCTGGATCACGCTTCGCCAAAGTAATACCATCTTGCCGGCAGTCGCCACATCCACAACCGAAAGGCCGGTAGTTGTCCATCCACTGACCGCTTCGAAGATGGATCGCGGGTAGCTCAGCCCTAAAATAGAGGTAAACGGCCAGGCCGAAAACAAAATGACCAATGTCCAACTGACGACGACAACGATGCCGCCCTCCGAAATCGTCAGTGTATGTTCGATCTGTCTTCGGAAACCTCTCCACAAGGCCCATCCTGCGAGGACCATGCTTCCAGCGGGCTTGACAAAGCACACGGCATGAGCGACTTCTTCCCGGTCAACCAGAAGAACAAGAAGGGGACTCAGCATCAACACGCCCCCCATCAACAGAATGATCCCGATTGTAGAGGCGATAGCGGCATAGCGCTGCCGAAGATATTCCTGATTTCGTAACGGTCTCAACTCGAATCATATCCTTTCACCGGTAAAGGCCTTCAGAACGGGGCCGTGGTTCTCCGGTAAGGTCATCAGCACCACCCGGTCGCCGACCCGAAGCTCGTTACTTCCCCGAGGAATGATGGCCACGTTGTCACGGATCACGAAGGCAACCAGCGCATTCTGCGGCAAGGTAAGATCCCGCAGCTGCTTCCCTGCAACAGGAGAACGTTCATCGAGTACGATTTCCGTCACGTTCACCCGCCCTTCATCGACAGGAAGTAGGTTGGTAATCTGCTCAATGGCTGCACGCTGCTCGATCAGGCTGCCGATGATCGGCGACAGGGAAAAGCAGGATACCCCCAGTTTTTCGAATGCCTCGGCGTTATCCGGATCGTTGGCCAAAGCGATGACCCGGGGTACGCCAAATTGCAGGGAAGACAACTGACAGATAACCAAATTGTCGGGATCGCTCGGGGTCAGTGCCAAAACGACATTGGCTTCCATGGCACCGGATTCCCGAAGTATATCGGGATCACTTCCATCACCGCAAATCACTGTCGCAGATGAAAAACTTCTCGACAACTCAAGGCATTCCTCTCGGCTACGATTGATGATGACCACCCGATAGCCGCGGGAGATGAATCTTCGACAAAGAAAGTACAAGGTTTTGCCGCCTCCGATGATGAGGACTTTCATGAGCGTTTTTCCTCCCATTTCATTCATGATGGACTCGCAAGAAGTCGCCTTTCCCGTGCTTTTCGGGAATGCCGGGCATCAGCGGGGTGGCTGGGGAAGCCTTTTGAGACTGCTGCGAAAACGTGTTTGAAGCCGCCGGATATCGTTGGATCGGGCGGAGATGCTTCATCCATATTTGTTTGAAAAACATCATGTTGCAACTCAGCAATTCTGTATTCCAAGTTTGGCTATCCGCCCGATCCTACGAGATCGGGCATTGGGTCAGTCATTCGATACAGGCCAGTAAGCTACAACGGTTTGATTTTCATACAATCATGATGCCGTCCATATTTCGAAGAAACATGTCGGCTGCGGCCGTCGTTGGACATACGGTGTCGATGCCTAAATGGGCGTAGACCCGCTCCCTTTTCGGATCGAAAATTCGGGCAATCACGCAGGAAACCCCAAACACTTTTCGGGCCACTTGGGCGACCATCAGGTTGATATTGTCTTCCCGAGTTGTGGTCAGAACGACATCGGCCCGCCCCATTTTCGAAGACTTCAGAACCGCCATATGGGTGGCATCCCCATGAATCCGGAAACCGCTGAAGTCAACGGACAGGTTTTCGAAAGTCCCCTCGTCCCGGTCGATCACGACAACGGAGTTGCCTTGACGGCTAAGCCGGTTGGCCAGAAGCGAACCCAACCGCCCACAGCCGACGATGACAATGTATCGCTCATGTTTCATGTTGTTCCTTTCGGTTTTTCGGGTTGCCAGTTATAGACCTCTGTCCGTCATCTCCCAGGTCGATGCTACCGAATTTCTTCCAGGACGTGATTCGTTCCAAGTTCGTTCGAGCCGGGCTGTAAGTGGGATCGATTTCGATCGCGGCCCTATAGAATTTTTGTGCTTCGATACTCTCTCCCGCGATTTCCTGCAGGACACCGAGCAGATTGTAGGCTTCGGCACAACCGGGATCCACCGCAATTGCCTTGCGAACCGTCTGCTTGGCTTCGGCATAATTCCGGTCCGTGATATGCCGTTTCGTCAAGGCTATCCAGGAATCCGCATCGTCCGTCTTCACCTCTTCGATGGCTTCACGATTCAGTACCTGCCTGGCGATACCCCGGATTTCATCGGGTGTGAAGGGCTTCTGAACGAAATCCACGGAACCAAGCTTCAATGCCTCGACTGCGTTTTCGACCGTTCCATGAGCCGTAATCATGACGACCCGAAGATTCGGACGACTTTCCCGAACCCGTCGCAACACCTCGAGTCCGTCCATTCCGGGCATCTTGAGATCAAGGAACATCAGCAAAAACGGCTCCCCCTCAATCTTCCGCAAGGCTTCCTCCCCATTGACCGCCGTTTCGATCGGCATTCCCAAGGGTTGCAGCGCATGCGACATGGTTAAACGAATGTTCCTTTCGTCATCTACGATCAGAATCGATGGTTGTTTCATCGTTTTTCACCTCTCATATAGCGAAGCGTTCCTCTCTGCTTCAGGATATCGTAAGGCCAACGCCTACCGATCCGAAGCCGATGGCAGCGTAAAGGTAAAGGTGCATCCCTTACCGGATTCGGATTCCACCCAAATCGATCCGCCGTGAGCTCGTACGATTTCCTTGCAAATCGCAAGTCCCAGCCCCGTCCCCCCGGGTTCCCTTCCGTCCACCTGTACGAATTTCTGGAAAATCTTTGTATGGTATTCGCGAGGAATCCCGGGGCCGTCATCCCTCACGATAAAATGCACCCTCGAGCCGATCCGCCGCGCCTCGACATCGATGTGCCCGCCACTTCCCACATACCGAATCGAATTCGAAATCAGATTCGTTAACACCCAGGTGATCTTGTTTGCGTCGGCTCTGACCGCAGCGGTTTCGTCCAAGGAGGAGCACTTCAGCGCAATCTTATGGATATTCAACTGATTTCTGAATATCGCCTCCACATGTTCGAACAGAATACGAACCGGCACATGTTCGAATTCGAGATCGATACGACCTGACTCGATTTTCGACAGATCTAGCAGGTCGTTCACGAGCGCCTTCATGCGCTGAATTTCTTCATGAGCGGCATCGAGAAGCTCGCGGTCGTTTACATCGATTCTCTCGGATGCATGTTCCAGCAGCAGATCGATGCTCATGCCCAGGCTGGTGATGGGATTTCGCAGCTCATGAGACGCTGCCAAGACAAATTCGTTTTTCAGCCGTTCCACTTCCTTCAGGCGGGTGATATCCCTCAGCAGAAGAACAGCTCCCGTCAGTCCTCTGTTTCGCCCCGGAATCGCCGTGACAGAGAACATGTATTGCTTCGGCCCCTCCTTTCCCGGCAGAACGATGAGCCGCTCTTCGTCTGGGACATCCGGTTTGACGCCCGTATCGATTGCATTTCGGATCATGTCACATACTGGACTTTCCTGGAGAATATCCATACACGCCAAACCGACGATATCCCTGGATTCGAGGTTCAGAAACCACCGCGCTGCAGGGTTGATACCGGCTACCCGTAGCTCTGTATCGAAAACCACAAGACCGTCCTCGATGCACGAAAGGATGGCTTCTCCCTTGTTCTTCTCCAGAACGATCTGATCGACATTCATCTTGTTGTAACGTTCCAGCTCCCTTACCATCCGATTGAATTCAGCAGCCAATTTTCCTAGTTCGTCATGAGTTTCTACGGGAATCACAACGGCGTAATCGCCTGTGGATATTCTTCTGGAGGCGTCCATAAACCGCCGAATCGGTGAAACGATGCGCTCGGCAAGCAGGAGACTGAACAACAGAGCGATCAGGAATGTTCCGGCGGCCACCAGTGCGGTGGACCAAATGGCACGGCGTGCGACGCTGCCCGCCTGAATGCTTGCGTCATACATCGTCTGTTCGTTCAGATTTCTCAAATCGATGCACAATTGCCGAACCCGCGAAAAAACGGGGTAAACCGACTCGAAATACATCGATACGGCAGCCGCCTGTCCGGTCATCCCACCGGGAAAGACTGCAAAGCTTTTCCGATAGTCGGCGTAATTTTCCTGGATGGCCTGAATCAGTTCCCCTTCACCCGGAATCGTCACATTGTCCTTTGCCCGAGTAAGCCATTGGAGAAAAATCGGTTCATTGTCCCGGATCATTGGCATTCCCCGTTCGATATCGCCCAGGAACCCGATCAACATCCCGCTGTCCTGACGTTCCAGCACATCCACCATATTTTCCGCGGCAATGATACTCTTGTAATTTTCGCTGAGTATGGCCTCTGTTGCCTTGCTCAGCGATATCAGATTTGCGATGGCCCATGTCACGACGAGCCCCATCAGGACAAATGCGACCCCATATCCGGCCAAGATTTTCTTCTTCAACGTCATTGGATCGATTCCTCAATAGGGTTGCAGGCATCTGCTGCATTCATGCCCTTCTTTCCCACGACCTGCCGAAGCTCCTTGGATAACCAGCAGATCTCTCGATTACCTAGCAATCAGGATGCCAGCCGATGGTTACCGGAAAACCGTACGCCAGTCTGCCGCGCAGAAACAGCATTCAGGAACATGGACGACATTCCTGGAGGAATATCTTCGCGGAGGGTAAAATCGATGAATGCGGAATTTTTGGGGAAGGCTCTTGCAAGCTGCAACATCCGGGAAAAGAAGGTATTGCATTTTGCAGGATGGATTTCTGCGAAGGAGTTGGGTCAAATACCGTAGAATTTTCGTTTGCGCCAGAGAGTGACCTGGTCGATTCCCAATATATCCGCCGCTTCCTGAAGAGAAGACGTATTGGCAATGATGCGTCGGATATGCAGTTCTTCGATGGTACTCAAAGGAACCCGATCGCCAATTCCCGGAGGCAGTGCATGCGGTACGATGTCTCGTGACAGATCGGAAATATCGATATGATCTCCAACGCCTAAAATGACGGCCCGTTCGATCGTGTTCCGTAGTTCCCGGACATTCCCTGGCCAGTTATAGTTGACCAGGGCGGTTTCAGCGGCTTCTGTAAATGTCTTGGATGCGTTGCCATTCACCTGACAAAAATGGACGAGAAACCCCTTCGCAAGGGGCAGGATATCTTCCCGACGACTTCGAAGCGGGGGGATCGTGATACGAATGACATTCAAGCGGTAGAAAAGGTCTTCCCGAAATCTCCCCTCTGCAACCCGTCGTTCGAGATCGCTGTTGGTTGCTGCAATGATGCGGACATCCGCAAGCCGGACCCGCTGTTCACCGAGACGTTCATATTCCCTGTCTTGAATGAAGCGCAGCAGTTTGGCTTGAACCGACAAGGCCATATCACCGATTTCGTCGAGAAAAAGCGTTCCCCCTTCGCAGGATGCAATCCGGCCAGGATTGTCTCGGAGGGCTCCGGTAAACGACCCTTTGGCATGCCCGAACAATTCACTCTCCAGCAGTTCCGAAGGAATCGCAGGACAGGCCACGATCCCCATCGGTTTTCTCGCCCTCGGGCTCCATCGATGAATGGCCTTGGCAAATGCGGTCTTCCCGGTACCGCTTTCCCCGCACAACAGGACAGTGGCTTCTGACGCCGCAGCTTTTCTGGAAATTTCGATCATCCGATTCATTTCGACGTTCAGGCTCTGCAATCGCTCCTCAGGTCCAGAGCGTTGAGCGCTCTGCCGAAGTGTTTCAAGCTCTGATTCGAGCCGATGCAGCGTTTGGATCCGCTGAACCAGCAGCTTGATCTGATCCAATTCGAAAGGCTTGACGATGTAATCGGCGGCCCCTCTCCGCATCGCTTCCACTGCACTTTCGATGGATGCATGTGCCGTGATGACCACTATCTTGGTCCGGGGAGACTCCGAAAGGAGAACTGGAATGAGATCCATCCCGCTCTGTTTCCCAAGCTTCAAGTCCAAAAACACCAGATCGAACAACCGCCGCCTCGCTTCTTCGACGGCATCGACCGCATTGCCGACGGCCGTTACCAAATGCCCACCCGTCGAAAAGAAGTAACCGAGGGTTTTGCGGATGTTGGTTTCATCATCCACAATCAGAACATGAAGCCGGATAGATTCCATTGGTTTTTCCGACATATGTATGATGGAGTCGAAAAAGGCGCCTGCCCGTGCTTTTTGTAAATGTCGGGCATAAGCGGGGTGGCTGGGAGTCCTTTTGAGACTCCATCATGTATGACGGCTTCGCAAAAAGGCCGGATGCTGTGTCGTGCTGCATCCCTCGTCGTTGCGGCGTACGTTTAAGTACGCCTCACTCCTCGGGATTTGCACTCCTTGCCTGCGGCCTTTTTTCGAAGCCGT
>JBFMBE010000082.1:0-14897 GCA_040755275.1 Thermodesulfobacteriota bacterium | reverse complement strand
TATCCTATCTAATAGCTTTAGAATATAGCCAGAATATACCATTTGATTAGATAGATGTCAACATAATTAATTATTACCATATAGTTTTTTCAATGAGTTAGTGTTTCGACTTTTTGCGACTCCATCACTTGTAACTTGCAACCACAAGCCGATCAACCCGAATGAACACTGAAACCCTTTCCGACGAAAACGACGACCCTCACCCGCGGTGCCTGTGCTTCGCGATCCCGTTGGTGATCGATACGGCTTTGCCGCCACTGCATTAGCCGCACCGTTCATCTCCGTTCGCGATGCCGATTCCGCCGCAACCGAACCGGAGGTGAACCTTGAATATTCGAAATCCACTGAACACCCGACAGGCTTGGCTCATTCCCGCTCTTTTCAGATTCCTGCGTCTCAAACCCGACCAGTTCTTTCCCGCCCCCTCCTTTCAATCTGCTTCGACCGATTCCAAGAGTTGCCGCCCTGACATCCTTTCTCGGGCCCGCATGACCGATCTTTCGACGACTGGAGCGATCCAATGAACGGTAAATCTGAAGATCGTTCCAACCGCGTTCGGCCCGCAGGCCGTTCTGGGATCGGTATTCCGAAAAGCGATCTTGAACGAGAAGAACAATTGCGTGAATTGTGCCGTCTGCCTGTCCGAGATGTATTGCAGAGACTCGATACCCGCTTACAGGGCCTTTCCAAAGACGAAGCCGAGGATCGCCTCGATCAATACGGTCCCAACGAACTTGCCGTTGCCCAGCACCTCGGCATATGGGCGGATTTGTTCCATCGGTGCAAAAGTCCGCTCGTCGTGCAACTGCTTATCATCGCCGTCGTTTCTGCCGTGATCGGCGAATGGAAATCCACCGTCATCGTTACCGCGATGGTTTTGCTCAGTGTCGGACTTTCCTTTATTTTGGACCGCAGATCCAACCTCGCTGTAGAAGCCCTTGGTAAACGCGTGCAGTCTCGAACCCTCGTTCTTCGCGATGGGAAGGAGCACGAAATCAAGATCGCCGACGTCGTTGTCGGCGACATTGTCATCTTGCATGCGGGGTCCATCATTCCGGCCGATATTCGCATTCTAAGCGCCAAAGACTTTTTCGTCAGCCAGTCGGCCTTTTCCGGGGAATCGATGGCAGTCGAAAAAACGGTCGAAACTACCCCTCCTCCCGATATCGCCATTTCCGATCTGCCGAACGCCTGCTTCCTGGGTAGTACCGTTACCAGCGGAACGGCCAAGGGAGTGGTCATCCACACGGGAACGGATACGGTTTTCGGCGCCATTTCGGAAAAGCTCAAGGACAGTGCCGAAGAAACGAGTTTTGATCGGGGCATCCGTTCCTTCACCTGGCTGATGATCCGGTTTATGGTCGTCATGGTCTTCGTGGTGTTCTGCATCGTCGGCATGACCAAGGGAGACTGGGTCGAAGCACTGCTGTTCGGTCTTTCCATCGCCGTTGGGCTCACCCCGGAAATGCTGCCGATGATCGTCACCGTCAACCTCGCCAAGGGAGCCTTGACGATGGCCCAGAAGAAGGTCATCGTCAAACGGCTTCCGGCCATCCAAAACTTCGGCGCCATCGACATTCTCTGCACCGACAAAACGGGGACCCTGACCCAGGATAAGGTCGTCCTCGAACGCCATGTGGACATCACGGGCAATGTCAGCGAAGACGTCCTGGCCTATGCCTATCTCAACAGCTATTACCAGACCGGACTTCGGAACCTGATCGACCGGGCCATTCTGGAGCATACTTTTTGGGATGTCGAAACCCGCTGCTCCCGGGTCGACGAGCTTCCCTTCGATTTCCAAAGAAGACGCATGTCCGTTGTTGTGGATTATGAAGGGGATTATGTGCTGATCTGCAAAGGTGCTGTCGAGGAAATCTATTCCTGCTGTACCCATTACCAGATCGGGGATGAGGTCTATCCATTGATCGACATGATCCGGGCCGATCTCTTCGAGGAGGTGGAGCGGCTCAACAGCGAAGGGTTCCGCGTGTTGGGAATTGCCTATCGGGAATTTCCACGCGACAGAAGATCCTTTACCACGGCTGATGAAAGCCAGCTCGTTCTGCTCGGCTACATCGCCTTCTTCGATCCGCCGAAGGTTTCTGCAGCACGGGCCCTGAAGCTGCTGAAGAATGCCGGCGTTCAGGTGAAGGTGCTCACCGGAGACAACGGGCTTGTCACCCGGAAGGTATGCCGGGATGTCGAACTCGACATTCACCGCTTGGTCTCGGGCCCCGAGCTTGCCGCCATGGCTCCGGAAGCGTTTCTTCAGACCATCCGCGACGCCGATGTCTTCGTGAAACTGACACCTGCACAAAAGGAGCAGATCGTACGCAGCCTCCGGACGGAAGGTCATGTCGTGGGGTTCATGGGAGACGGCATCAACGACGCTCCGGCGCTGAAGGCCTCGGATGTCGGCATTTCGGTCGATTCGGCCGTGGATGTCGCCAAGGAATCGGCGGACATCGTTCTCTTGGAAAAAAGCCTTCTGGTGCTCGAAGAGGGGATCATCGAGGGCCGCAAGGTGTTTGCCAATATCGTCAAATACATCCGCATGGGTGCAAGCTCCAATTTCGGCAATATGTTCAGTGTTCTGGGCGCAAGCTACTTGCTGCCCTTCCTGCCCATGCAGCCCATCCAGATTCTGACGAACAACCTGCTCTACGATTTTTCTCAAACCGGTATCCCCACAGACAACGTCGATGAGGAGTGGATCGCCAAACCCCTCCAGTGGAATATCGACAACATCAAGCGGTTCATGGTCCTGATCGGCCCGATCAGTTCCATCTTCGATTACGCCACCTTCGCCCTGATGTGGTATGTGTTTGGATGCAACCGGTTCACCGATCCCCTCATCGGGGCGGACCAGAAACTGTGGCTCGAGCAGCTGTTTCAGACGGGCTGGTTCGTCGAATCCCTGCTCACCCAGACCCTGATCGTTCACATCATCCGAACCCGGCGCATCCCGTTCATCGGTTCCCATGCTTCATCGACCATGACCTTTACCACCCTCTCGATCATGGCCGTCGGTGCCTGGCTCCCCTATTCCCCCCTTGCTCCGATGCTCGGCATGGTTCCACTGCCGCCGATCTATTGGGCATGGATTCTGTTTTTTCTGTGCGCTTATTCGGTCATCACACACAATGTCAAGAAATGGTTCTACCAGCGATACGGAGGTGATTGATCATGGACACCCTGTTTGACGCACTTCAGGAAGGCCGTCTCATCGAGCTTCCGGACAACACGAAAGAACATGCCTTGCAGCTGCTGGCGCACATCCTGGAAGCCATTCCCTCCGTGCCTGTTGGAACAGATGTCGTCGGTCTCGTCATGGAACGTGAACGCTCCACCAACACAGCACTCGGCAAGGGCTGGGCCTGCCCCCATGCACGGGTGCCCTTTGAAGAAGACCTGATGTGCGTTGTTGGCTGGAGTCCGACGGGAATCGATTACGGTGCACCGGACGGAGCCCCGGTGATGGTGATCGCCATGTACCTCGTTCCGGCCAATCAGAGAAACCACTACCTCAAGGAAGTCTCGCTGCTGGCAAAGGCTCTGAGCACCTATCCGGAGCTCGAGAGGCTTCGTTCGGCGAAAGACCTGAACGATGTTCGAAACCACCTGCTGGATCTGATCAGCTCGACCCGTGAAACCGTCGGGCCCGATGCTCGGGCACGAATGATTCAGCTTCAGACGAGGCCCGCCGTCAGTGTTCTGCCGACTCAGGACATCACGAACCTGATCATCGAACCCGTCAGTCTGGTGACTGGAACGAATATCCGGCCGGTAGCTCTGACCCAGAGTGCGGCACTCGTCGATCTTCTCGAGACCAATCCCAAACTCGTGGAAAAGATCGATACCGATGGCCTATGCATCATTGGAGGATGGCGAATTGTCAAACGCACGACATCCGCCTACCACGGTGGAAGGATCGTCTACGATTGTCTTGCAATGAAAATCGCGATGAAATCCTGATGGCGCTGCAAAACGTCGCCGCTACCCTGATGTTGTCGATTGCCGGGCCTGAGCATGGCGGGACATATGCCTTTTGATGCTGCAGCGGATACTTGTTTGAAGCCGCCGGAGATTGTTGGATCGGACGGACGCGCTTGAACGATTGGACATTGAAAAGCAATCCACTGCGATTCCACGAGCCTGTATTCACTGTTTGGCCATCCGTCCGATCCTACGAGATCGGGCGGCTGAGTTTTTTCGCAGCATCGAAAAAGGTTCCCCAGTCACCCCGCGACTCGACAGAGACTTCCAGACTTTTTGCGACTCCATCCATCCTGAATCTACTTGAAAATCGTAGGGTTTTCGGATAGAAAAGACATCGCAGCCAACATTGCCGAGCCTAATGAACCATCGGCCATTCCATCATTCCAACATCGTGGATACCATGACAGAAAATTCTGAAGAATCCTTTTTCGAACCCCGAGCCGATAAACCCCAATTCCTCACCGACAGACGTTTTGCGGAATTCGAGCTGCATCCTCTGCTGTTGCAGGGTCTGGAAGAAGCCGGCTTCATCCACTGCACGCCCATCCAGGCCCAAACCCTTCCCGTTTCCCTCTCCGCAAAAGACGTCGCCGGTCAGGCCCAAACCGGGACCGGAAAAACGGCCGCTTTTCTGATTACCGTCTTCAGCAGATTGCTTGAAAACCCGCCCAAACCCGGCGATCTTCCGTCCGCTCTCATCGTCGCCCCCACCCGAGAGCTGGCACTCCAGATTCACGAAGAAGCTCTTCGGATCGGCAAATACCTTTCCTTTTCGATCCATGCCGTCATCGGCGGCATCGATTACCAAAAACAAGCCGATATCCTCCGTCAAGGGGCGGACATTGTCATCTGCACCCCGGGCCGCATCATCGACTATTACAAGCAAGGCATCTTCAAGCCGAACAACATCCGGATCGTCGTGATCGACGAAGCCGACCGTCTTCTCGATTTGGGGTTTGCCCAGGACATGCGCTTCATCCTTCGAAAACTGCCGCGCTACGACAAGCGCCAGTCTATGCTGTTTTCGGCCACCCTCGCTTACCGGGTCCTTGAGCTGACCTACGAATTCATGAACGTGCCGGAGTTCATCGCAGTCGCTCCTGAAAAAACAACGGTGGAAGGCATCGAGCAGGTCCTCTACCACGTGGGCATGGATCAAAAGCTTTCGCTGTTGCTGGGCATCCTCCAGAACGAAACCTGGAACCGGGTGCTCATTTTCGTAAACACCAAGACCGGCGTGGAATGGGTCAGCCGAAAACTGAAGGGAAACGGCTTTCCGGCCGAAGGCATCAGCGGCGATCTGCCCCAGCGCAAGCGACTGAAGCTCATGGAGGATTTCAAGGAAGGCAAAACCACCATTCTGGTGGCTACTGACGTCGCCTCCAGGGGCATCCATGTCGAAGACATCACCCACGTCATCAATTACGACCTGCCTCAGGATCCGGAGAACTATGTTCATCGTATCGGACGGACCGCCCGAGCCGGGAAAACCGGAAAAGCCCTGAGTCTTGCCTGCGAAACCTACGTTTTCCATCTTGAAGCCATCGAAGCACTGCTTGGAGGCAAGATACCCGTCGCCTGGCCGCCGACGGAATGGTACGTCGAAGACCGGGCGGGCCACATCGCCATCGAACGGGAACGACGAACCGGGAAACCCGACCGGAAACCCTCCAAAACGCGGCCGGCCAAACCCGCCGAAAAACCGAGGCAACCGGTTTCTACGTTCCGGTTCACCATACCGAGGGGAGAGAACTATTTCCCAGGATCCTTTTTCGGTTTCGGTCCACAACCGTTGCGAAGTGCGGTATCGGCCTTCGATGCCGAAGAGGTTTCCTTCGAGGAGGATAGTGAAACCGTTGGAACACCCGCAATGGAAGAAACGGAAACCGTCACTGCCGATGCTTCGATGGCTCCTGCTGCAGAGACATCCGCTGCGGAAATCACGGATGTTCCCAAACCCCATGCCAAGAAACGTCGCAGAAGACGCAAGAAAAAAACCTCAACCCCGCCGCCTGAAGAAGCGGCAGCAGATGTTCCCGCCGATCCCTCGAAGGATATGCCGGAAGATGACGTTCCGTTTTGAAAGGAAGCATGGATCACCGTCTGCCGATCTCGGAGAAACGGGAACAAATCATCGATGCCATCCGGTCCCACAGGGTGTTGATTGTCTCAGGAGATACGGGCTGCGGGAAAACGACCCAGCTGCCCCAGTAC
Organism: Thermodesulfobacteriota bacterium; assembly: GCA_040755275.1. GTDB lineage: Bacteria > Desulfobacterota > Desulfobacteria > Desulfobacterales > Desulfatirhabdiaceae > Desulfatirhabdium. The sequence goes on along the minus strand of JBFMBE010000082.1, from coordinate 8,681 downwards.
TGTCTGGCCGCCGGACGGGGTACCCGGGGAACGATTGGATGTACCCAGCCCCGGCGGATCGCATCGATCACGATCGCAGAGCGCATCGCCGAAGAAATGGGGGAACCGCTCGGTAAAACCGTCGGATATCAGATTCGGTTTCAGGATAGAACCAGCCGCTCCACCCGAATCAAGATCATGACCGACGGTATTCTGCTGGCGGAAACCCTCTCGGATCCTCTGCTTCGCCGCTACGACACCCTCATTGTGGACGAGGCCCACGAAAGAAGCCTCAACATCGATTTCCTGTTGGGATATCTGCGGAATCTCGTCCACAAAAGAGATGATCTTTCCCTGATCATCACCTCCGCCACGCTCGACACCGAACGGTTTTCGGAAGCTTTCGACAAGGCACCCATCGTTTCGATATCCGGACGCACCTATCCAGTAGACGTCCGTTACGAGCCTGCCGAAACCGATCCCGACGAGGCGGATGCCGAAGCGACCCATGTAGAGCGGGCCGTAGAGCAGGTATGCCGACTGCATGGATCCGGCCAACGGGGCGATATGCTGCTCTTCATGCCGACGGAGCAGGACATCCGAGAAACCTGCGAGCTCATCACCGCTCGGAACTTGCGGCACACCGTCGTGCTTCCCCTGTTTGCACGCCTGCCTGCATCGGAGCAGCGCCGTGTATTCGGCTCCATCGCCGACCAGAAAATCATCGTTGCAACCAACATCGCCGAAACCTCGGTGACCATTCCCGGGATTCGGATCGTGATCGACTCTGGGCTGGCCCGCCAGTCACAATACAACCCCAGGACCCGGACCACATCCCTCCTCGTCAAACCCGTTTCTCAAAGCAGCGCCGAACAGCGAAAAGGCCGCGCCGGCAGAACGGCCAGTGGACTGTGCATCCGCCTTTATTCACAGGAAGATTTTCTGTCGAGGCCCCTGTACACGAAGCCTGAAATCCTGCGCGCCAACCTGGCGGAAGTCATCCTGCGTATGCTTTGCCTTCGATTGGGCGATATCTATGATTTCCCCTTCATCGACCGGCCGGAGGCAAGAAGCATCTCCGACGGCTATCAGGTGCTTCTCGAGCTGGGAGCGATCCGCAGAGAGCGCGGTGGCGGCTTTCGGCTCACCGAGAATGGCCGGATCATGGCCCGAATTCCGGTTGATCCTCGAATTTCCCGAATGCTCCTTCAGGCCCGACAGGAAGGATGCATCGAGGACATTCTCATCATAGCGGCCGCACTCAGCATTTCCGACCCGCGGGAGAGGCCGGCCGAAAAAGCCGGCGAGGCCGACGCCGTGCACCGTAGCTTTTTCGATCCGCTTTCGGATTTTTCCACCCTGCTCAACATCTGGAACCGGTATAGGTCTGCCTCTGCAAAGGCCACACCCACACAGGCGGAGCGAAGGCGGTTCTGCAGGCAGCACTTTCTGTCCTACCGCAGAATGCGGGAATGGCAGGATATATACGCACAGCTCGATGAGGTGGTGACCGAATGCGGGTTGAAATCGACCGTCCCTTCGACATCCGAACATCCTCCGATCGAAAACGACCAGGATCGGAGCGACCGAACCGTTCGGGAAGATTCCGTCGTTTCCGCCAAAGGGAAAGGGCATCCGAAGCATCGAAAGACGGCCACCGGATCGACGACAAGCCAGGAATCCGATGTCTATGGAGATCGGTTTTCGGCCATACACCGCTCGATTTTGGCTGGATTTCTGTCGAACATCGCCGTGCGCCGTGAAAAGAATGTCTATCGGGCGGCAAGAGATCGGGAAGTCATGCTCTTTCCGGGCTCCTGCCTGTTCAACAAAGGGGCGGAATGGATCGTGGCAGCCGAGATGGTGGAAACCTCCCGGGTCTTCGCCCGCATTGCAGGGCGTATCGACAACCGGTGGATCGAACCGATGGCCAGGCATCTGTGCCGCTACACCTATCTACATCCTCATTGGGAAAAAAACCGCGGTGAAGTCGTGGCATCCGAACAGGTCAGTCTCTTCGGACTCATCGTACAAGCCGGACGCTCGGTCTCCTACGGCCGAATCGATCCGGAGGAGGCCGCACGGATATTCGTTCGGAGCGCGCTGATCGAAGGGGAGATCAAACCCAAATTCGCCTTTCTCGAACACAACCACAGCGTTATCGAAGCCGTCCGGGAAAAGGAAAACCGCCTGCGCCGAAGAGACCTTCTGGTCAGCGATGCCGACATCGAGGCCTTTTATCTGGAGCGGATCGGTACGGTTTCAGACATCCGATCCTTGCAACATCTGATCCGCCAGAAAGGTGGCGACGACTTTCTGCGGATGACAGAAGCCGATGTGATGAATTACGAACCCGACGTCGACGTTCATCGGCTGTTTCCGGACGTCATCCGGATCGGAGACCGTCTTCTCACCTGCAGATACCGCTTCGATCCCGGAAAACCCGAAGACGGATTGACCGTCCCCATCCCGGTATCCCAGGTATCGCTGCTTCCGTACACCTCCCTCGGATGGATGGTACCGGGTTTTTTCAAGGCCAAGATCGAAGCCCTCATCCGGGGTCTTCCCAAGAGCCTTCGAAAACAGCTCGTTCCCATTGCAAAAACGGTCGAAATCATCGAAACCGAACTGCCAAGAAGCGATGAAGATCTGTTTCCTGTGCTGAGTCGCTTCTGTTTGGATCGCTTCGGCGTATCCATTCCGGTGGAGGCCTGGTCCGAATCGAGTCTTCCCGATTACCTCAAAACCCGTATCGAAGTGATCGGGGCCAGCGGCACCGTCCTTTCGAGCGGCAGAAGTCCGGAAGACATCCGCAACTGGAAGCCCGGTGATATCGACACCCATACCCTCGAGCTGGTTCGATCAAAATTCGAGAGGACCCATCTGAAAGACTGGGATTTCGGGGACTTGGCCGATACGACGGAAGTTACAGGCCCTTTGGGCGAAACCTGGCTGTTGGTTCCAGCGCTGGTTTCCCGCCGGGATTCGTCATGTCCTTCCGAGCCGGAAGTCGATTTGCGGCTCTTCACCGATCGGAAGGAAGCCGAGGCCCATCACATCCGGGGGGTTGCAACCCTCTACGAAATCCGGTTCCCCGAAGAATTCGCCTTTCTGCGAAAGGCCGTCCGCATGCCGATCGGCCCAAAAGGCCGAAAAACCCAGGAGGCCATCCGCTTCGAAAACACTCTTCTCGATGGTGTCGTCACCCGACTCTTCGCTAGGCCCATCCGCACTCGGGATGCGTTCTACAGGCATGCGGCTGAAACCTTTCCACGCATGATCCCATTTGCCAACGAGCTCAAGGCCGCCATGCTCGATATCGAACAGGAGCGACGAAAGACGCTGGACATCCTACAAAAAGCCCGAAAGGTCATGCCCGCCAATCCTCTGAGCGATGCATTCTTCGAAGAGCTGAACACCCGGATGCTGGCCCTCCTGCCGGAGGACTATCCGAGCCGATATGCCATCGAACGGCTGAAGATGCTCCCCCGGTATCTTCGGGCCATCGCCGTTCGAGCGGAACGGGCCACGCACGCCTTTGACAGGGACCATATCAAGGCCCGTGATCTCAGGCCACTGGAGACACGCGTTGCCGCATGCCACAACCGGCTCATCGACCATCCGGAAGCCCATGTCCGTCAATCCACGGAAGAACTCTTTTGGGCACTCGAAGAATACCGGATTTCCGTGTTCGCTCAAGAAATCGGCACGGCCGGTCCTGTCAGCAGAAAGCGCATCGAAAAAGCCCTCGAAGAACTCGAAAGATACTTGAAACAACTGTGAACAGCCGCCATGCCCAGGCAGACCACACCACATTCCGCAACAGCCCTATCGGCGACATCCATCGTTCAGATCCAGTATTTTCTGTATTTTGCGGTGATGGGTCTCACCCTTCCCTACTTCAATCTCTATCTAAGCCATATCCGGCTCGACGGTATCGAGATCGGCATTCTTTCGGGCATTCGCTCGGGACTCATGATGGTGGCCCCCCTGACCTGGAGCCTCATCGCCGATCGGCTGAAGGCCAGACGCAGGATCTATATTCTGCTCAATCTCGGAGCAACCCTCATCTGGACCGGATATTTCCTGACGACCCAATTTCCCTGGTTGTTAGTGATCGGATTGTTGCACGGCTTTCTCTTTACACCGATCATTGCCTTCCTCGAGGCGTTTTCCCTCGACACCCTCGGCAGAGATAAGAACCAATACGGCCGAAACCGCCTCTGGGGGTCTGTGGCCTTCATCCTGGTCGTTGTCGGATGCGGCCGCCTCTTCGATCGCATCGGCGTCGCATCGATCCTCGTTCTGGTGCTGGCCGGCTGCGGGCTGCAGTTCGCTTTCAGTTTCTTCATACCGAGGGACACCGTTCCGAAACCATCTTCCAATCTGGGTCTTCCTGAAGGTCTTCGAAGTAGGGAAGCCATCGTATTTCTGCTAAGCGTGTTTCTGATGATCGCAAGCCACGGAGGCTATTACGGATTCATCTCGATCCATTTGGAGGAGCTCGGATTCGACAAGACCTTCACCGGCGTCTGCTGGGCTGTCGCTTCCATCTGCGAAATCGGGGTAATGGCCAACTCCCGCCGTATCTTTTCCCGGTTCCGGTTGAAAACCGTTTTGGTCTTTTCCCTTGGTGTGGCCGCCATTCGCTGGATTGCACTGAGCGTTTTCACCACCGCCGTCCCCATTCTGATTTCCCAGGGTCTTCATGCCATCACCTACGCCGCCTTCCACATGGCCGGCATCCTCACGATCGACCGCTTTGCATCGGATCGCTTCAAGACTTTCGCCCAGGCCCTCAACAACTCAATCGGTTACGGGATGGGACTGACGGCTGGGTTTATCGCGTCCGGATGGCTCTACGAACGGTTGGGATACGTGTGGATGTTTCAGGTGAGTGCCCTGATCGCCCTGTGCGGGGTGGTGGTTTTTCTGAAATGGGGAAGGATTCCGGACGAGTAGGGTTGGAAGAAATGCGAAGGTTTCCCGGGCCGGGTCTTATACCCGGCCGAGGCGAGGGGTCGGCCACCCTCAATAGCGCAACATCGGCGTCCGCTCGGCTCCCAATACGGCTGCTGCCGCCGCTTCCGTCAATTTCTTGATCCACCGAATTTTCCTGTCTTCAGAATGGACGAGTTCGGGCTTCCCCGTGATGTTCCCCAAGCTGGCAGCCACAAGTACGGCATCCTCGAAATTGCCGAGAATGTCCACGAGCCCTTTTTCGTGAGCGGTTTCTCCGGAAAAGATCCTCCCATCGGCCAATTTTCGAATGTCTTTTTCCGAGAGCTTCCGCCCTTCGGCAACGGCCTGAATGAACTGACGGTGGATCTGATCGCTCAACCCCTGGAGGATGGCACGCTCCTCCGGAAGCATCTTACGCATGGGAGAACCCATGTCCTTGTGCTCGCCGCTTTTGATAATGACCGGAACGAGCCCGAATTTACGGATCAACTCCTCGAAATTTGCGTAACTCATGATGACGCCGATACTTCCAGTGATGGTCCCTGGATTGGCTACGATCTGTGTGGCGCCAGAAGCGATGTAATAGCCGCCGGAGGCAGCTGTCGTTCCCAGGGAGGCGACCACGGGTTTGAATTCAATTGTCTTGATGATTTCCCGATAGATTTCCTGAGCGGGACCCACAGCCCCTCCCGGAGAATCCACCCGCAAAATGATGGCCTGGATCGAATCGTCCTCCCGAAATTGCCTGATGGCACTCACCGTGTCGATGGAATCCATCAGGTATCCGCTCACTTCCACAACACCGATGCGTCCGGCGACCTTTTCGGAAAAGACATCCAACCCGACCGAGCGGAGGCCCAAGAGCACGACGACACTGACGCTCACCATTACGGAAGCGCAGATGCCGCTCAACACGAGCAGGAAAAAGAGATAGGGATGTCTGCGGGAAAACATGGAATCCTCCTTGAATCATATCGAATGGAGTCGCAATGAGTCGCCTCTACCCGGGTTTTGTTGACTGCCGGACCTGATGAGCATGGGGCCGGGGTTGCCTGTTGAGCTTGCTGCGAAAAAGGTTCCCCAGTCACCCTGCAAAAAGTCAGGCAGTTTCTACGGACCCGCAGGAAGACGGGTGAATTTTGCTCAGCAGCGGAAAAACTCAGCAGCCCGAGCTCGTAGGATCGGGCGGATGGCCAAAATGGAAAGAATGGTTTGCTGGTTTCCAACAGCCTGTTTTTCTACCCAATATACATGGATTGCGTCCGCTCGATCCAACGATCTCCGGCTGCTTCAAACAGTTTCCGCTGCTTCGCAAAACACCACCCGCCCTCCTGCTGGAGGCACGGCTTTGAAAGAAAATCGGTGGTCAGCGACCATTTGCGAGGCCGTCACATTTCGATGTATTGGCCTTTCACCCATCCGTCGTCCCCTGTCACACCCAGAAACGGAAAAGGACCGCACACCCCTCTTGCCAGGGGAGCTGCGGTCCTTTCGATACGCTACGCCGATCGTCAGGCCTAACCGGAGAATTTCTCCTGCAGGTTTTCCCGGAGAATTTCACCGAATTCCGAGGCTGCCGGCTTGAGGCTGCTGACGTATTCCGAGATCAAGGCCTGCTCGTCGTCGATTTCGAGACGCTTGATGGAAAGACCGATCCGCCGCTCCTCGGTATTGATGTTCATGACCTTTGCGGTAATGGTATCGTTCAGGTTGAACTTGCCGATGGGTGTTTTGATCTTTTCCTTGCTAATCTCCGATACATGGACCAACCCCTCGACCCCTTCCTCGAGTTCGACGAAAATGCCGAAATCGGTCAAATTGGTGATTGTTCCAGTGATCACGGTACCGACGGCATATCGCTGTGCGACGGTTTTCCAAGGATCTTCATGAAGCTGCTTGATCCCGAGGGAGAAGCGCTCGTTTTCCTTGTCAATGTCCAGAACGATGGCCTGAACGATATCGCCCTTCTTGTAAATATCGGAAGGATGCTTGATGCGCTTGGTCCAGGAAATGTCGGAGATATGCACAAGTCCATCGATGCCTTCGTCGATTCCGATGAAGATTCCGAAATCGGTGATGTTCTTGATCCGTCCTTCGATGGTGGTTCCGACCGGATATTTTTCCGCAATGATATCCCACGGATTCGGAGCGACCTGCTTCATGCCGAGGGAAATCCGGCGGGTATCGGGTTTGATGTCGAGGACGATGGCATCCACCCGGTCACCAACGGACAAAATTTTGGATGGATGGCGGATCTTTCGGGTCCAGCTCATTTCCGAAACATGGATCAGACCTTCAATGCCTTCCTCCAGCTCAACGAATGCGCCATAATCGGTGAGACTGACCACCTTTCCGTTGATACGGGTGCCGACCGGATATTTCTGGCTTGCACTCAGCCACGGGTCTTCCGTCAGCTGCTTTACACCCAGCGACACCCGTTCCTTTTCGACATCGAGATTCAGCACCTTGACAGTGATCTCGTCGCCGATCTTGTAGATTTCACCCGGATGCTTGACCCGGCCCCAGGAAATGTCGGTGATGTGCAGCAGACCATCCACCCCACCCAGGTCGACGAAAACGCCGTATTCGGTGATGTTCTTGACATGACCCCTGATGATCTTGCCTTCGCTGATGGAGCTCAGTGTTGCGGCGCGTTTGACTTCCCGCTCCTGTTCCAGCAGCACTCTGCGGGAAAGAACGATGTTGGCACGCTTGCGGTTGTATTTGAGAATCTTGAACTCGAAGGTTTTTCCAACCATCTCGTCGAGATTTCGAATCGGACGCAGATCAGCTTGGGATCCGGGGAGAAACGCCTGGACACCGACATCAACCGAAAAGCCACCCTTGACCCGAGCTGTGATGGTGCCCTGAATGATGCCGTCGTTTTCGTGAATCCGCTTAATTTCTTCCCACACCTTGACTTTGGCGGCTTTCTCTTTGGACAGAACGACCATCTCGTTTTCGTCGTCCCACCATTCGACCATCACCTCGACCGTGTCTCCGACATTGGCTACGATGTTGCCATTTTCATCCCGGAATTCCTGAATCTTGATCTGGCCTTCGGATTTGTATCCGATATCGACCAGGACGAAATCACGATCAACGCTGATGATCCGACCGGTAACCACCTCTCCTTCAGCGAAACGTTTGAAGCTCTCTTCATACATTTCCATCAGGTTTTCCATGCTTTCACCCGCTTCGGTCATTTCTTCCGAAGCTGCGGCTTCCGCAGCAGACGGGGTGTCCGCATCTGTGGGTGTGGTGGCTTGCTGTTCCTGCAGATTGGTCATTTCCGGATTGGTTGGTGTTTGTTCTTCCATGAAAAGCGTTTCCCCCTGAGCACAGTGAATTTTATGCCGATGCATAACTTGTATTTTTTATCAGACCGAAACCGAAAATACAACAGAATTATGAAGAAGTCGGCAAAAAGAGACGCAGCAGAAGGATGATCATATGTGACGGCTTCGCAAAAAGGCCGGATGCTGTGTCGTGCTGCATCCCTCGTCGTTGCGGCGTACGTTTAAATACGCCTCACAGACGGGATTTGCACTCCTTGCCTGCGGCCTTTTATCAAAGCCGTCAATATGATGGACTTTTTGCGGGGCCATCATATGTTGATGGAGTCGCAAAAAGTCGAAACACTAACTCATTGAAAAAACTATATGGTAATAATTAATTATGTTGACATCTATCTAATCAAATGGTATATTCTGGCTATATTCTAAAGCTATTAGATAGGA
>JBFMBE010000081.1:0-14902 GCA_040755275.1 Thermodesulfobacteriota bacterium | reverse complement strand
CCGCCCGGCCCAACGATCTCCGGCGGCTTCAAACAAGTATCCGCTGCAGCATCAAAAGGCATATGCCCTGCCATGCTCAGGCCCGGCAATCGACAAAATTGGAGTAGATGCGACTTTTTGCGAGGCCGTCAGTTCTGACTTCTGGCTTCTGACTCCTGTTCTCACGATGTTTAGACACTTTGCATGCCTTCCTTCGACTGGTACATCTTTCTGACCCGCTATCGTCAGCCGATCCTCGAAGAGTGGGTGGATCGGCTGAAGAGGGAAGTCAGTGACATGTATGCCCGGCGACCGGTCGAAGAGCTCTGGTATACCGTCGGAAAGGCATTCGAAGCCAATTTTCAGGCGCTCTGTTTCAACCGATGGGAGGCCCTCGACGCCTTCATCGACGAGATCTGCCGGCTTCGCCTCGAAGGCGGTTTTCCGCTCGTCGACGTTCAGAAGGCCTTCGATTTGTTTCGACTGATCGTCGTTCCGCTCATTGGCGTGGAATGCCGGAATGCCATCCCCATCGATGCGATCCAGGAAATGAACCGATGCCTCGCCTACACGATTTATTTCTTCAGCGATCATTTCCAGAATCTGCATCGCAGACATCTCGTCGAATCTGCAGACAGGCTCCGAGAAGAAGTTCACCGGAAAACCGCACAGCTCAGCGAGTCCGAACGAAAATATAAAACTCTCGTCGAAGAAATTACGGATGGTTATGTGGTTCTTCAGGAAGATCGGATTGTGTTTCACAACCGGGCGTTCGCCGTTCTGCACGATCGGCCTCAGGAAGTCCTGAACGGTTGGATGTTTATGGAATTCATCCATCCGATGGACCGAAACGTTCTGAGGGAGCGTCTTTTCGAGGCATCGACAGTTTCATCCGGGATTGCGCCTTTCGAATACAGACGTCAAACCCGGACGGGTCAAACCTTTCCCACCGAAATCCAAATCAAGCGCACGGTATATGAAAACCGGGAATGCCTGATCGGACTGTGTCGGGACATTACCGAACGCGTCGAGCTTGAAAATCGCACGCGTGAGGCCGAACGTCTTGCCCACATCGCACATGTCGCCACGTCCCTTTCCCATGAAATCCGCAATCCGCTTTCCGCTATCAAGATGAATTTGCAGATCCTGCAGCGCCATCCGGATCTCGTCGGTAACGACAAACGGCGGATCAATATCGCCGTTCAAGAAATGCACCGGCTGGAGCGGATATTGAAGGAAGTCATCGATTTTACGAAGCCGGTGGTTTTGCAGAAATGCATCTGCGATTTGAATCAGGTGCTCAGGCAAACCGTCGAATTGCTGGAGCCCAAATTTCTGGAAAAATCTCTCTGCATCCATCTGCATATCGATGAAACTATGCCCCCCATATCCATCGATCCGGAAAAGATTGAACAGATCGCCATCAACCTGCTGCTCAATGCCATCGAGGCGGCCCCGAACGGAACGAGGATCTGCATTGGCACCCGATGGAAGTCGGATTCGGGAAGCTCTTGCGCCTGCTTCCGGATCGAAAACGAGGGCGGTGGTATTCCCTCGGATATTCGGGAGAAACTGTTCCAACCGTTTTTCACCACCAAAAGCAAGGGGGTTGGACTTGGACTGAGTGTGGTGCGCAGGCTGGTGGAAGCGCATGACGGAAATATCGAAGTGAGCTGCGGACAGGAAGGCGGCACGGTTTTCAGCGTCATTCTTCCCTTGGGAGATGGACATGGCAACGATTTTGGTCATTGACGACGAAACGCCGATCCTCGAATCCCTCGAAATGTTTCTGAGCGAAAAGGGGCATGTCGTCCTGACTGCAACCACTGCTGCAGAAGGGGTCGCATCCTGCTTGAAGAGCCGCCCGCATGTCGTTTTGCTCGACATTCGTCTTCCGGATCAAAACGGTATCGAGACCCTCAAGACCATTCTGAACACGCCCCCTTCACCCAAGGTCATCATGATGACGGCCTTTCAGGACATGGAAACAACCATTGAAGCCATGAAATCAGGGGCCTACGATTATTTGAGCAAACCCCTCGACATCGACGAAGTGGAGCGTTCGCTCGAACGTGCCGTTCGCCTGAGCCTTGTCGAGCGGATCGATGATCCGCCCCTGGCCGAAGGATGGACGATTTCCCGGGATGTTCTGATTGGAAAAGATCCCGCCATGCGGGACATCTTCAAGACCATCGGCATGCTGTGCCGGAATCAGGCCACGGTGTTGATTCAGGGGGAAACCGGTACCGGCAAGGAGCTCATTGCACGGATCATTCACCAGAACAGCCCAAGCAGCGATCAGCCGATGATCACCCTCGATTGCTCGGCCATCGTGGAGCCTCTTCTGGAGAGCGAGCTCTTCGGCCATCGAAAGGGGGCCTTTACCGGAGCCGTCGACACCAAACCCGGGAAAATCGAGCTTGCCGGAAGAGGAACCCTCTTTCTCGACGAAGTGACCGAAATGCCGCTTTCCGTTCAGTCGAAGTTTCTCGGAGTCCTCGAACGCAGAGAATTCATGCCCGTCGGCGGAACGACCGTTCATCCGTCGCTTTGCCGAATCATTTCGGCAACCAACCGCAACATCGAGGAACGGGTTCGGCAGGGCAGCTTTCGAGAAGACCTCTATTATCGGCTGAAGGTGGTGACCATCCGGGTTCCGCCGCTGCGAGAAAGACGATCCGACATTCCGGAGCTTGCCTGTTATTTCCTGAAGAAGGCCGCGACGACCCTCGGTGTCGAAGTGCGACGATTCGAGGAGGGAATTCTCGAGCGGTTGTGTGAACATCCCTGGTACGGAAATGTTCGGGAGCTCAAGCACGTGATTCTGGCCGCTGCGTTGCGATCGAGAGGCAGCATCATTCTGCTGGAGGACATCGAACGGGAACTGCACTCGAATGCTCCCTGCACGGCGAATGCGGCTTCGTTCCGGCTGGACTCGGTCGAGCGCGAACAGATTCGAAACGCCCTGATCCATACAGGATGGAACCGGTCGAAGGCGGCACGGCTTTTGGGGATCAGCCTGCCCACCCTCAGGGCGAAGATCGCCCGCTACGGCCTCATGGCTTCCGCTCCATCGAAAACTTAATTCGAATGGCCTCGCAAACAGTCAGGACCTATGGATTGACCCGCAGGAAGGCGGGTGAATGTTGCTCAGCAGCGGAAAAACTCAGCAGCCTGTCCGCTGCTTCGCAAAACACCACCCGCCCTCCTGCTGGAGGCACGGCGTTGAAGGAAAATCGGTGGTTAGCGACTTTTTGCGGGGCTATCACTCCCTGACTTTTTGCGAGTTCGTCATCGTCCCCATCCCCTCACGCTCTCCCGTCCATTTCCTGGTTGACATCTCCTGCAATTTCGGCTTTATTCCGAACCTACCGAACGGTTCGGGATCGATGATTTTTCGGGAATAATCCTCCATGCTCCATTCTTCAGAAAAGCAGCAGATGTTGCGAAATATCGTCCTGGTGTGTATCTGGCTCATCGTCGTGAACGGATATGCACTGATTGCCCTGAACCGACTGAATGTCACGCCGGACAATGCCTTTCCGTGGATCAACCCGAAGATTTTCAAGACGGAAGACAAGTGGAATCTGATCAAGCTCCACGCGAAGTGGGATTCATACTGGTTTCTCGATGTCGCAAAGAACGGCTATTACATGCGAGGCGAAAACGAATTCGCCAACGTCGTTTTCTTTCCCCTCTATCCCCTCGGTGTTCGACTGATGGGGTACCTCACGGGTGGCAATCTCATTCTGGCAGGATGGATCGTGAGCAGCCTGTGCCTGTTGATAGGCGTCGTGGTGCTGACCCGCCTCGTGCAGCGGTTTCATCCAAACATCGATCCCATTTGGCCGACCATCTTCCTGCTGATTTTCCCCACAGCGTTTTTTCTCAATGCCGTGTATTCCGAGGCGATGTTCCTGATGCTTTCCATCGCCATGTTTTACTTCGCCTTCCAGAGGCGCTTTTGGATAGCCGCCTGCTTTGCGGCTCTGGCCTCCGCCACCCGCATGGCTGGGGTTTTTCTGTTCTTTCCCCTCCTGGTCGAGTTCATCCAGGCAAACGGCTGGCGGGCGTTATTTTCCCGTTCGGTCCTCGCGCTGGGAATCGCACCTGTCGGAGCCGTTGCGTTTTTCCTGTACCATTACTTCAAATTCGGGGACTTTTTCCTCTATTTGAAGGTTGAACGGTGGTGGGGACGGGACTTTTCGGGTGACATCGACGATTTGGACCAGATTGTCACCCACAGCGGAATCACCAACTGGATCATCGAATGGGGATTTACGATCTTCGGATTTGCAGCAGCAGCCGCCGTCTTGTGGAAGCTGCGTCGATCCTATGGTATCTACATGTTCGTATCGATGGCCATTGCTTTCGCAAGCGGTGGGACCTTCGGCATCGGTCGCTATTGCATGGTGCTCTTTCCGACCTATCTGCTGGCTGCATCCATCCAATCGATTCCGGTAAGAAGCGCCTGGATTCTCACATCCATCCTGTTTCTGGCGCTGAACACCCTGCTGTTCATCAACACCTACTGGGCGGGATGATGTTCGCCATCCGGAACCGATCATGAATCCCATCGATGCACCGCTCCAGTCGCTCCCCCCATTCGAAAGGCAGGCCCTGCAACCTGGTCCGTTCATCAGCCTCGTTGTACCCGCCTTCAACGAAACGGAAAACATTCCTGTTTTGCATCAACGGCTTCAGGCGGTTTTGGGCGGCGGTCTTCGTTGTCGCTGGGAGCTGATTCTTGTGGACGACGGCAGCCGAGACAATACCTGGAAAGTCATTTGCGAGTTGTGCGAAAGACATACAAATGTACGTGGAGTTCGGCTTTCCCGAAATTTCGGGCATCAATACGCCCTCATGGCAGGTCTGGAACACGCCACGGGGGATGCCGTCATTACGATGGACTGCGACCTTCAGCATCCGGTGGAAGCGCTGCCTCAGATGATCGATGCCTGGATGTCCGGTCATCAAATCGTCAAGATGGTTCGACAGGATGCCCCCCGTACGGGCCTCTTGAAAAAATGGACATCCCGGCTATACTATGCACTCTTTACGTGGCTCAGCGACGTTCCGATGAGACCGGGGCTTGCCGACTTTAGGCTCATCGACCGCCAGGTTTTGGAAGAGCTCAAGCGGTTCCAGGAGGAGGGATTGTTCTTGCGGGGGCTTGTGGAATGGGTGGGTTTTCGCTCTTGTGAGCTGCCCTATCAGGCCGCCGATCGGATGCGAGGAACGAGTCAGTACAGTGTCAAGAAAATGCTCAAACTTGCCTGGCACGGTGTCAGCTCTTTTTCGATTCTGCCGCTTCGCATCGGTATGCTGTTCGGCATCGCAGGAACGGTCTTGTCCATCCTCGGCATTCTATATGCATTGTACGGAAAATGGATCCAGGGTGAGGTCGTTCCCGGGTGGGCGTCCATCGTCATGGGAACGTCCTTGCTGTTTTCCTTGTTGTTTGTATATCTTGGCATTCTCGGCGAATACATCGGCCGGATCGTGATCGAGGTTCGAAACCGACCCCGATTCATTGTCATGGAAACAAAAGGTTTCCCGCGTCATCCGAACGGTTGACCCATGCAAGCCATCCACATGACTGACTGCGATTCCATTGGCGGGTCCATCCATTCCCGCAGCCGCCCCCCCGTCCGTCTTATCGTGAACGCAGACGATTTGGGGATATCCGAGCCGATCAACGAAGGCATCTTTATGGCCCATCGGATGGGCCTTGTGACGAGTGCATCGATCATGTCCGTCGGCAAGGCCTTCGATCATGCTGTCGGTCGGCTTTCAGACGTACCCCACCTCGATATCGGCATTCATCTGACCCTTGTCGCCGAGGAGCCGATCATCCGCCGTAGCACAACCCTGATGAACGGCGGGAACCGGTTTCCGAAAGATATCGGGGCCTTCCTGAAGGCTTATTTGAAGGGGGGGATCCAGCTTTCCGATATTCGAAGGGAATGGAGCGCACAGATTGAAAAGGCTCTCGAAAAGGGGCTTTCCGTCACCCACATGGACAGCCATCAGCATGTGCACGTACTGCCCGGTATTGCTGAGGTCACCCGGGAACTGGCAGATCGTTACCGGATCCCCTTCGTACGAATGCCTTCCGAGCCCTTCAAAGGTTACATGCTGCAGGATCTGCGCAACATCGGACGTCTCGCCGGAGAAATGGCTCTGAAGGCTTTCTGCCTGATGGTCCGATGGGATGGCGCCCTGCAAGGATGCGGTTGTATACCGCGTTTTTTAGGTTTCTTTTTGGGTGGAAGGCTCGATTCGGAAGGCTTGAAGCGGATTCTGGCCTCCACGGAGCCTGGTGAAACCTACGAATTGATGTGTCACCCAGGCTTTTCACCGACGGAGCCCGAATACAGACAATGGAAGTATTGTCATGAAGGGGAATTGATGACCCTTGCATCGCCGAAGCTGCGCTCCGAACTGGAAATGAAGGGCATCCACCTGTGCCGGTTCAAGGATTTGATGGCGGATGCCGGAAGGAAAATCCATGCAAGCTCTTGAACATGGTCAACACAAACTGGTCAGCGCCGAGGAGGCGGTCAGCCGCATCCGCAAAGGAAGCCGGGTGTTCATCGGAACGGGATGCGGCGAGCCGCAGCATTTGATTCGAACGATGGTGAGCGATATCAACCTCCAGGACATCATGGTCTATCAGATGATGTCCTTCACCCTGGCGGACTACATCGCAGATGAGCTGTTCCGGAACCGATTCTCTCTGAAACTCTTCTTCATCAGCCGTCAGATGCGTGAGGCTGCCTTCAAAGGTTGGATCGACTACATTCCCGCCTATCTCAGTCAGATCCCGAGGCTTTTCTCAAGCCACCGCATCGGCCTCGACGTGGCGCTCATTCAGGTAAGCCCGCCGGATAAATACGGGTATTGCAGCCTCGGCGTGTCGGTGGACATCACTCGGGCCGGCATGGAAAACGCCAAGCTCGTCATCGCCCAGGTCAACCCACGAATGCCCCGGACCTGGGGGGACAGTTTCATCCACATCGACGACATCGACTATTTGGTCTACCACGACGAGCCCATCGTCGAAATGGCCAACCGCGAATACGATCCAGAGCTCATCCGGCGCATCGGGCATTTCGTCTCGCAGCTCGTCGATGACGGCGTCACCCTTCAGATCGGCTTCGGAAATTTGCCCAACGCCATCCTGCCCTATTTGGACGGAAAAAAAGACCTTGGCATCCATACCCAGGTCATTACGGACGGAATGCTTCCGCTCTTCGAGAAGAAAGTCATCACCAACCGCAGGAAAAGCCTTCTGCCGGGACGTGTGGTCGCCTCCCTTTGCATGGGAACCGAGGCCATCTATCGTTTTGTGGACAACAACCCGGTATTCTATTTTCGATCCTCGGAATTCGTCAACGACCCGACGGTCATCGCCCGAAACGACAACCTCGTTTCCATCAGCTCGGCGCTCGAAGTGGACTTGACCGGACAGGTCAGCACCGATTCGATGGGATATCTCTTCTACAGCGGCATTGGCGATCAAGTGGATTTTCTTCGGGGCTCGGCCATGTCGAAGGGTGGTTTTTCGATCATCGCCCTGCCGTCCACGGCAAGGGGAGGGGCGGTCAGCCGGATTGTTCCACATCTCAGCGAGGGGGCCGGTGTTGCCACAACCCGGGGTGACGTCAATTTCATCGTCACCGAATACGGCATCGCGGAGCTCAAGGGGAAGAGCATTTACCAGCGGGTCATGGAGCTTGCCCAGATTGCTCACCCGAAATTCCGGGAAGAGCTGATCGATATTGCCAAATCCCGGCATTACATTTTCCAAGATCAGTTGCCTCCGGTCCAGGAGGATCTGCTGTTTCTCGAAGGCTATCGCAGCACCGTCACGCTACGCAACGGCAAGACCATCGAATTTCGGCCGCTCTTGCCCTCGGATGAATTTTCCTACCGGAATTTCTTCTACTCGCTTCAGGAAGAAACCATCTACCGACGGTTCTTTTACAAGATCAAGATCTTCTCCCATGAGATGGTTCAGAAACAATGGGCCAGCGTCGACTATCGAAAGAACATGTCGATCATCGGTCTGACCCAGCGGGGAGGCAGCCGGGAGATCATGGCCATCGGGTCCTATGCCGAAGAGCAGGAACAACGGGCGGAAGTGGCCTTCGTGGTTCGGGAGGATTTTCAGGGGCTCGGGGTATGCTCGATCCTGCTGAAGATTCTGGAGGGGATTGCCAAGGAGAACCAGTACAAGGGGTTTGTCGCTTCCGTGCTGAAGGAAAACACCGCCATGATCCACGTGTTCAAGAAGCGCTATCCCCATGCCCGGGTGTTGATGACCGGTGGAAGCGATGTCACCATCATCATGGACTTCGACGATGCCGTCGAGCCGCAAGAAAAGGAATGCGCCTGCTGACGGCGATTGTTCTCGCAACCAATCTGCCTTTTTCTGATCCCACCTCAATGATGGCCCCGCAAAAAGTCAGGAAGTCTCTGTCGAGTCGCGGGGTGACTGGGGAACCTTTTTCGCTGCTGCGAAAAAACTCAGCCGCCCGATCTCGTAGGATCGGACGGATGGCCAGACAGCAAACAGAGGCTGGTTGAATCGTAACGGCTTGCTTTTCAATCGATATTTCGATCCAGTACGTCCGTCCGATCCAACGATCTCCGGCGGCTTCAAACAGGTTTTCGCAGCAAGCTCAAAAGGCTTCCCCAGCCACCCCGCTTATGCCCGACATTTACAAAAAGCACGGGAAAAACGACTTTTTGCGACTCCATCCTAAATCGTCACCTGCCGAAACGCCAGTCGGGTGATGTCCGTCGTACCCAATCCCCATTTTTCTGCAAGCCGGATATGGCCGATTTCCTGTGGTGCTATCTGAAAGAGCCGGCTTGCCGCATGCGCATCGGCGGCTACGGGGTCGTCGCTCAGGATGAGACGGTTGCGGACGACGACATCCGACAGGCTGCCGCCGGATGGACCGTTGTCGATCATGATGCGAGTGGCATCGATGATCGTGAGATCCGGCTTGAAGAACTGGGCCAGGTCGACGATGCTCAGGTGGATGTCTTGATGCAGCGCGTTTCGTCTGCCCCCGACACCGCCGATCCAGTTCTTCATACCGAGGGTGAGCCGGCTGATGCTGTGGACCTTTGCAACCGGGATGTTGATGCGTTTGTCCGCCTCAACGATGGGGGTGAAGACGGGCCACATCTCCAGCCTGTGGCCGTGTAGATGCATTTCCCGCATCAGGCTCGATGCCGGATAAACGAGCTCGGCCCCCGTTTCTTTGGCGACCTGGGCGACACCGGTGGCGAGAAAGCACTGGCGTGCGTCGTGGATGGTGTGGTCTGCGATTCGGACGCTCTTGGCGCCTGCATCGAAACACAACCGAATCACGGCGTGAAGAACGTCTGGATGGGTCGTGGCACCGAACTGGGGAGCCCTTGCCCATGAAATGTTGGGTTTGATGACGACGACATCCCCTCGTGAGACGAATCGACTCATTCCACCCGAGGCTTCCACCAGTTTGCGGGTCAGAAGAGCGATATCGCATCCACTTTCGGGCCCTGCAGCCTCAACCAGGATTTTGGACGGCTGGTCCGCCCATACCGATCGAACGAAAGAGGCACAGGGGGCTGCAGCCAGCATCCCGACCATTCCTTTGAGCACGTGACGTCTGCTGACCGGTTTATCGAGGTGCATCGGGGTTCTCCTTTCCAGAAGGTTCGAACACGGCCACACGGTTTCGTCCGGAGCTTTTGGCATTGTACAGAGCCTGATCGGCAGCAGCGACCAGGGGATCGGGCGCCTTCGGGATGACATCGAGGATGGATGCCACACCGGCGCTGACAGTGATATGAAATATCTGCCCCGCATATTGAAAGACATGTTCTGATAGGGCGTTTCGAAAGCGTTCGCAGACGGTCATAGTTTGTTCCTTGGTGGTATCCGCCAGAATGACAACGAATTCCTCACCCCCATAGCGGCAGGGGATATCCGTCATGCGCAGCCACTCCGTCAGAAGACGGCCAAAGGAGGCCAACACCATGTCTCCGGCCTGATGGCCGAGGGTGTCGTTGATGCGCTTGAAGTGATCGATATCGAACATGCACAAGATGAGATCCGACTGTCTGCGGACGGCCCGGGCGACTTCCCTCTCGAGGGCTTCCGTGAAATACCGTCTGTTGTATAACCCCGTAAGACCGTCCCGGGTGGAGAGCTCAGCCATCTTCTGGATGGCTTTTCGGGCCTCCTTCTTGATCCGTGCCCTGCCGAGAACCTTGTTGACGCGTTCGATCCATTCCTTTCGGCTGAGGTGGCTCAGGCTCACATAGTCGTATGCGCCTGCCTGGAGCACTTGGGTGGCGATCCGCTCGTCTCCTTTCGCAGCGATGACGATGAGAGGGATATCGCATTTGGTTTGAGTCATCCAGTTCAACAGATCGAGAGTGGTTCCATCGGCCAACCTGAACCGTGAAAGGATCAAATCGAACGTGCCGGATTCGAGTTGACTCTTTGCTTCCCGAATCGATGCTGAATAGAGGATGTTCGGGTACATCCGCCGGATGAACGATACCTCCTCAGGATGGTCTTTCCGGTGAGTTTCTTCGATCCAGAGCAAGTTCATGCGATCCGGTGGTAGGATATCGCTTTCCGATGAGGGGGCAAGATCGATCGTGTCGAAAACCTGGATGCCCTGCATCCGCTTGACGATGGTGGAGATGCGATTGCCTGCCTCCTCGATGCGCATCAGATGGCGGTCGAGCTTTTCAGGATTGTTCCGGTCCAGACGGATCAGCTCGATGGTTCCCAGCAGGCCGGTTAAGGGTTGGTTCAATTCGTGGGCCGTGGCTCCTGCCATCTGGAGCAACACCTTCAGACGTTCTTCTTCGATGAGGGCGCTTTGCTGTTCGATGATTTTTCGGTTCGCACTCCGAAGCCCCTCGATCATGTCGTTCAGCTCCCGGGTGGTTCGTTCCAGGTCGAGCTGTTTCTTGCGGAGTTCCAGAAAAACGTTGACCTTGCTGAGTAGAATGTGCGGGTCGATGGGTTTGAAGAGGTAATCGACGGCACCGGATTCGTATCCTCTGAAAACATGCTGCTGTTCCTTGCTGATGGCCGTCACGAAAATGATCGGGATATGGCGCGTCCTCGTGCTCTGGCGCATGAGCTCCGCCGTTTCGAAGCCGTCCATTTCGGGCATCTGAACGTCCATGAGAACGAGGGCGACATCCGTTTCGAGCATGATGCCGAGGGCCTCGTTTCCGGAGCCGGCTTTGAGCACCTGGATGTCCGGTCGTTCGAGCAGGCTTTCGAGTGCCAGCAGGTTGGCGGGTTGGTCATCCACGATGAGGATCGGGACAGGTGGCGATTCAAGGGCTTGCATGGGTGAATCTCCTTGATGATACATCGTGACCGTTTCTATCCGATTTTCTCCTCACCCATGTCATGACTGAATCTCCACGTCAGCAGCCGTACATTTTCGCTGTTCTGCAAACTGAATGCTGGAAAACCATCTGTCGATCATCCTCATAGCAAAATCCATCATCCAAATCCATCGAAAGCAGGAGCATCCGCTACTCGCCTATCTACTGTCTCCAGAGCCCGGACTCCTGTCATCTGCCTTCGTCATCCGTTCACCGTGACCACCGGATCGAAGAGCAGAGGGGGCGGCCCCTCCATGAATCCCACCCATCCGGGTTTCATCCGAATACCCGCTTCGAGCTGTCCGGCATCCATCTTCAGGCGGTCGGCCAGCTCGGATACATAGAGAACACGCGTTTCCTGGAGGATTTCCCGGATGGCGGCTTCCATTTCGGGGGAAAACGGAGCATTCGTTCCGACGGGCTGCAGGATGTCGTTCAGCAGGGAAGAGACTTCGGTGTCACAGGTCATCTGAATCCATTTACGAACGGTTTTCGGTCCGATGGGTGTTCCGCCGTTCGACAGATCGCCGCTCTGGGCATCGGCCAGCACATCCCGCAGGGCGGCAAGCGCTGCAACCGCCTCTTCGGAAGGAACGATCCATTTGGCTCCCTTTCGCCGGAGGGCATTCAAGTAGGTGCTGGCCTTGCTCTGTCCTTTTGGAGACGTCCGCCTCGGATGCCGAATCAAGACAAGTTCCTGTAGCCGCTGGTTGTCCATCAGGCCCAGAAGCCTTCTCAGACGGGCGGCCAGTGTGGTCAGGTTCGCCTGGTTACAGAAACTGATCGGAATGCTGCGGTTCTTGTGGCGAAGCATCATGTCGATGTCGGGAAGGGATGGGGCATCCGTTTCCGAGCAGCTGCCGTCATACAGGGGGCAGATGACTGGAATGGCGGAGTGAAGGACGGCATCGAGATCGTCCGGATGGATCGAGCGGCGGATGTTCTCCAAGCGTTGCTCGAATTCGCCCTGCAAAAAATCGGCGTCCGAGCTGGAGCGGGATGTCTGCGGCCGGGAACCGCCTGTTTTCTTGCCGGTTCGGATTCCGTCATAGAGTTCTGCTGCAATGGTGAGGGCTTCCCGGGCGGTTTGCCTGGAAGAAGGCCATTTTTCCTTCAGGCCGGCGATTAGTTGCTCCTCCAGTTCCATGCCTTCTTTGGAATGCTCCAGGCGCAGATGGACCAGTTGAACGGCCTGATCCAGTTGGATGGCTGTCAATGAAGTCTGATGCTCGGTCAATCCGTCGAAATCGGGGTCACATACCGCTTCTTTCAGATGACCATAGAAGAGAATCTGGATACAGGAAAGCAGCACCAGGTTCCGGCATTCGTTGTAGAGGGTTCGTACGGCTTGACCGAAGGTGAAGAGCCCTTCCTTGTCTCCTTCATGCCGCTGAAGCGCCTCGACTTGATCGAAACACAGAACGACAGGGACTCCGGGTCCGATCATGCGGAACAATTCCTTCAGAAAGGTCCTGGCTTGGTCTTCTGCGCTGGATTCGTCGTCCGACGGATTGTCGAGGCCCAGCGCCTCGAGACGTTCTTCCTCGAGGGAATGTCCCTTCATCCATGCCAGAACGTTTACGCGGTCCACACCCCGGACCAGATGGGTCAGGGCCTTGACGAAGGATCCGCTGAGATCGGATTCCAGCCGGATCATGTCGGTGATCTGCTGAAACTGTCGGAATCCGACCGATTTCTGCCCGGCCTTTTGCCAGATCCGTCGCAGGAAGAGCCGCTCGAGCTGGGATCGGGAGGAGTCAGATGCTCGTTGGAGGCTGTCGATGCAAGACGTTCGCACATGACGCCAGAAGCGTTTGGAGCTTGTATGAAGTCGTACGGCGATGAAGGCATGGGGACGTAGGCTCTGAATCAGGGCTCGATGAATCCGGTGCAGAAGATGGGTTTTTCCGGAACCGGGAGCACCTGCGATCAACATGGAGGCACTTCGATTTTCCCGCCGAACGACATCGATCAGATGCATACATTGCAGGAAGGCATCCAGGTGAATGTCGGTGACGGTAGTCTCCGGCCCACTGAATGGGTCCGAAACGATGCGGTGGCGGAAGGGATTGTCCATATTGTGCTCCAAAATCCCCTAGAACGTCAACCTGATAACGTTCATCCATCGGGACGTAGAATCAGGTGTTCTTTTCGGATGGGCATGAACGTGCATTTCTTAGAGCAGCACAGCAGCTACATAGCAGACACCGTCCTCATCCTGGACGAAGGGTTTTCGCGTTTCCTCGTTCAGTGATCCGGGATGGGTGTGTCGATCGAGATGGAGTTTTCCATTTCTGGCCAGATAGAGAACGGCACGATCGAATTGGGTTTTGGAAAGCCTGCAGTAGTTGCGCAATTCCGGAAGCCAGATAGGTACACGGTTCTTGGCGCCCGGAATTCGGTTGCAAATGGTATGAAGAAGTGCCTCTGCCAGTTCTGGCAGAGGAATCTCCATATTCTCTTTCGTTTGCGGTGGTTCATCGACAGGTTTTTCGTCGGGAAGTGGAGCATGTGGTATGGCTCCTCCCAAACGGCGGAGAATATCCTGAGCCGTTGTCCCGGAATGCTGCAGTAGTTTCACCACCCGATCGAATTCCGCTCGAAGCTTCGCGATATAGGGCGCGGGGTCTACAGGGACAGTGGCATAGCGTACGCGGTGACGGGCCTGTCGAGGAGGATGTACGAAAAGACTGCCTTCTGCAATCAGCTCTTTCAGCGCGGATTGAATCAGGGGAACGATTCCCTTGGTGGCTATTGCGAAGAGCCTCGAGCGGGATCTTTGAAGGATTTCCGATTCCGTCAGGGGCTTGGCGTTGACCTCCAAGCGTATCAGCTGCCTGCAGAATACTGCATCGGAGGTTTTCCAGTATCTCCTTGCTCTGGATCGAGCCCTGGGTTTCCATGTAAACACCCTGCCCTCATGAACCAACTGTTCCAGTACAGACCGGATGGTTGTTTTATCCTTTCGAAATGAGACCGGAAGGGCCATGACGATTTGTCCGGTATCCACCGGTTCGTTGGCCTGCAGAATAATCTTATCTACCATCTCGGACAGTTCCGGTGACCGATGGACCGAGGGATCTGGAGAAGTCATTGGGGCTGCACTCCTGGATGAGCTCGCAAAAAGTCGCTAACCATCGATTTCCCTTCAAAGCCGTGCCTCCAGCAGGAGGGCTGCTGAGCAAAATTCACCCGCCTTCCTGCGGGTCAATCCAGAGGGCCCGACTTTTTGCGACGCCATCATTTCTTGATGAGGTCGCAAAAAGTCAGGAAGTCTCTGTCGAGTCGCGGGGTGACTGGGGAACCTTTTTCGCTGCTGCGAAAAAACTCAGCCGCCCGATCTCGTAGGATCGGACGGATGGCCAAACAATGAATACGGGCTGGTGGAATCGCAATGGCTTGCTTTTCAATGTCAATTCGTTCATGCGCGTCCGTCCGATCCAACGATATCCGGCGGCTTCAAACACGTTTTCGCAGCAGTCTCAAAAGGCTTCCCCAGCCACCC
>JBFMBE010000080.1:0-14927 GCA_040755275.1 Thermodesulfobacteriota bacterium | reverse complement strand
GCTACCCACTAAATGATTCGATGGAAACCGGCATCCAGGGGGGCGGGTCGTTGAGTATCCGACTTTCTGCAAGCTCATCCATGATGGCCCCGCAAAAAGTCGCTTTTCCCGTGCTTTTGGGGAATGCCGGGCATAAGCGGGGTGGCTGGGGAAGCCTTTTGAGACTGCTGCGAAAAAGGTTCCCCAGTCACCCTGCGACTCGACAGAGACTTCCTGACTTTTTGCGGGGCCATCATCCATAGATACCTGCATACGGAGGACAAGGAGCTCTTTCAGATATGGGAGCCCGACTCGCCGTTCCGGTAAGGCCCTGGAATCCAGCCATGGCTCTGTGCTAACCCACTGCTGGCTGCTGCTCAAACCATTCCTTTGAAGGCGAAAAAGGAAAGGGACAACAGCCCGGCCGTGACCAACCCGATGGAGGTGTCCTGCAGGGGCTTGGGAACACGGGCCAAGAGGATCCGTTCACGCACACCGGCAAAGAGGATCAGCGCGAAGCCGAAACCCATGGAATACCCCAGGGATGAGATGATGGTCTGGAAAAAGTTGTAGTCTTCCTTGATATTGATCAGGCATACGCCCAGTACGGCGCAGTTGGTCGTGATGAGCGGCAGATAAATGCCGAGACCCGCATAGAGAGCCGGAATGCTTTTCTTGAGAAACATTTCGACGAATTGCACGAGGGATGCAATGACGACGATGAAGGACATCGTTCGCAGGTACTGAAGGTTGAGCGGCTTGAGAACGAAGGCTTCCGTGAGCCAGGTGATCACACCCGCCAGAACGAGAACGAAGACGACCGCCATGGCCATACCGGTCGCGGTTTCCATCTTCTTGGACGTTCCCAGAAACGGACAGTTACCGAGATACTGCATCAACAAGATGTTGTTTACCAGAATGAAACTGATCAACATTACAAAAATATCGCTCATGATTCATCTCCTATGGACTGTGTCGCGCCGAAATTCACTCCGGCACACATCCGGATCGCCGAGCATGCTGCGAATCATTTCTTTCCCAGAACGTTCATGACACAGAGCATGAGCCCCAGGCAGACAAAGGCTCCGGGAGCTTCGACCATGAACGTGAAGGGCTGGAAGGAAGGTCCAAAAACCGTATGACCGAAAAACGTCCCCACACCGAAAACCTCCCTCAGGGCGGAAAGAGCTGTCAGAGAAAGGCCGTAGCCAATGCCAAGCCCCAAGCCGTCGGCCGTAGAGGCCAGAATGCCGTTTTTGTAGGCGAAAGCCTCCGCCCGCCCCAAGGGAATGCAGTTGACGACGATGAGCGGAATGAAGATGCCCAGCTTCATGAAGAGCGAATAGGTATATGCCTGCATCAGCAGCTCGACGACGGTGACGAAGGTTGCAATGACGATGATGAAGCAGGCAATTCGAACCTTCGATGGAATGACTTTCCGCAGCATGGCCACCAGGATGTTGGAACACGTCAATACGAACGTGACGGCGATTCCCATGCCGATACCGTTCTCTACGGTCTTGGTAACGGCAAGGATGGGGCAAAGGCCCAACACCAGCCGGAACGGCGGGATTTCTGCCCACAACCCTTTGGTAAATTCTTGTGCAATGGATTTCGCCATATCCTCTCCTATTTGTTCATGGCTTTGAGTTTTTCGACGAGCTGCGGTTTGGCCTGCTGATACACCTGAGCTGCCAAACTGACGGCGCCTGTGACACCGCGGGAAGTGACCGTAGCACCGGACAGAGCATCGACCTTACCACCATCCCCCTTGACCTTGAACTCACCGCTCAAGGGCATACCGACAAATTGCTTGGTGAATTTCAGATCGGTCTGAGCCCGGGATCCGATACCGGGTGTTTCGCTGTGCGTGGTCACAGCCACCCCGGCAATCTTGTCCGTTGTCACATCAACACCGACAACCAACCCCAGACTTCCGCCGAATCCCTTCCCTGCGGACTCGAACGTCACCAAATTGGGTTGGCCGTTCACTATACCGACGAAGAAGCTTTCTTCCCGGTCACCGATCTTGATCTTGAAGCGATCCTTGATCGGATCGTTGGTTGCCCCGGCTCCTTCCACCAGAATCTTTCGAATGGCCGGCCCCTTGACGAATTCGAGCTGCTGGTTTTCGATCTGGTCCTTGGTGCCGTCTCTCAGCGCAGCCAGCAGCCCGCCGGAAACCGAACACAGAACCGTCAATACCACCACCATTTTCACCATTTCACGCATGATCGTTCACCTTTCCCACTGCCGCCGGCCGGATCTTGTCCAGCAGCGGATTGGCGATATTGAACACGAGAATCGCGAAGACCACACCGTCTGCATAGGCGCCGATGCTGCGAATGAGAACCGTCAGGATACCCGCCCCCAATCCGTAGAGGATCATCGGAATGAAATTCACCGGGGAAGAGGAATCGTCGGTTGCCAGAAAGAAGGCACCGATCAGGGTGTATCCGGTCACGAGATGAAAGAACGGAGATGCGTACTTCACCGGATTGGCCCCATGGAAGGCGGCGGCAGCCAGAAAGACACCCGCAAGAAAAGACAGGGAGATTTCCCACCGGATGAACCCTCGAAGCATCAAGTAGATGCCTCCCAGAATGAGCCCGATCGAAAACGTCGATCCAATGCCTCCTGCCTGCCGTCCCAACAACAGATCGTACCAGTTGTATGCGCTTGCCGCTGCGGATCCGTGCTGTTTGACCATGGAAAGGGGATAGGCCATGTTGAAACCGAAATCGTAGTGAATAAGGGCGGCATTGAAATCGAAGACCGATTTCCAGGAAATCATGACCATGGCCAGACCGATCAGGGTGGGGTGGAAGGGGTTTCCGCCAAGCCCACCATAAATCTGTTTGCCCACGAAAATGGCCAGAAACGTTCCGATCACAACGATCCACCAGGGCACGGTCGCCGGTGAAAGCATGGCAAACAGCAGCCCGATCAGTGCGGCGTTGCCGTCGCCGATGCTGTAGGGCCTTTCCATCAGGCGATTGGCCAGCAGCTCCCACAGCATGGCCATGGAAACGGACAGGCACACGACGCCGAGTGCCGGAACACCGTACATCCCGATTCCGAAGATGACTGCAGGCAGGGCGGCATAGATCTTATGCAGATGCCGTTCGGTGACACTGCTGCCGTCGTGCCAGAAGGGAGCCGGGGATACGACGAATTTGGGGTTATTCATGGACTTCCTCCGCTGAATGCGCCAGGGCCAATTCGTGTTTACCCAGGGCGATGTATTGGGAGATGGGGATGCGTGAAACGCATACGAAGGTACACAGACCACAGTCGATGCAGGAGAGCAGATCGTAGCGATCGGCTGCCTCCTGATATTGACGGGCTTCGAGGAACCGAATAAGCATGTTCACCTGAATGCGCATCGGACACACCCGGACGCAATCGCCGCAGTTGATGCAGGGAGTGTCGGTGTAGGATGGGATTTCGCTGCCTGCCTGCACCAGAAGACCATCCATATCGGGGGTGACGGGCTGATCCAGGGAAAAGAGGGGGGTTCCGGTCATGGGGCCGCCGGAGATCAGACGATCGCCTTCGGATACCGGGATATCGAATGCGGCAAGAACATCCCCGATGGGCGTTCCGATGACAACAGAAGCGATATGGCGACTTCCATCCGGCGCAACCACCGTCAGTATCTTCTTGCAGGCCGGACAACCGGATGAAAAGCTGTCGGCCAGGGCCGCGACGGCTTCGACGCTGATCGGCAGAATACCGAGGTCTTCCGGAGTCTTTCCGGCAGGAATGGTGATCCCCATCACCTGCTGCACCATCCGGTTGGGCAGCGCAGCCGGATAGACCGTATCCACGAAGTGCATCGTTGCACCGATGTGACCATAACCATGAATGAAATCCTTGGGAACTGCGATCCGGATGTCTTCGATACCTGTCAAATCCCGGAGTCGGTGAATCCCCTCTTGAACGGCATCCAATCGGTTGTTGATCACCTGAGCTTGTGTATTCAGCATCAGGTCACCGTCCGCTGCACTGATCAGCACGGTGGAGATGGGTTTTTGGGGATTCTTCAGTCGATGAAACCGGGGATTTCCGGGAAGGAGCTCGAGATGGTCGGTGAGGATGGCTGCTGAAGATTCGGCTGCAGCTTGAGCGAAGGTCTCATCCAATGCCGCAGCCGGATCGGTGCTGATGGTGACGAGGGTTTGCTTTCTTCCGAAAGGGCCCAAAAAGGATTTGACCTCGACGATCTTCCCTCCTGCAGAAGCAATTGCGTAAGCCGCATCTTCTTCATAGACACGCATCTTCTCGAAGGCTTTGACCGGTGCGGATGGTTTCAAGAGTGCATTGGTCGTTGTGGTGTAGGGCGTGTCGATGATGAATGTCAACCTGCCTGGAAGGGGAAGTTCCTTCGGAACAATGGGCTTTTTGGAAGGGGGCGCGTAGGTGATCCACGGCTTTAAAAAGCCTAAAAACGATTTTTTCAACATGGTTCGCCTTCTTTCCGATGGGGTGCTGGAGAAGTCATCGGCCGGGATACCGAATGACAATCAGAATGTCGAATGGCACTCGGCACAGGCCGTCGGCCCGGCACCGAACTGCTTGTGACAGGAAATGCACTGGGTATGATAGGCATCCGTCTTGTTGAGCATCTGGAACCCTTCGATTTCGGAAGGATCGTGACAATCCTTACAAACTTCAGGCTTGGTGGTATCGCCTTCTGGTTTGTGGCAATTGTAGCAGGGCCCGTATTTCTCGTCGAGATGGGGAGGATTGTGGTGACAATCGTTGCAGGCTGTTCCGTAGCCGGTGTCTGCGGCATGGGTTTTGTGATCGAAGAGCACGTTTCCGGCGATACCCTTGAACACGATCCGAATGGGTCTCTCGGGTGCCTTCTCGGAGTATCCGACGTAGGTGAAAACACCGACGATGAACAGAACGATGGCACAACCCAAAGCGATTTGGAACGGTTTGGATGGGTTCATGATACAGTATGATCCTTTCAAGCTGTCCGTCTGGTTGCAGGCTGGGATAAGCCTTCACCCCATCGGAACATGGGGTGTCAAGACCGGCTCTTTGGTTCCCCCTTTGCATGAATGATTCGAAAAGCTGTAGGCTAAAGACAATAGACGATGGGTTTCTTACCGGTTTTCATCTCCGGGGATGACGAAGACCCGTCGTCATGAACATTCAGGATCCATCTTTCGGCCCGCCAAAACCCGAAAACGCTTACCACAAATCCTGGACGGCTTCAACAGGATTCCTCCAGAAGTCACGAGGAAACGCGGATGACACCGATTCTCATGAAAGTCACTTTGGCGGCTTTCATGCATTCGAGCCGTAGGACTGGATGTCGCGTTCCACCAGGGCTGCAGGACATCAATTGGCGATCACGACACTGATGTCCCGAACCGAGTTGAGGACTTTCTGGGAAACGCTTCCCATCAGAAACTGCTGAACACCGGAAAGTCCGCGCCTTCCCATCACGATCACCTGATATCCTTTGCCGGCTTCCTTGACGATGTCCCGAGCGACCCCTTCTTTCTTTTTCTGGATCTTGATTTCGATGTTGAAGGGGTCGAACCCGGCATCTCGAAGAGTATTCTTCGCCCGGTTGAGCGCTTCGTTGACAAGCTCGCGTTTCTTATTTTCAAGCTGACAGAAACTGGAATGCTCGGACAGGAAATACGGGGTGAGCTCCGGGCTGTTCATGTCGCACAGGGCGGCAGTGTCAGGAAGGACACTGAAAAGGGTGATCTTGCAGTCCGGTTTGAAATAGGAAGTGATGAAATCGATCGTTCGGAAGGCATTGGTGGAATCGTCCATAGGAACCAGAATGCGGGTCGTCATGGGTTTGCTCCTCTGATAATGGATTTCGAGGGGAAAAGACCACTCGATCGATCCGATGGGAACTTCCTCGATCGAACGTCAACCGGTGCATCTCTTACTGGAATTCGACTCCGATTTCAAGAACGAATCCGGAAAGCGGCTGCTCCCCAGTCGTCCTCATGGCACGTGATCCAAAGCTCAAACCCTCCAGAAGCATAATGGTTGATCATCTCCGGAAGCTCTTCGGAACGCATGCCTGCGCAGACCAAAAACCCTTTCGGATGACACAGGCGGACAAGCTCCGGCAGGATTGCATAAAGGGTGGGTGGTCGAAGATTGGCAAGAACAAGATCGAAAAAGGGGTCCATGTCTTCGAGCGAGGTATCGGCAACAATGATCCGAGCAGCAACACCGTTGATCTGCGCATTTCGACGGCTTTCAAACCGGGCACAAGGATCGATGTCTGTGGCCGTGGCGGATGCCGCTCCCAGCAAAAGGGCTGCGATGGCCAGCACTCCAGAACCCGTACCAACATCGAGCACCCGATTGAAGCGAAGGTGCCGGTCGTTTCCCTTGACATGAAACACATGGTCCATCAGCCTGAGAGCCAGCCGGGTCGACGGATGCTGGCCAGTTCCAAAGGCCGCTCCGTGCTGTAGACGGACGGTAATACCACCGGAATCCGCGCCATGTCCTTCGGGTGCAAGGGCGATGTGGGGGCTAATTTGAATGCGCCTATGGATGGATGGTTCCAGCACCTGTCTGCCATGGAGGGAAGCATAGGCCAAATCCCCCTCTCGGATCAGTTGCCGAAGGGTGTTTCGGATAAGAACACGGGGGTATCGCTTTCGCAGACAACACTCGATTTCATGCGGGGTCGGTCGATGGGAGACGGATTGGACCATAGCGAGAATGTCGCTGCTACATGCAGCCATACCATCGGCAGGTATCGATCGATCCGCCTCCCTGCTGCCAGCAGCAACCGAGCACGGCTGAGCCACACATCCTCCACCCGTTCTCATGCCGCCTGCTGATTCTCCTTGACCGCTTTGAGCGCCTCTTCGACGGAGGGATAGATTTTGAAGATCCGGTCCATCCGGGTGAGACGAAAGAGGTTCATGACGGTTGCACAGATCGAACACAGCATGAATTCTCCCGTGCCGCCCAATGCTTTCAGGGTGGAGACCAGTACACTCAGCCCGCTGCTGTCGATGAACTCTACATGATAGAGGTCCAGCAGGATTCGGTGATTGCCCTCATTGATCCAGTTGAGGATGTGCCCCTTGAAGTCCGGTGCAATGGAGGCATCGATCCGGTTGTCCAAGGGGGTGATGATGAGCAAATCATCCGATTTACGCGTATCGATCCGCATGGTTGTTCCTTCCTGTAGCTCAACGGTTCGGGAAAACCAGCTTGCCTCCCAACAGACCGGCCACAACGGCGGCAGCCAAATTCAGCCCATAGATAAACAGATAGATGAACCGGGAAGGGGATCCCGCCAAAGCGACATTGGCATCGACGGCATGCCAGATGCACAGCACCAAGCTGAGCAGGAAGACCACTCCTGCACAGACCATTTTGCCAAGGAAAAGATGGGTCAGGTTCCCGTTGTAAACGGTCTTCCAATCGACATAGCCGGCAAAAGCGACCCATGGCATGGCCAGCACGACGACGATCAGATTGTAGAAGGCCGCTCGATCCAGAGCCGGACTGTTGAGGGCCATGGCCAGAACAAGGAAAAGAAAGGACACCGGCAACACGCCGTTGGGAATATGGACGGAAATGGGATGGGCATGGTATTTCACCATGAGCTCCGTCAGCATCTTGTAATACGGTTCAAAGGCGTGTTTGGCCTCGACGAGGATTTCCCGGTTTTCGGAAGGAAGAGCCTTCACCTCGGATGCTGCCGCAGTCGTATCCACGATATCGGCTTTGGGTACTTCGACCGGTTCATCCTCGAGCAGAACAAATTTGCTGCGATCCGCACCGCAGACCGGGCATTTCTCCGGTGGTTCTTCTCCCGTATGAATGTAACCGCAAACGGTACATTTCCAACGCTTCATCGCTCGCTCCTTCCGTTGTATTCAACCGATCACCATGATGATGTCTCCCGTCGAGACTTCCTTTCCCTTTTCAACGCGTATTTCCTTGACGGTACCGGCGACATGGGCCACCAAGTTGTTTTCCATTTTCATCGCTTCCATCACCGCAATCGTTTCACCGGCCACCACAAGCTGCCCGACCTTGACCTTGACCTCCAGGATCAATCCGGGCATCGGAGCCAGAATGGCCTCTCCTTCGGCCGGCGTTTCATCTTGGACTGCTGAGATGACGGGCGCTGCCTGCTGGGGTACGGAGGAGGGGGAAGCAGGAGAAACCGACCGAGGCAAGGCTGGATCCTGCATCGATGGAGCAGATCCACTTCCAGCACGCTGTCCGATCCGAACGTCATAGGGGCTTCCGTTCACCAGCACCCTTGCAGTGGAACCGGTGATGCTTGCGATGGTGACATCGAAATCTTTTCCATTGATGGTTAGCTGATAATTCATGGTTTTCCTCATTTCGTTGGAATGGTTCAAGTGGTTTCATATCATTGGAGACGAATGAAATCAAAGGGCATTTATCGTAAAAGCAGTCGGCAGTGGGCAGTCGGCAGTCGGCAGTGGGCAGTTGCATCACTATCCCCTACATGATGCTTTAAAAATGATGGCGTCGCAAAAAGTCGCTTTTCCGTGCTTTTCGGGAATGCCGGGCATCAGCGGGGTGGCTGGGGAAGCCTTTTGAGACTGCTGCGAAAACCTGTTTGAAGCCGCCGGATATCGTTGGATCGGACGGACGCGCTTGAACGAATGGACATTGAAAAGCAAGCCATTGCAATTCCACGAGCCTGTATTCACGGTTTGGCCATCCGTCCGATCCTACGAGATCGGGCGGCTGAGTTTTTTCGCAGCAGCGAAAAAGTTTCCCCAGTCACCCCGCGACTCGACAGAGACTTCCAGACTTTTTGCCCACGCTTTTCGTAAATGCAGGGCATGAGCGGGGTAGCTGGATCCCGCATCCCGAGCTTATCGAGAATGGACCGGGCGGGAAAACACCTGCAGCCGGGTCTCCTGCAAAAGCTGTCTTCCGACGACCACCCATTCATTTCGACCGATTGAAGTCTGCCCCCGTGCGGTTGAACCGGCAGTTGCTTCAAGATGCAGGGCAACGGCAACGGCTGCGGCGATGGCCTCCTCTTCCTCCGCCCTTCCCCCCCGACTCAGATGAATGGCTGTAGCGATGGCCGCAACCGCAGCCTCCTCTACCGATTCGGACGTCGGAGCAGGAGATGGCCTTTTCACCGGTGTCTGCACCACGTTGGGTAGAGCGCTCGCGCCGCTTTTCTCGAAGTGTACAAACAGCCTTCCAGCGATGATCATCCCGATCATTAAAATCGAAAGAACCATGAATACGCCGAAAAACCGGATCACCAGCGTTCCCAGGGCATAGCTCCAGAATCCATCCTTCGGTCCGCCGACAAACCGAATTTTGCCATCCGCCTTTCCGTCGGCATCGAAAGGTCCGCCGTCCAGAAGCGGAACGGCAAACGTATACAACTTTTGGGCGGCTTTTTTGGCCGCAATGCCGCTATCTCTCCACTTGACCGATTCATCGGGACGATACACCCAATACTGGGTCGATGATGTAAAGAAATCCGACGTGATGTTCAGAACAACCTGCCCTCCCGGTGTGACGTCCTCGATGTCTACCTGAAAGAAGGCCGATTTGAATTCCTTGATGTCGAGATCGGATGTTCGAATGGACTCGAAATCGATCCCGATCACCCCGAGCGGAAGATCCCGATCGGCATTGAACCGGATCTGGACACTCGTACTTTTTGCCCGTGGAAGCAGGGTGGCGACGACGGTGCTTCCTTCTTGAACAAATTTGGGTTGGGGTTTTTCAATATCGTCTCCGAATGCGGCCCATCCGATACCGGCCCAACATCCGATCAGCCAGACGATCCAAGCGGCGGCAAGGAACGATCGGTACGTGCATCGCTGGTTCATGATGGCCTCCTATTGAAACATGGCAATGAACATGCCGGCTGCGGCAGCACTACCGATGACGCCGGCCAGATTGGGCCCCATCGCATGCATCAGCAACCAGTTGTCCGGATCGGCCTTCAGCCCTTCGCTGTGGGATACCCGGGCAGACATGGGAACCGCCGAAACCCCCGCAGAACCGATGAGGGGATTCATCTTCTCCTTCAGAAACAGATTCATGAGATGAACGGTCAGAATTCCGCCGACGGTGCATACCGCAAAATCGAGCATACCAAAAGCGAAGATGATGAGCGGCTTGTAGTTCAAAAAAACATCGGCCTGCATCGTTGCCCCGACCGAAAGCCCGAGGAAGATGGTCACGATGTTCATGAGAGCATTCTGAGCCGTGTCGGAAAGCCGTTTGACCACCCCACTTTCCCGCATCAAGTTCCCGAGCATGAACATCCCCATCAGAGGAGCAACGGCCGGTATCAGCAGAACAATCAGCGTGCAGCCGATCAGGGGAAAGATCAATTTTTCCCGGGCGGATACCGGACGAAGCTGGCGCATGCGGATTTTACGTTGGGCCGGCGTTGTGAACAGCCGCATGATGGGCGGCTGAATGAGCGGAACCATGGCCATGTAGGAATATGCCGCCAAGGCGTTCGCACCGAGAAGATGGGGGGCAAGCTTGGCCGTGAGATAGATGGTGGTCGGACCGTCGGCCCCCCCGATGATACCGACCGATGCGGCCTCCTTGAGGGTAAACCCGAAGAAGAGCGTCCCGATGTACGTGACGAACACACCGAGCTGTGCCCCGGCACCGACGATGAGCGTCTTGGGATTGGCGATGAGAGGCCCGAAATCCGTCATGGCACCCAGCCCCAAAAAGATGACACAGGGAATGATTTCCCATTCGACGCCATATTTATAAAACGCTCGGATGAGCTCGGGTGTCCCATGATCGGTGTACCCCATCAACGGGGTAATGGGAAAATTCACGAGAAAAATACCGAATCCGATGGGCAACAACAGAAGGGGCTCATATTCCTTGGCAATAGCCAAATACAGGAAAAACAGGCCGATGCAGATCATGACCAGCTGCCCGCCGGTCAGATTCGGTATTCCGGTCTGCGAGACGAGAATGTTCTGAATGAGTTCGACGATTTGTTCCCAGGTCATACGGCCTCCTTACAACGGGATGTTCCCGTGTTTCTTGGGGGGATTGATGTCCCGTTTGGTCCGGAGCATCCGAAGGGCCTGAATCAGATGGATCCGCGTATCGGCCGGATCGATGATATCGTCGATATATCCGAGTTCTGCGGCACGATAGGGGTTTGAAAACTTTTCCTGGTACTCGGCGATGCATCTAGTCCGCTCCTGCTTCGGATCGGAAGCCTCCTGAATTTCCTTGCGGCTGATGATGTTGACGGCACCCTCCGCACCCATGACGGCGATTTCGGCCCCTGGAAAAGCGAGATTGATATCCCCTCGGATGTGCTTCGAATTCATGACGATGTAAGCTCCGCCGTATGCCTTGCGGGTGATGACCGTGATGCGGGGAACGGTGGCCTCACAAAAGGCGTAGATCAATTTGGCACCGTGCTTGATGATGCCGCCATGCTCCTGGTGTAAGCCGGGCAGGAAACCGGGAACATCTTCATAGACGATGAGCGGGATGTTGAAGGCGTCGCAGAACCGGACAAAGCGCGCCCCCTTGATCGAGGCATCGATGTCGAGACATCCGGCCATGACATTGGGCTGATTGGCGACAATGCCGACGGGCATGCCGTCGAGCCGCCCGAAACCGACCACGATGTTTTTGGCCCAGTGCTGGTGTACCTCGAAGAAATAGTGGTTGTCGAGATTCGAATGAATGATATCCCGAATATCGTAAGGTTTGTTGGGATCGGTCGGAACGACTTCCCGAAGGGCATCCTCCCGTCGCTCCGGATCGTCCGTCGGCTGGATGCGGGGCGGATCCTCCATGTTGTTCTGCGGTAGAAAACTCATGAGCTCCCGAATCATGGCCAGACAAGCCCGATCGTCGGGTGCAGAAAAATGCGCCACACCGCTTTTGGCGTTGTGGGCCATGGCGCCACCCAGCTCCTCCTTGGTCACGGTTTCCCGCGTAACGGCCTTGATGACCTCCGGCCCCGTAATGAACATATGGCTGGTCTTCTCCACCATGAAGATCCAGTCCGTCAGCGCCGGGCTGTACACCGCACCCCCTGCAGACGGCCCCATGATGGCTGTAATCTGTGGAATGACCCCCGAGGCCATGACGTTCAGCAGGAAGATGTCGGCATACCCCGCAAGACTCATGACCCCCTCCTGAATCCGGGCCCCGCCGGAATCGCAGAGCCCGATGACCGGAGCTCCGATCTTCATGGCGGTTTTCATGATTTTGCAGATCTTTTCAGCGTGCGCCAGAGAAAGCGACCCACCGAAAGCCGTAAAATCCTGCGCAAAGACAAAGGTCTGTCTCCCGCTGATAGCGCCATAACCGGTGACGACACCATCTCCCGGAATTTTCTGGGACTGCATGTCGAAATCGATGCAGCGATGCACCTTGAACCGATCGATTTCCACAAAGGTTCCCGGATCGAGCAGTTCGGCGATCCGCTCCCGTGCCGTTAATTTACCGGACTGATGCTGCTTGTCGACCTTGTCCTTCCCGCCTCCGTCCAGGGCTTCCATCTGTTTCTGACGTAGTGTTTCCAGTAAGCTCGATGCATCCATAAGGCTGACTCCAGATAGATAGTTATAAAGTGATCACGATATAGCTACAACATACCAAAACCCTCCAAAGAATCAAGCGAATCGTTTGAAAAAAATGAAAAGAATTTAGGCCTCATTACGACAGCCTTATCCAGGTGTCAATTACGATCTCTCGGTATTTGCAGATATTTGACTTGATTCACTGACAAAAGCGGAATACATTCAAAACGGTGATGGATTCGCAACAAGTCGCTTTTCCCGTGCTTTTCTGGAATGCCGGGCATCAGCGAAGTGGCGGGGGAAGCCTTTTGAGCTTGCTGCGAAACAGGTTCCCCAGTCACCCCGCGACTCGAGAGAGACTTCCTGACTTTTTGCGAGGACATCAAAACAGGACATGGCAACCCGTTTGCGCATCAACGACATCATCATGAAAATCGACAATGAATCGTATCCAAGATATCAGTCTGCTGTATGAAATCAGCAATGCGCTGAACGAGTCCCTGGACCTTCGCAAATCCCTCTACCGGGTGCTCGATATCCTGGCCAATTCCATGCAGATGATCCGAGGCACCATCACCATTCTGAATCCCATTACAAACGAAATCACCATTGAAGTCGCTCACGGCATCGCCCCATCCACGGTGGAGCGCGTCAAATACAAGCTCGGAGAAGGCATCACCGGCCGGGTGATCGCAACCGGAACTGCCGTGGTCATCCCGGAAATCAGCAAGGAACCGCTCTTTCTCAACCGCACGAAAACCCGAAAGGCATCCCCGTCTCAGGAAATTTCCTTCATCTGCGTTCCTATCAAGAATGTATCCCAGGTGATCGGCGCTCTGAGTGTCGACAGGCCTTATGATCCGGAATATTCGCTGAAAACCGGCGAGCAGCTGCTTTCGGTCATCGCCACCATGGTGGCCCGCCATGTCATCAATCTCGAAACGATCCGGATGGAGAAAGAACACCTGAGAGCCGAAAACCAACGGCTCAGGGATCAGCTCGGCCAGAAATACAGCTTTTCGAACATCGTGGGCAGCAGCAGCCGCATGCGGGAAGTCTTCCAGATGATCGCCCAGGTCTCCAAGAGCAACGCCACGGTACTCATCCGGGGGGAAAGCGGAACCGGCAAGGAGCTCGTGGCACACTCCGTTCACTTCAATTCCCATCGGGCGGCAGGCCCCTTCGTCAAGGTCAATTGTGCAGCACTTCCCCCCAATTTGATCGAAAGCGAGCTTTTCGGACACGAGAAAGGCGCGTTTACCGGTGCCATCCGTCAAAAACTCGGACGCTTCGAACTTGCCGACAAGGGAACGATTTTTCTGGATGAAATCGGCTCCATCGGGCTCGAGGTTCAAGCCCGCCTCCTTCGGGTGCTTCAAGAAAGGGAAATCGAACGGGTCGGTGGACAGAAGACGATCAAGGTCGATGTGCGGGTGATTGCAGCCACGAACAAAAACCTGGAACAGGCGGTAGAGGAGGGGTCTTTCCGGGGAGACCTCTATTATCGGCTGAACGTTTTTCCCATTTACATGCCCCCGCTGCGGGAGCGGAAAACCGACATTCTGCTGCTGGCCGAGCATTTCCTGGAAAAATACGCCAAGGAAAATCACAAGGAAATCAAACGGCTATCGACACCTGCCATCGACATGCTCATGCACTACCACTGGCCCGGAAACGTCCGGGAACTGGAAAACTGCATCGAGCGCGCCGTTCTGTTGTGTAACGAAGGGGTCATCCACAGCTACCACCTTCCGCCGACACTGCAGACTGGGCAGGAAACCGGCACCCAGCCCACCTATTCGATGGAGGAGGCCGTCGCCAATCTGGAGCGGGAAATCATCGTCGATGCCTTGAAAAACACCCGCGGGAACTTGACCCTCGCTGCCGAAATGGTCAAGACCACGGTTCGGAAATTCGCATATAAGGCCAAACAGTACGGAATCGATTACCGAAAGTACCGATGAATGCCGATGGCGGTGCTCCGCCCATCCACCTTCCATCTCCCCGCTGGCGGCGTTTTCTGATCGAAGCCGCAGTACAGGCAGGTCTGCACCTCACCTCCGATCATGCCGCCCGCTTCGAAGCCTATGCACTCGAGCTGCTTGCCTGGAACCGCAGGATCAACATCACGGCCATCACCGATCCGGCGGAGATTGCAGTCAGGCATTTCGTGGACTCCCTGATTCCGGCGGCGCATATCCCGGAAAACGCTGGCCTTCTGGATGTGGGATCGGGCGGCGGATTCCCCGGTATACCGCTTGCCGTGTTCCGGCCGGACCTACGGATGACACTGCTGGATGCCTCCCGAAAGCGGGTGAATTTTCAGCGGACGGTTCTTCGAAGACTCGGGTTGGGGAATGTGATCTGCATCGAAGCGAAATTGGAGGATCTACTGCA